>DATMKQ010000136.1:0-9392 GCA_035571275.1 Trebonia sp.
AGCGCGTAACCACGGTCGTCATCGGCGCGGGGCACGCAGGCCTCGCCGCGAGCCACTTCCTCAGCGACCGGTCGATCGACCACGTCGTGCTCGAGCGCGGGGAGGTGGCGAACTCCTGGCGGCGCGAACGCTGGGACTCCCTGCGGCTGCTCACCCCCAACTGGCAAAGCCGTCTTCCGGGCCTTCGCTATGAAGGCCCGGATCCCGACGGCTACATGACCACCGGGGAAGTCACCGAGTTCATCGAGCGCTTCGCGAAGGTCTCGCGTGCTCCCGTTAGGACCGGTGTGAACGTCACGTCAGTGCGTCGTACCGACGACGGGTACCACGTGACGACGGACGACGGCCAGATTGACTGCCGCGCACTGGTCATCGCGAGCGGCGCCTGCAATCAGCCTTCGGTGCCGGCGTTCACAGACGCGGTGCCAGCGTCCGTCGAGCAGGTGACGCCGTTCGATTACCGCGAGCCAGCCAAGCTTCCCGACGGAGGAGTGCTCGTTGTGGGAGCGTCGGCGACGGGCGTGCAGCTGGCGGCCGAACTGCAGCGGTCGGGCCGGCCGGTGACCCTGTCGGTAGGGGAGCACGTGCGGTTGCCACGCACCTACCGCGGACGCGATGTGCTGTGGTGGATGGCCGCGTCCGGCGTGTGGGACCAGCGATACGACGAGGTCGAGGATCTGACGCGCGCCCGGCGGTTGCCCTCGCCTCAGCTCGTCGGGACTCCTGAGCGGGCCACGCTCGACCTCAACGCGCTCACCTCGATGGGTGTCGAGTTGGCGGGCCGCTGGGCGACAGTGCGAGACGGCCGCGCGCTGTTTTCCGGCGGCCTGCGCAACGTGTTCACGCTCGCCGACCTCAAGATGAGGCGGCTGCTTGACTCGTTCGACGAGTGGGCGCTGACAGCCGGGAGCGCCGGGTTTGACGCCGAGGTCGGCCCTTACGAGCAGTTCGCGCCGACACTCGTGCCGCAGACGTCGCGATTGCAGCTCGACCTCGGAAGCGGCGAGATCCGATCGATCGTGTGGGCGACGGGATTCCGGCCGGACTACGGCTGGCTGGACGTGCCTACAGTGGACGCCAAGGGCCAGCTGCGCCACGAGGGCGGCGTGCTAGACAGCCCGGGGCTGTACGCGCTCGGGCTGCCCGTGCTGCGGCGGCGCAAGTCCACGTTCATCTACGGCATTGAGGACGACGCGCGCGAGGTGATCGATCACCTCGCACGGTACCTGGGTAAATCATCTTCATCACCGTGATCGACGGATTGCTCGATAACAACGCGCGCTACGCCGCGTCCTTCCCCGGTTCGCCGCCGCCCTTATCCGCCGGCGATGCCGCTTGTTTTCAATGCTGAAAGCAGTCGCGGCTTGAGGTAGGGCGTCAGCGTTTTGGAGTACATGCTGGTCAAGTGGTGGCCGTCGAAGTAAACCAGGACATTTCCGACGACCGGAGGACATTCGGCCTGGCCGCAGATGAACTGGTTCATGTCGATCTCCGTGACTTCGCTGCTCATGTCTCGTGCGGCGTCGAGGGTGGGCGGGTCGGGTGTGATCGCCTTAGCGGCAGGAACCTCGCAGTCCTGCGAAGAAGCCCCGTGCTCGGCCACGCAGTCCGGGATGTTGAAGCCCATCACCGGGGTTTCCTGGATCGGCACCACCGAGATTCCGTGATCTTCGAGTTGTGTCCAGTACCTGGCCATGCCCGAACCGATGTCCGCGTTCGCCTGCGGTCCCGGCTGCGGGTAGGCCACCGACCCGGTGCCGGGGAGATCGGACGTGAGCACCACATCGGGCTGGATCGTCGTGAGAAGGTCATGCAGGACTGCGGCACCCCACTCGTAGCATGCCGTGTTCGCATCGCCGGTCGACTGGTCGATCATCATCGTGGCCGTCCACGCGCAGTCGCCGTGCAGATCCGTGATCAGTTCCCAATGCTGCTGGAGAGCGATCTCGTCGATGGCAGGAAACCAGTTGCCCGCGACGGAGTCGCCTACCAGGGCGACCTTGAGCCTTGGGTTGGCGGTGTCGCCGTACACGCACTCCTTCGGCTCGGATGTCCGCACGTCGTCCAGGCACCCCTGCCGCCAGTACTCGGGCACGGCGGCGTGCAGGTCGCTCAGCGGCGGCAGGACCGGCTCGGGTGTGATGCCGGGCACGCTGTGCGCGAGTGCCGCCGCCCCGGGATAGCCCGGGCCTAGCTTGCCGTTCCACTGGCCGGGACCGCCCGCGATATACACCGACACCATGGCGACGGGGACAACCACCGCCAGCGCCGTCGACACTGACCGCCAGCCGTACCCGGTCAGGAGCGGCGACAGCCGTACGCGGTCTTCCACGAGGACCTTGGTCAGCCAGGCGAGCAGCAGCGATACGGCCACCAGGGCGGGACCGCTCAGCGGGCCGGGCTGCTTGCCCTGCCAGGCGCTCCACAGGTCAATGACTGGCCAGTGCCACAGGTACAGCGAGTACGAGATCCCGCCAAGGAAGACCAGCGGACGCGCGGACATCAGCCGCGCCGGACCGTACCGCCCTCGCGCGGACCCTCCCGCGATCAGCAGCACGGCCCCCGTGACGGGCAGCAGCGCGAGCGCGCCGGGGAACGCGGTCGTGCCACGCAGCGCGATTGGGGAGGCGACCACGAGGGCGAGCCCCGCCCAGCCCAACCATCCTCGGCGGGCCAGGTTCTGGCTGAGCTGTGCCGGGAGCAGGACCAGCAGGCCGCCCGCGCCAAGCTCCCACATCCGGGTCGTCGTGACGAAAACCCCGAGATCACGAAGAAGACGTCAACGCCAACGAAACCGCCAGGCAGCAGCGACGGATACAGATGGTAGATCACCACCAGCCCCACGGCCAGCGCCCTGAGCCCTTGGATATCGGGGCGGAAGGAGCCGCGAACCGCGCTGTCGCTGCACGTCGCCGATGCCGGCTCCGTCGCCTTCCTCGGACCGTCCATGCTCGCGAAATCCATAGCCAAACAGAACCTATAGGATTTCTTAACTTTTATCCGGCGATCTCCGGATGGAAGGCGACCTGGGAGGCCGCGTTCCGGCCCGGAGGCCGCGCTCCCGGGGAGGTGCTGGTCTGTGCCAAGCTGCCCCTGTGCTCGTGCTCGCAATCGCCTGTCTCGTTAGCGCCGCCGCCTGGGTGTATCTGCTGGTGGCGCACGGTGGCTACTGGACGACTAGGCAACGGTTGCCGACCGGCCCCACGGTGGATAGGTGGTCGGCGGGAGACGTCGCGGCCGGTCAGTGGCCAGGGGTGGTAGCCGTGGTGCCCGCGAGGAACGAGGCGGACATGCTGCCGACGACGCTTCCCCCGTTGCTTGGCCAGGACTACCCGGGTGAGTTCCGGGTCGTCTTGGTGGACGACGGAAGTCAGGACGGCACTGGCCAGATCGCGGCCGAACTCGCCGCCAAAGCCGCCCTTGACGGCGGCGCGCCGCTCACTGTCGTGGCGGGCCGGCCACGGCCAGACGGCTGGGTCGGCAAGGTATGGGCGATGGCCCAGGGCGCCACCGCCAGCGCGGAGGCGGGACCGCCGCGGTACTTGCTGTTCACAGACGCCGACATTGAGTGGGGGCCGGGCGCGCTGCGTGAACTGGTCGCGGCGGCCGAGGGGGACGACCAGGCGGTCGTCTCGCAGATGGCGCTGCTGCGGGCGCAGACCGCGTGGGAACGGCAGATCGTGCCCGCCTTCGTTTACTTCTTCGCCCAGCTGTACCCGTTCCGCCGGGCCAGCGACCCGCGGAGCCGGACCGCCGCCGGAGCCGGCGGCTGCATGCTGGTCCGCCGGTCCGCCCTGGACAGCGCAGGCGGACTTGAGCAGATCCGAGGCGCGCTGATCGACGACGTGGCGTTCGCGACCCTGCTCAAGCGCGCAGGTAACCGGTGCTGGCTGGGGCTGAGCACGCGGGTTAGGAGCGTCCGGCCCTACCCGCGGTTGGCCGACCTGTGGCACATGATCGCCCGGTCCGCGTATACCCAGCTCCGATATTCACCAATGCTGCTCGCCGGAACGGTCGTCGGCCTGTTGCTGCTCTACGCCGCGCCGCCGGCGGGGGCCATCGTGTGGCTGGCGGTGGCCGCCGCAGGCGGCCGCAGCGGAACCGCGACAGTCCTGGCGGGGGTGGCGGGCCTGGCCGGCTGGGCGCTGATGACGGTCAGCTACCTGCCGATGCTGCGTTTCTACCGGCTGTCGCCGCTGCGCGCGCCGACGCTCCCGCTGATCGCCTTGCTGTACGCGGCGATGACGGCCGACTCCGCGCGGCGGCACTACTCGGGCCAATCGGTGTCCTGGCGAGGCCGCGCCGCCGAGCGCGTCTGACCTGGCCAATTCGTCGCCGATTGGCTCTAAGCGCGGCCCGGCGTCCCGAGTAGGCTCGCAATCGTGCGAATCCCTGAGACGATCCGGCTGTGGGCAAGCGAGCCGCATGACGGCAGCGAAGGCATCGACGACTTCCGTGACTTCCGCGACTTCAAAATCGTGGACGTCTTCACCGGCAACCCGCTTGAAGGCAACCAGCTAGGCGTCTTCCTCGATGGGCGCGGGCTCGACACCGACATGATGCTCAACGCCACCCGCGAGATGAACTACTCGGAGACGGTGTTCTTCCTGCCTCCGGAACACCCGGACGCGGACGCCCGCGTCCGCATTTTTACCCCTGGTGGCGAGCTTCCGTTCGCCGGGCATCCGACGCTGGGCTCCGCCTGGGTCATCGGCGAGATCTTCGGCAAGAGCACCGTGACCCTCGAGCTCGGCGTGGGGAACGTGCCGGTCGAGCTTGAGTCGGAGGGGGGCACGACCACGTTCGGCCGGATGTCGCAGCCGGTCCCCGCCTGGGGGCCATACGACGGCACGGCCGAGGTGCTGGACGCGCTCGGCGTCCCTGACCACCAGTCCAGCCTGCCGATCGAGTGGTACCGCAACGGCCCGCTGAACGTGTACGTCGAGTTCCCGAGCGAGGAAGCGGTCGCGGCGCTCGCCCCCGACATGGGCAAGCTCGGCCGGATCCCGATCAACCTCAGCTGCTTCGCCAGGACGGAAGACGGCTGGATCACGAGGATGTTCGCGCCCGCCCTCGGCGTGGGCGAAGATCCGGCGACAGGATCCGCCGCGGGTCCGCTCGCGGTACACCTCGCCAGGCACGGCCGGATCAAGTTCGGCGAGGAGATCGAGATTCGCCAGGGCGCGCAGATCCACCGCCCTTCTGTGCTGTACGCCCGCGTCGAAGGGACGGGGGACGCCATCGAGCGAGTGCTCGTGGGAGGCCGGGCGGTCATCGTCGCGCATGGCGTGTACCGCCTGCGCTAGTCGCGCGCGTGGGAGTTGCGGGACAATCTGGCCGGGGTACCCGGCGCCGAGTGTGGCGTTGACCTGCTGAGGTGAGTAAGGGAAACGTTAGAGGCGGAAGCAACTATTCGTTCCGAAGAAAAGGAGGCCTGCGTGACGATCAGCGTGCACGGTGTGGTGGCGCTCGCCAAGGGAGAGCCGGTCAGGGTCACGGAGATCCTGGTGCCGGATCCGGGCCCGGGCGAGGCGCGGGTCCGCGTGCAGGCCTGTGGTGTCTGCCATACGGACCTGCACTACAAGATGGGCGGCATCGGGGACGACTTCCCTTACCTGCTGGGGCATGAGGCCGCTGGGGTTGTGGAGGCTGTCGGGAACAACGTGACCGAAGTGGCGCCCGGTGACTTCGTGATCCTCAACTGGCGCGCGGTCTGCGGGCAGTGCCGCGCCTGCGCGCGGGGCAAGCCCTGGTACTGCTTCGCCACGCACAACGCGACGCAGAAGATGACGCTGGCAAACGGGACACCCCTGTCCCCGGCGCTGGGCATCGGTGCCTTCGCCGAACAGACGCTGGTCGCCGCTGGCCAGTGCACGAAGGTCAACCCGGCGATCGCGCCGGCCACCGCGGGCCTGCTCGGCTGTGGCGTCATGGCGGGCATCGGCGCCGCGATCAACACCGGGGGCGTCACCCGCGGCGACAGTGTCGCCGTCATCGGCTGCGGCGGCGTGGGCGACGGAGCCGTGCTCGGCGCCTGGCTGGCAGGGGCGAAGACGATCATCGCGGTGGACGTGGACGACAGGAAGCTGGAGTGGGCGCGGGGATTCGGGGCGACACACGGGGTCAACTCGCGTAACACCGATCCCGTCGCCGCCATTAAGGAGCTGACCGGCGGGTTCGGCGCCGACGTGGTGATCGAGGCCATCGGGCGGCCGGAAACCTACGAGCAGGCGTTCTTCGCCCGCGACCTGGCCGGAGTCGTCGTCCTGGTCGGTGTGCCCACGCCGGATATGCGACTGGAACTGCCGCTGCTTGAGGTGTTCGGCCGGGGCGGCGCGCTGAAGTCTTCCTGGTACGGGGACTGCCTGCCGAGCCGGGACTTCCCGATGCTCGTCGACCTGCACCTGGACGGACGGCTGCCGCTGGATAAGTTCGTTTCCGAGATGATCTCGCTCGGCGATGTGGAGGCGGCGTTCACGAAGATGGAGCACGGCGACGTGCTGCGCAGCGTGGTGGTTTTCTGACCGGGGGGCGCCAGGGTCCCGGCCGTGCGGGCGGGGTCACGCGCATCGCGATGTGGTCCGGCCCGCGGACCGTCTCGACGGCGCTCATGCGCGCCTGGCAGAACCGGCCGGACACAGTGGTCATCGATGAGCCGCTGTACGCGTTTTACCTGGCGGAGACGGGCCTGGACCACCCGGGCCGGGAGGAGGTCCTGGCCAGCCAGCCGACCGACTGGCGGGTTGTGCTGCGCGGGCTGGCCGACGATCCGCTGCCCCCAGGCGTCACGGTGCAGTACCAAAAACACATGACCCACCACCTCCTGCCCTCGGTCGACAGGGTCGCGCTGGCGTCGCTGCGGCACGCGTTCCTCATCAGGGACCCGCGCTGGCTGCTCGCGTCTTATGCGCGGGTCCGTTCGGCGCCCACGCTGGACGACCTTGGCCTGCGGCAGCAGGTGGAAATCTTCGAGGAGTTCGGCGGGCCGGTGATCGAATCGGCCGACTTGCTCGCCGCGCCGGAGGCGGGGCTGCGCGCGCTGTGCGGCGCGGTCGGCGTGCCGTTCTCCGCCGCGATGCTCTGCTGGCCGCCGGGCCCCCGCGACAGCGACGGCGTGTGGGCGCCGTACTGGTATGACAGCGTGCGCAGGTCCACCGGCTTTGTGCCCGTCGCGGCCTCCCGCGAGCCCGGCGCCCCGCCCGCGCTGGCCGCGGAACTCGAGCCCCTGGCGGAACAGTGCCTGCCGTACTACGAGACTCTCAGTACATACAAAATCAGTATTGATCCCGAACGAACCGGGCCGACTCCCAGAGGTTCCCATGCTCCAGAAGTTTGACGAGCGTAATCGCGACCTGGTCGTCAACATCGCGGGGGTGCTCGCGCACCGGGACAGCGCCGGGGTGAGCCCGTTCGACTCTTCGGTCCAAGGTGGCGACGCGGTATGGGAGGGGCTGCGGCTGACCAACGGCCGGATCTTCGCGCTCGACGAGCACCTGGCCAGGTTGCGTCGTTCGGCACACGCCCTGGCCTTCGGCTCGGTGCCGGGCGATGACGAGATCACCGAACAGATCCGCCGTACCCTCGCCGCCAACGGGATGCGAGACGGTGTGCACGTCCGGCTGACGCTGACCCGCGGCGTGAAGATCACCTCTGGCATGGACCCCCGGCTGAACGCCTCAGGGCCGACGCTCATCGTGCTGGCCGAGTTCAAGGACCCCGTCTACGACGCGTCCGGCATCCGGCTGATCACCGCCAGCGTCCGGCGGCCGGCGCCGGACTGCCTGGACCCGAAGATCCATCACAACAACCTGTTGCCGTCGATCCTCGCCAAGATCGAGGCCAACGTCGCGGGCGCCGACGACGCGGTCATGCTCGACCACCGCGGTTTCATCGCGGAGACCAACGCGACGCACCTCTTCATGGTGCGGCCGTCGGGACTCGCCACGCCGACGACCGCCTCCTGCCCCGAGGGCGTCACCCGCGCGACGATCCTCCGCCTGGCCGGCGAGGCTGGTCTGGCCACCGAAGAGGGCGACTACACGCTGCCGCAGCTGTACAACGCCGCCGAGGTCTTCGTCACCGGCACGATGGGCGGCCTGACTCCCGTCGTCGCCGTGGACGGCAGGACCATCGGCGACGGAACGCCGGGCCCGGTCACCAAGCAACTCACGCAGGTGTACGCGAACCTCACAGCCAACACAGGCATCGTCGTCACCTGACTCGCCTGTCCCCATTGATCGTATTTGCCACATCAGCGTTGACATCTGCTCAGATACGTCGTTCATTCAGGACATGGCAAACAACGCCTCAGAAGACCGCGCCGGCGCTACCCGGCGTGCGTTCCTTTCCGCGTCGGCCGTCACCGCGGCCGCGGTTCCCTTCATCAGCGTCGCCGCGGCCAAGGCGAGCACCGCACCCGCGATCGCCCGGCACCAACCAGACAACGAGCTGCGGCATCTGATCCGGCAGATCGACCCCGCCCGGATCGAGGCCACCATCCAGACACTGGTCTCGTTCGGCACCAGGCACACCGCGTCCAGCCAGACCGACCCGGTACGCGGCATCGGCGCGGCCGTCAACTGGGTGTACGGGCAGATGCAGGCCATCGCGGCCACGTCGTCCGGCAACATGACCGTGCAGAAGCAGACGTTCGTCCAGCCGGTCGCCAGCAACATCCCGGTCCCGACCACGATCAGCAACGTCATCGCGACCCTGCAGGGCACCGCGTCGCCGCAGCGGTACTACGTGGTGACCGGCCACCTGGACTCCAGGGTGACCGACGTGCTGAACTTCACCAGCGACGCCCCCGGCGCCGATGACGACGGCTCCGGCGTCGCGGTGGTGCTCGAGCTCGCCCGGCTGTTCGCCACCCGCCAGTTCCCCGGCACCCTGGTGTTCGCCACCGTCGACGGCGAGGAGCAGGGCTTGTACGGGTCGGGCTACATGGCGACGCAGATGGCGGCCGCCGGCGCCGACGTGCAGGGCATGTTCAGCAACGACATCGTCGGCGCGAGCCAGGCGTGGGACGGCACGAAGCCCGACCCGCACAGCCTGCGGCTGTTCGTGGAGGGCATCCCGACCGCCGTGACGGCGTCGGAGATCGCCGTTATGCAGGCGGTCGGCGGCGAGGTCGACGGGCAGACCCACCAGCTGGCCCGGTTCGTCACTGACGTCGCGCCGCACGAGCTGACCGACATGGACATCCGGGTGATCTGGCGGCGCGACCGCTACCTGCGCGGCAGCGACCACATCTCGTTCCAGGAGCATAACTACCCGGCGGCCAGGTTCACCGAGCCGCGGGAGAACTTCAACCATGAGCACCGGGACGTCGATGTGATCGACGGAGTGCAGAACGGCGACCTGATCGAGTACGTGGACTTCGACTACACCGC
>DATMKQ010000137.1:0-6005 GCA_035571275.1 Trebonia sp.
GCCGCGGCGGGTCATCTGGCCGGCGATGATCATGCGCTGGATCTCGCTGGTGCCCTCCCAGATCCGTTCCACGCGCAGCTCGCGGAAGAACCGCTCGGCGACGTTCTCCCGCATGTAGCCGCGGCCGCCGAAGACCTGGACCGCGCGGTCGGCCACCCGGTTGGCCATCTCCGAGCAGTACAGCTTCGCCATCGAACACTGCCCGTGCGCGACCTTCACGTCCGCGCCGCGGTCGATGCCGCGCGCGGTCTCATACAGCATCGAGCGGGCGGCGAACAACTCGGTCATGCTGTCGGCGAGCATCCCCGCGACCAGGCCGTGCTCGGCGATTGGATGGCCGCCGGCCTCGCGGGTCTTCGCGAACCCGGTCATTTCGGCGACGAGGCGCTCGGCGGCGCCGACGCAGCGGGCCGCGACCATCAGCCGCTCGAAACGGAACCACTCACGCGCGTAGGACATGCCGTCGCCTTCGGCGCCGACCAGGTTGGCCGCGGGGACGCGGACGTCGGCGAAGCCGACGATCGGGTGGTGGTGGCTGATCGTGTGCGAGTAGGCGGGGGTGCGCAGCACGCTCACCCCTGGGGTCGGCAGGTCCACCAGGAACATGAGGTGCTCGCCGTCGGCCGTCTTGGCCTGGAAAAAGCAGTAGTCGGCGGTGTTGTAAGACGTGACGTGCCACTTGACGCCGGTGAGCACCCACTCGTCGCCGTCCCGGCGGGCGGTCGCCTCGATCGCGTCCACGTCCGAGCCAGCACCCTCCTCGGTGATCGCGTAGCACTCCTCACGCTCGCCGCGGATCGTCGGCTCGAGGTAGCGCTCGATCTGGTCCGGCGTGGCCACCGCGGGAAGCCAGGACGGCGGGGTCGCCGCGACCCAGCCGAGCGCGTTCGTCACCCGGCCCGCCTGCTCCTGCACCAGGACCTGCTGCAGCGAGGTGCAGCCGCGGCCGCCCAGCTTCTTCGGCATGTTGGTGGAGTGCAGGCCGAGTTCCATCGCCCGCTTCTTGTGCGCCTCCGTGACGTCGTCCGGCAGGCCGTCGTTGAGCTCCGCCTCGACCTCGAACGGGATGAGTTCGTCCGCGAAGGCCCGTGCCCGCGTCTGGATGTCCAGGTCCTCGTCCGACAAGCCGTACATGCCCGCCCACCTCCGCAGTGCTGACCGACACAGCAATCGTTGACTGAACATTCAGTCTATGACAGCATCAGGTGCGTGCCAACGATCTGCGAACTGCCAGCTACCGCGGACGCCGTCGTGGTCGGCGGCGGCACCGTCGGCGCCTGGTGCGCGTACTTCCTGCGGAAATCCGGACTGGAAAACGTCGTCCTCATCGAGAAGGGACACCTCGGCCAGGGCGCGAGCAGCCGCGCGGCCGGGGTGGTGCGGCTGCAGGGCGGCACCCAGGAAGCGGTCCGGCTTGGCCGCTGGACCCGCGACTTCTACGTGGCGCAGCAGGCCGAGATCGGCACCGACTCGGGCTTCACCCGGCAGGGGTACCTGCTGCCGTGTTTCACCGAAGCCGAGGTGGCGGCCGCGCACCAGCGAATCGCCATGCAGCAGGCTGAGGGCATCCCGGTCCGCTGGGCTGGCCCGGACGAGGTCAGCGAGCTCAACCCGACGATGGCGCCGGGGCAGACGCTCGGCGCGTCCTACTGCGCGGAGGACGGCTTCGTCACGCCGCCGCGCAACGTCTGCGCCTACACCGCCGCGCTGATCGGCAGCGGCGTGCACGTGGCGGAGCGGACCGCGTTCACCGGGCTTGACGGCGCGATCCCTAACGGCACGGCCGTGGCCACCTCGCGCGGCACGATCTCGGCCGGGCTGGTGATCCTCACCGGCGGGCCGAAGCTGGCCGCGGTCGGCGCGCTCGCGGGCATCCGCATCCCGGCCGGAGGCGCGCGGCACCAAGTCGCCGTGACCGAGGCGCACCCGGCGTTCGCGGACACGCCGATGGTGTTCGACGTGCCGTCGGGACTGTACTGGCGGCCGGAGGAGGACGGGCTGCTCTTCGGCATGAGCAACCCCGACGAGCCGCCCGGCGAGGAACGCAGCGTGGACGAGCCCTACCTGGCGCTCATGCGCCAGCGGCTGGCCAAGCTCGTGCCGCTCACCACCGATCTGCGGCTGCGCCGCTTGTGGGCGGCGACCATCGACTTCACGCCCGACCACCTGCCGATCATCGGCCCGGCGCCGGACCGCGACGCAGTGTTCGTGGCCTCGGCCGGCGGCGCGGGCATGATGTGGGGACCCGCGGTCGCCCGGGCGACCGCGGACGTGGCGCTGACCGGGGCGTCGCAGATCGTTGACGTATCCATGCTCGGGCTCGACCGGTTCGACGAGTCCGGGCGAAGCCGCCTCGCGGCCGACCCCATCGCGCTGCCCTTCCCGGAAAAGACATCCTGAGCAGTCATTTGGTCAGCGGCGCGGGATCGCGAGCGCGTCAACCGCGACCACGCCGGACGGGCCGCAGATCAGCGGGTTGACGTCGAACGCCTCCAGCCAGTCGCCGAGCTCCGCGATCAGCGTCGAGAACGCGGCGATCGCCGCGGCGATCGCGGTGGAGTCGCAGGGCTGGCCGCCACGGATCCCGGCCAGCACCTCCGCGAAGCGCAGCCGGGAGATCGACGACGCGGCGGCAGCCATGGTGACCGGGGGCAGCAGCACGCTTCGTTCTGAGAAAAACTCGGCGAGCACCCCGCCCGGACCTGTCACGATGAGCGGGCCGAGGGCCGGGTCGCGGGCCATCCCCACGATCAGCTCCGGTCCTGGCGGCACCAGCTGGCAGACGGCCACGCGAGGGCCGAGCCGGGCCGCGAGATCGGCGTAGCCGGTGGTGAGCTCCTCAGGGTCGGCCACGCCGAGGCGGACGCCGCCGACGTCGGTCTTGTGCGCGACGCCGGGCTCGTCGGTCTTCAGCGCGACCGGGTAGCCGACCTCCCTCGCCGCCGCCAGGGCCTGCTCGAGGGTGCTCGCGCTGGCCGCGCGCGCGGCGGGGATGCCGTAGTCGCGCAGCAGGTCGAGCAGCTCGGCGCCGACCGCGCCGCTCGCGAGCCTGGCCGCCCACCGGTCACGGCGCGCCGTGTCGGGCGGCCCTGTGTTGGGCGGCACTGTGTTGGGCGGCTGCGTCCGCGCGGGCGGCGCCGCCATCGGCGGGGCGAGCAGGTGCCGCAGCGCGAGCAGGCCGGACCTGGTCGACTCCAAGACAGGCACACCGGCCGCGCGCAGCCGGGCCGCTGCCCGCTGGTCGATGGCGGCGGGCACCGAGGCGAGCACCGCGACCGGCTTGTCCGTGGCCGCGGCGACCGCGAGGGCTGCCCGCGGATACGAGTCGTCCTCGTCGTATTCGGGCACCAGGTCCACGGCGAGGGCCACCGCGCCCACCGCCGGGTCGGCGGCAAGCGCGGACATCGTCTGCGTGAACAGCTCCCGCGTGTCCCGGCCGGTGCCCCACACGTCGAGCGGGTTGCCCGGCTCGAGGCCGGGGTCGAGCACGTCGGCGAGCCGCTGCCGGGTCGCCGCGCCGATCACGGCGAACTCCACGCCCGTCTGCGCTGACACGTCCGCCACGTGCGCCCGCTCGAACCCGGAGTCATGCACGGTCGCCAGCCCCCGGCCAGCGCCGGGACGGCGGCCCGCGCAGAACAGCTCCAGGGTGTCCGCGAACTCGGCGAGGTCGCCGACGCGGTGCACGCCGTACGCGGCGGCGAGGGCCTGCCAGGCGCCGTCGCCGGCCGCGAGGGCGCCGGAGTGCGCGGTCACCATGTTCCGCCCGCGTTCTGATGCTCCGGCTGACAGCACGACGACGGGCACGTCGCGCTGGGCGGCGGCGCCGAGCACGTCGCGCAGCAGCAGGGCGTCCCTGATCGTCTCCAGGACCAGCGCGAGCACCCTCGTCTCTGGCAGGCTCAGCGCGTACCTGGCGTACGCGGCCGCCGGCGTGACGAGCTCCTGCCCCGACGACACCGCGACCGTGAAACCGAACGCGCGCCGGGTGCGCAGCAGCGCGGAGAATACCGATCCGGAGTGCGTGACGAGGGCGACCGGCCCGTCCGGCAGCGGGTCCCGCTCCACGTAGCCGATCGCGCGCAGCCCGCGCGCGACGTTCACGAACCCCATGCACCCCCCGCCGCACAGGTGCATCGCGGCGTCGCGCGCGGTCGCGGCGATGCTGTCCCTCAGCCGGTTCCCGTGCGGGTCAAAGGCAGAACCGAAGATCACTACGGAACGGGCGCCGCTTTCTGCCGCCGCGCCAACCTGGTCCTCGAGCGCGGCATCACCCACCGCGAGCAGTGCCAGCTCGGGGGGCTCGGGCAGCGCCGCCAGGCTGTCGTAGACGCGCTCGGTGCCGATCTTCTCGTACTTCGGGTTGACCAGGTACGTGCGCGGGGCCGCCGGGGACTTAGCGACCTCAGCGATCATCCGGGCGCCGAGGCTGCCCGGCCGGGGCGAGGCCCCGACGAGCGCGACACTGCGCGCCTCGAGCATGACCGCGAGCGGGTCCGCGCTTCGGTCAGCCACGGGCACGTCAGCCACGGGCACGGGGGACGGCGCGGTCGGCGATCGCCGCCTTGGCCGCCTGCATGCCGGGGATGCCGCAGACGCCGCCGCCCGCGTGCGTCGCCGAGCTCGCGTAGTACAGCCCGCGCACGGGGGTGCGGTAGTCGGCGAAGCCGGGCGCCGGGCGCATGTGGAAGAGCTGCTCCAGGGAGAGCTCGCCGTGGAAAATGTTGCCGCCGATCAGGCCGTAGTCGTGCTCCATCTCGTACGGGCCGACGACGTCGCGGTGCAGGATCGCGGACTTAAGGTTGGGCGCGACCTCGTTGTAGACGTCGATCATCCGGTCGGCGTACTTCTCCAGCTCCTCCTGATGCGGTTCCTTGCTCCAGTCGGCCGGCACCCACTGGGTGAACAGCGACATGATGTGCGTGCCGTCCGGGCAGAGCGTCTTGTCGAACGCGGTCGGTATCACCCCGTCGGAGAACGGCCGGGTCGCGGGGCGGCCCTCGCGCGCCTCGATGAACGCCTTCTCGATGTACTCCATCGTGGGCGCCATCTCCACCGAGCCGGTGTGGTGCTCCTGCAGCTGGGTGCCGGGGTTGGCGGTGAAGTCGGGCAGCTCGGCGAGCGCGAGGTTGATCTTGACCACGCCGGACCGGGTCTTCCAGCGCTCGATGTCGGCCGCGAAGTCGCCGGGCAGGTTCTCCTTGCCGACGTGGTCCAGGAACGCGGTCTTGGGGTGCAGCGAAGAGACGACCGTCGTCGCGCGGATCTCCTCGCCGCTGTCGAGCACGACGCCGACGGCGCGGCCGCCCGTCACCAGCACCCTGGCGACCTTGGCGCCGGTCCTGACCGTCGCGCCGTTGGCGACCGCGGACCGCGCGATCGCGGCCGCGACCGCGCCCATGCCGCCCTCGGGGAAGCCCCAGCTGCCGAGGCGGCCGTCGCCGACGTCGCCGATCGAGTGGTGCGCCATCACGTACGCGGTGCCCGGCTCGTACGGGCCGGCCCAGGTGCCGATGACGCCGTTGACCGCGAGCGCGCCCTTGATCTGCGGCGAGGTGAACCAGTCGTCGAGCAGATCGGCGATCGACATCGTCATCAGCCGCGTGACGTCACCGATCGTGCGCACGTCGAGGCCGCGGTGCCGCCAGGCCAGCCGGAGCGTGGCGGCCAGGTCCTTGGGCTTGCGGGAGCCGATCCGCGGCGGCACGGTGAGCAGCAGCGGGCCGAGCACGTCGGCGAGACCGCCGAGCCAGGCGTTCCACTTCGGGTAGGCGTCCGCGTCCTTCTTCGACCAGCGGGCGATCTCGTCGTGGCAGCGCTGCGAGTCCTCCTCGTACAGGGTGAGCGAGCCGCCTTCGGGGAAGGCCTGGTAGTACGGGCCCATCGGGAAGACCTTGTAGCCGTGCTTCTCCAGCTCCAGGTCGCGCATGATCGTCGGGGGCAGCAGCGACATCACGTAGGACAGCCGGGTCACCTTGAATTCCGGCGCGTCCGGCCAGGGCGAT
>DATMKQ010000138.1:0-3824 GCA_035571275.1 Trebonia sp.
GCTGCCCGGTGCTCGTCGAGGAACGTCTCCAGCTGTTCTTTCAGCGGTTCCGCGGTCACGTCGAACGACGTCCGCCGCTGTTGCATAGCCACGACGGGAGTATGACCCATGGTCGTCGGCGGGCTGGCCAGGCACTAGGAATGGCCGCTGGTCTCGAAGGCCCGGCCGAAGGAGCGCACCCGGTCCGGGCGGGTGACGACCAGCACGGCGAGGATGATCAGCCCGGCGACGAGGAGGCCGAGCGCTATCCACAGCGAGTAGCTGATCGGCGCGGGCGGGCGCGGCCAGATCGACGCGTAGATCGTGTACCCGCAGACGGCGACCGCCACCAGCGGCGCCACGATGTCGAGGAACCAGTTGTACGACTCGCCGGACCGGCCCCGCATCTTCCAGAAGAACACCATGCCCGCGATCGCGACCAGGACGTAGACCAGCAGGATGCCGATCGATCCGGTCGTCGCCATCAGCGCGAAGTAGGTGAGGACGCCGTAGTGGCGGCCGAGCGTCGCGCCGAGCGCTAACGTCAGCGCGACCGACACCGCTATGCCGACATAGGGGCTCCGGAACCGCGGCGTCACCGCGGCGAACGCCCGGGGGATGCCCCGGTCCCTGCCCATCGCGAACAGGGTCCGCGCGGTCAGGTGCACTCCGGCCAGCGCGGCCACGAAGCTGTCCACGACCACCACGATGTCCACCAGCGTGCTGAACCAGTGCCCGACGTACCGGTCGGACAGGGTGGCCAGGGCCGTCGGGTCGGCGGCCCACCGGCCGGCGCCGGAGACGCCGTAGCCGACGGCCTGAGCCCAGGTGACGAACACGAAGTAGACGGTCGCCGCGATGACCGTGCCGAGAATCGCGCGCGGGATGACCCGCTTCGGCTCGGCGGCTTCCTCGCCCAGCACGGCGGCCGCCTCGAACCCGATGAACCCGGTGAAGGCGAGGATCACGGCCAGGAACAGCCCGTGCGTGCTCGGCGCCAGGCTCGGGTCGAACGGCCGCCAGGTCAGGCCCTGGGCGCCGCCCTTTGCGACGATCGCCAGGGACAGCGCGAGGATCGTGACCACCCCGATCACGGCGAACACGAGCTGCACCCGGGTGGACACTCTGATGTCGGCGAGCGCGATGACCAGGATCAGCGCGAGCTCGATGCAGTACAGCGGGAACCAGCCGAGGTGCACGCTGGTGTTGGCCACGAGTACCGCGGACAAGAAGTCCGCCGAGATGATCAGCACGAACGAGATGCCGAGCGCGAACGCGGTCGCGTACATCCAGCCGGCCAGGAACCCGACCGGCGGGCCGAGGCCACGGACCGTGTAGGCGTACAGGCCGCCCGCGTGCGCGATGCGCCGCGTGAAGCGCACGATCACTGAGGCCAGGCACAGGCTGCCCACCCCGGCGATCACGAACGCCAGTGGCACGGCCGCGCCTGCGGTCGCGGCGGCGGATGCCGGTGCCGCCGAAACGGCGAAGGTCAGCGCCAGCAGCGCTAATGACTGGGCGATCGCGTCGGCGCTGCCGAGCACGCCGTGACGCAGTTCGCCTACAGACCTGGATGACGGGCTGTTCGCCATGGCCCGTTGTCCTTTCCTCGGTCAGTCGTCGACCAAAGCGAGCACCCGCGCGGGACCCCCGTTCGCGCCGCTCACCTTCAGCGGCGCCACGACGATGCGGCAGCGGGCGGGCAGCTGGTCCATGGCGGCGAGGTTCTCGAGGATGATCGCGCCGCCGGCCAGCCAGACGTGGTGCAGTTCGTATTCGACGCTGTCGACCGGGTCGGCCGAGGGGCCGTCGAAGCCGACGCCGGAGACCCCGGCCTGGACAAGCGCGGCAGCGGCGGCGGCGTCCGGATAGCACCAGCCGCTCCAGTAGGCGTCGGTGCCCCAGTTCGCCGCGTTGCCCGAGCGGAACAGGACTATGTCGTTCGGCCGCACCTCGGGGAGGAAACGGCCGAGCACATCAAGACCGACCGCGCCGGGCTGGTGCGTAGTCAGGTCGATCGTCAGCGCCTCGGTCACCAGGCGGTCCAGCGGGATGTCGTCGAGGGTGGCTCCGCCAGCGATCTGGTGAGCGGGCGCGTCAACGTGGGTGCCGGTGTGGTTGACGAAGGTGTACTGCGACATCGCGTAGCCGTCGGCGGCCACCTCGGCGAGGTCGCGGAAGGCCGGCGGGGCGATGCCCTCCATCACCGGCATGCCGTTGGTCATGCTCTGGGTAAGGTCGACGACCCTCATCGCGCGGCCTCTAAGGTGCCTGCTGTCTTCGCCGCCGGGCTGCCGCCCGGGTAGAACACGCCGAGCACGACCAGAGTGCGCTGCCCGGTGTTCTCCAGGCAGTGCGGCAGGCCGCGCGGCAGGTGCACGCTGGCTCCGGCTGCGAGCGCCCGGTCGCTGCCCCCAGCGTGCGCCACGCCCTCGCCGTCGAGGACGAGCACGACCTCGTCGTATGGGTGGCTGTGCTGAGGCGCCCGGCCCGGCGGGATCTCGCCGACGAACTGTGTCGCCGCCTCGCAGCCGCGGCCCGGCCCCAGCAGCACGCGGAACCTGCGGTCCCCGGTCCGCTCCACCTCGCACCCGGCGAGCTCGGACAGCCGCGGTTCCTCCGCGGTGGCCGTCCCGGCGCTGGTGGTCGCGGTGGCCGGGCCAGGGGCGGGAGAGGCGGGCAGCGCGACGGCGTCGAGCAGGATGCCCTCCTCGGCGCTGAGCCGGTACTCGGCTCCGGGCGGTATCCGGCACCCAGTGCCGGCGCCCACCGCGGCGCCGCGCAGTGTGCCCGCGTCCACCGCGCCGTGCAGCGTGCCCACGCCCACGGCGCCGCGCAGGGTGCCCACGTCCAGCCGCCCCGTACCGGCGATCACGAACCACAGCTCGCCCCCGGGCCCGGCCAGCCCGCGCAGCGGCGACCCCGGTGCCAGGGTGATCTGCCGCCGGACCAGGCTGGCCGGGGCGGAACCCATCGTCAGGTGCCCGAGCGGGACAGCGAGCCTGCCGTCTGCTCGGCCACCAGCGACGCGAGGGTCTCGTTGAAGCGGTCGATCTCATCCAGGGTGTTGTAGTGCGCCAGGCCGATGCGCAGCGCCTCGCCCCAGTCGACCCGCTCGTACAGCCCAGGCGCGTAGTAGTTGTCGGCGCTCCACACGCCGAAGCCGCGGTCCGCCAGCGACACCGACAGCTCGGCCGACGAGACTCCGGGGAAGTTGATCAGGAACGTCGGCACCCGGCCGTCCATCGTGGGGAGCCCGTACAGCCGTGCCCCCTCGGGCAGCCCGGCCAGCAGCCGCTCGCCAAGCTGGCGTTCCCAGGCGGCGAGCCCGGCGACGCCCCCGATGCTGTCGACGTAGGCCAGCGTCGCGACGAGCCCGGCGAGCAGCTCGTACTGCATGGTCCCGGTCTCGAACCGGTGCCCGACCGGCTGCATCGGCGCCGGCCGCGCCTTGTAGGGCCGCCACGACTCGAGCACCTCACGCCGGCCGTACGCGATGCCCATGTGCGGGCCGCAGAACTTGTATGCCGAGCACAGCAGCACGTCGGCGTCGATGGCCCGGACGTCGATCGTTTCGTGCGGCGCGTACTGCACCGCGTCGATCCAGGACAGCGCGCCCGCCCGGTGCGCCAGGTCCGACACGGCCTTGGCGTCGACCGTGGTGCCCACCGCGTTCGACGCCAGCGGGAAGGACACCACCCGGGTGCGCGGCCCGAGCTGGCGCTCCAGGTCGGACACGTCGAGGGTGGTGTCCGCGTTCACGTCGACGCTCCGGACGGTCAGCCCGAGGTCGTCGGCCAGATCCAGCCAGGGGGCGATGTTGGCGTCGTGGTCCAGCCGGGTCA
>DATMKQ010000139.1:0-3891 GCA_035571275.1 Trebonia sp.
GTCCAGGAAATCCACCTCGCGGAGGTCGGCGATGACGTGCCGGGCGCCGTCGGCGAGAAGCTGGATGACGCGCTCGCGGACCTGCGGGGCGGTGTACACGTCGACCTCGCCGCTGATCTGCAGGACGGCGCAGTCGGTGCCGACGGGGATGGCTTCCAGGTGAAAGGGCGGCACGCGGATCTCCGTTCCTGACTACTGTCATTATGGGTATTGACAGCGAAATTCCTATGCTTACACTAGGCCACGATGGCGGCATTCGTCAATCGGGATCTTCCGATGTCATCTTCTGGAATGACAGAAGGAGCGGGCATGCGCATTGAGGCGGCAATCGGCGGGCAGATCTCGCGCTTGCGGGAGGCGCGGCAGATGTCGCTCACCCAGCTGGGCCAGGCCCTGGGGACGTACCTGGGCAAGCCCTGGAGCCGCCAGGCCGTCCATCAGGCCGAACGGGGACGCCGGGCGTTCACCGCGGCCGAGATGGCGGCCCTCGCCCTGGCCCTGGACACGTCGGTACCGGCGCTGTTCCTCGCCGACGCCGCGGACATCGAACTGCCCGGCGCGGTCGTCTCCGCCGAGGACTACCAGGGGATCCTGCTGTACGCGGGCGACGAGGCGCCCCGGGACGGTATCGAGGAGCTCCTCGTGGCGCTGCGCGACATCAGGCAGATCCTGTCGCGGCCCGCCCTGGCCCGCCTGGCCAAGATCGAACGGGTGGCCGAGGAAGTCGCCTGGGCCGGGCAGGCCGGTGACCAGCCGGCCCGGTTATCGGGGACGATCGGCATAAGACTAGATCCGGGCCTCTACTCATGAGTAAAGCCTTCGGCCCACGGTGGGGGGCCGTGTGGGCCACCGTGCCCTTCTCGCCGGTTGTCGATTCGGAAAATATAGAACCTTGGAAGTATTTCACGGCAGGCCAGGCGGTCCCAGGCGCCGCCGGGGTGGCACCCCGGGCAGTGGGCGGGCCGCGGGCGGTGGTGCCAACTGTCCGGGTGACTTGCCGGCGCCCGGGCGCCGGGTTGGCCTGGCGGGCTGTACGATAGTTGTCAAAGTTATCTGCAATGTGTGCCGGTATCGTAATGATCTTGGTACCCGAGGGAAACCGAGTTATCTCATGGCTCGCAAGCTGACGGTCGAAAACCCACCAACCGAAGTTTTCAGGGCGTTGAGCGATCCAGTCCGGTGGAGCATCATCGTCCAGATGGCACAGGTGGACGAATTGGCATGTATCACACTGGAGGACACGCTCCCGGTGTCAAAGCCAACCATCTCCTACCACACCAAGATTCTGCACAATGCGGGCTTGATCAGCACACGCAAGGCGGGACGCAACTACTACTATTCGCTGCGCCGCGACGTGATCCGCAATCTGCTGGACGGGCTGTGGGAGCTGGCACCTACGCCCAGGCCGGTGGTCGGCACGCAGAACGGGTCGGTACCGACGGGCCGCCGTAAGAAGCGGCAAGATCCGGCCAGTACTGCCGCCATTTCCCGGCAGCGGGACGCGAGTGACGACAGCGAGGAAGCCGCCGTCCTCACTTGGTAACAGATATCGCTGGCCTCGGTCGTTTCCGGACCGTTGGCGTCCGGTGACGCGAATTCGTTACCCGTATCGGGATATTCCGCCCGTTTCGCATGCACCGTAAAGCCGCGCCCCGGTTCTGGCGCACCACGCTGCCGTTTCATGCGGAATGAAACCCGGGTTTCATGTCGTTTGGGGGCGGGCTGACCTCGGCGCGAAACCGACGGCAGATCATCATCGGGCCGGTCCGATCACCATTGGACCGGCCCGATGCGGCCGGGATACGCGCTTAACGGTGCACGCACTACTTGCGAAGTGATCTGAAGCTCGCGCGCATCTCTTCTGAGAAGAGCTGCGGCTGCTCCCAGGCGGCGAAGTGGCCGCCGCGGTCGAGCCTGTTGTAGTGGATGAGGTTGTGGGGATACGCCCGCTCGGCCCAGCTGCGCGGGGCTTGATAGAGCTCGTCGGGGAAAACGCTGATGGCAAACGGAATGGAGATGTTCTTGGCGTTGAAGAAGTCCGCCTTGTTCTCCCAGTACAGACGGGCCGCGGAAATCCCGGTGTTAGTCAGCCAGTACAGGGTGATGTTGTCGAGGAGGTCATTTCGGGTCAGGGCGCTGGCCAGGGTTCCTTGCAGGACCTGTTCGACGAGCCCGGGCTGGCCGGTGCCGTCGCCGTGGTCCAGCATGAACGCGGCCAGGTCGACAGGTGAGTCCGCCAGCCCGTACAGCGTTTGCGGCCGCGTGGCCATGATCTGTGCGTAGGCCACGTGCTTGGCGTAGAAGGTGCTCAGCTGCTCATACGCGCGTTGCTCCTCGTCGGAGAGACCAGAGGGCGGCGGGTCGCCGCGCTCGAACGCCTTGGTGATGTCGGCTGGGGCGGTCCCGGGCATATTGGAGTGAATGCCGAGCAGCTCCGGTGCTGCCTGTTCCCCCATGGCCTGCGTGACGGCCGCACCCCAGTCGCCGCCCTGCGCCACGAACCGGGTGTACCCGAGGCGCTTCATCAGCACCACCCAGGCGCGTGCGATGCGGGCGGGATCCCAGCCGGTGGCGGTGGGCTTGTCGGAGAACCCGTGGCCGGGCAGCGAGGGGATCACCAGATCGAACGCGTCTGCCGCGCTGGCGCCGTGCGCCGTGGGGTTGGTGAGCGGCTCGATGATCTTCAGCTGCTCGATGATCGAGCCAGGCCATCCGTGCGTGACGATCAGCGGCAGCGCGTCCTGGTGCTGGGAGCGGACGTGGATGAAGTGAATGTCCAGCCCGTCGATCTCGGTTATGAAGTTCGGCAGGGCGTTCAGTCTCGCTTCGCACTTGCCCCAGTCGTACTGGGTCTCCCAGTACCGTGCGAGATCCTGCATCATCGCGAGCCGTACGCCCTGCGAGTCGTCAGTGACCGTCTCGCGCTCGGGCCACCGGGTCGCGCTTACGCGTCTGCGCAGTTCAGTGAGCTCCGCCTCCGGAAAACCGACCTTAAATGAGCGAACAGCGGTGTTGTCGCTGCTACCCGTCTGATGCGTGTCCTCAGCCATCGCTCCGTTCCTCCGTCCGGTAGACAAGACATCAGTCGTGCTGGGCACGATGCTGATGCGCCGATGTACCCATGGTGGTACTGGCAACGGATGGTCGCACCCCCGGGTACGTGCCTGGTCGATACCCCGGCCTCGTTACGGGACCGCGACCCGACTACGCATAGTGACGCAGGGTGTGAGGTGCTAACCAATCGAGACCGCATACCAGGAAACCCGTCATACAATGACCGTGGAAAGTGCAAGCAAACCAGCGCCGGTGCCGTAGGCAGGAAATAGATTCGCCGTTTGGAGTAATTGATCCGCGGCATGTCACCTGGGAGTCAGGCCGCGTCGGAACATTCACTATTACCGCGAGGATCGCAGCAGGTGCGGGCGTAATTATGCGCTGAATGCCGCTTTCCGTAGGACGAAGGCCGGCAAGTCTTCGGGCTGCCACCGCGCCGGGTCATCGGAGTCGCTCGTCCGAGAGATAGCGGCCGTTGACCCGAACGGGGTAGGGCTGACGGTGAGCTGAGATGAACGGCCGGACCTCGCTGGCCGCCCCCGGAACGTCGGTCGAGCAGCGGCTGCGGGAAGGGACGGGCGGGGCACGGGTCTCCGCTGACCCGTCGGCCCGAGGGGCGGCGTCGCGCGGGGCCGGTGGTTTGTCCTTGGATAGCGGCTGGCGACGCGTGGCGGGGCGGCGGTGGCGGGGACAGGACCATGCGGGTCAGTGCGAAACGGCAGCTAACCGAGGGGATCGGCCACGCGGATGAGCAGAATCTCAGCAGGTGCCCTTTCGGCAGAAACGAAATCGAAGCCTCGACAGTTTGCCGCGCATCCTGGTCAGTAATGTTTAATA
>DATMKQ010000140.1:0-71814 GCA_035571275.1 Trebonia sp.
GGACCAGACACCCCGCCCGGCAACGCCGCCGCCTCCAAAACAGACGCCCCCGCGGGCAACGCTGCCGCCTCCGGAACAGACGCCCCCTCGGCCAACGCCGCCGCCGGGACAGACGCCGCCGTCAGCAACACCGCCTCCGGCGACGGCTCCGCGACGGACCGGTCTACTCACGCGGCGGAAGACGGCGGCTCCGCCGTCTCACCTGGCACCTCCGCCACTCCAGACGCCTGAGCCGCTCTGGCGACGTTGAGGCCTGCCCCAGTGGCAATAGCACTCGTGCCCGCGCCGTCCTCCCCTGGATGAATGTCCCCTTCAGCTTGCTATGACCAGCTGAACGGGACATTCATCCGCTGAGCTGCGCCAGCAAGGGCGCTCAGAAGGTGTGCGAAGTGAGCAGGAGAGGCTGATGTGAAGGGTGAGCGGGACCCCGAGGCCAGGCAGACGCTGGCGGGGTCAGGGGGTGAAGACGATCTTGCCGGTATGGGTGCCGTCGATCATGGTGGCGAATCCCTCACGAGCGCTGGCGAGCGGGAGCACCCGGTCGATGACGGGACGGGTACCGGTCTGTTCGCAGAACCTGAGCAGCCGGCCAAGCTGGTCCCGCGTCCCCATGGTCGATCCCACCACGGAAAGCTGGGTGAAGAAGATCCGGTTCAGTTCGGCCGGCGGTACCTCACCGCTGGTCGCGCCGGAGATCACGATCCGCCCGCCGGGGCGGAGCGACCGCAGCGAATGTCCCCAGGTGGCTTCCCCGACCGTCTCCATCACCACGTCGACCCGCTCAGGCAGCCGGGCGCCGGTGGGGAACGCCTGGTCGGCGCCTAGCTTGATCGCCGCGTCGCGCTTGGCCTCGCTGCGACTGGTCACCCACATCCGGTAACCGGCCGCGCGGCCGAGCAGCACGAGTGCGGTAGCCACACCCCCGCCGGCGCCCTGCACGAGGATGGTCGCCCCGGGCTGCACGCCCGACTTCTCGAACAGCATCCGGTAGGCGGTCAGGTACGCGGTGGGCAGGCAGGCGGCCTCCTCGAAGGACAGCGCCGCGGGCTTTGGCAGCAGGTTTCGCCTGGGGACGACGACCTGCTCGGCGAAGGTGCCGTCGTATCGCTCGGACAGCAGCGAGCGGCGCGGGTCAAGAGTCTCATCGCCGCCGCCGGCGTCAGGGTCGGCGAGCACCGCGTGCACGACCACCTCGTTGCCGTCCTGGTCGACCCCGGCCGCGTCGCAGCCGAGGATCATCGGCAACCGGTCGGCGGGGAGGCCGACCCCGCGCAGCGACCAGACGTCGTGATGGTTCAGCGCCGCCGCCCTGACGGTGACCGTCACCCACCCCGACGGTGCCTGCGGGTCGGGACGCTCCCCTAGTTCGAGCCCGCTCAGCGGGTCATTGGCATCGATGCGGGCGGCGAAGGCGGCGAACATGATCAAGACCCTACAGGGGCCGCTGGCGAGGGGCCTAACGGCGGGCGACCCCGTCGGCGCGGGCCTGCGCGGCGACCGCGGCGGCGACCGCGGGCGCCACTCGCTCGTCGAACTGGCCCGGAATGATGTATCCGGCCGTGGCGTCGTCGCCGACGAGCGCGGCTATCGCGTCGGCGGCGGCCAGCTTCATCGATTCCGTCACTGTGCTCGCCCGGACATCGAGCGCTGCCCGGAACACGCCGGGGAACGCGAGCGAGTTGTTGATCTGGTTCTGGAAGTCGCTCCGGCCGGTCGCCACCACGGCGGCATGCCTGCGGGCCAGGTCCGGGTGGATCTCCGGGTCCGGGTTAGACAGGAGGAACGCGATCGCCCCCGGCGCCATGCTCGCGATGGCCTCTTCTGGCAGGCTGCTGCCGGACAGCCCGATGAACACGTCGGCGCCGCGCAGCGCGGACTCTGGCGAGCCGGTCAGGCCGCCTGAGTTCGTCACCGCGGCAAGGGCGGCCTTCACGGGGTTGAGCCCGTCACGGCCCTGGTAGATAAGGCCTTTGCTGTCAGCCACCGCGATGTCGCCCACACCGGCGCTGAGCAGGATCTTCGAGACCGCGATCCCGGACGCGCCGGCGCCGCACACCACGACGCGCAGGTTGCGGAGTTCCTTGCCCACCACGCGGGCGGCGCTGCGCAGCGCGGCGAGCGTGACGATGGCCGTGCCGTGCTGGTCGTCATGGAACACCGGGATGTCCAGCATGGCGCGCAGCCGGTCCTCGATCTCAAAGCAGCGCGGCGCCGAGATGTCCTCCAGGTTGATGCCACCGAAGCTGGGCGCCAGGGCAGCGACCGTCCGGACCACATCGTCCACATCAGTGCAGGCGATGCACAGGGGCACGGCGTTGATGCCGGCGAAGCGCTTGAACAGCAACGCCTTGCCCTCCATCACCGGCATGGCCGCGGCCGGGCCGATATCGCCAAGGCCGAGCACCGCGGTGCCGTCGCTCACGACGGCCACGGTGTTGCCCGCCCAGGTGTAGTCGCTCGCGAGTTCGGGTTGCTCCGCGATGGCGCTGCACACCCGGGCGACGCCCGGTGTGTAGGCCATGGCCAGCGCGGCGCGGTCGGCCACCTCGACGGTGGGATGAATGCCGATCTTGCCATCGCGGTGCATGGCGAAAATCGGGTCGTCGAAAGACAAGGTTGGCTCAGCGGCCACGGTAACCCCCAAGAACAGTGGTAACAGATGACTGATCCGGCGCCGGCAGGCGCGCGGCCGCGGGTTGCGGCGACCGCCAGGCCAGCCCGGGCGCGATGATCGCTCCAGGTACGGGGGTTACCCGTTGGCGCATTGTGACACGGACCAGGCAGTGCTGGCGCGAGAGACGCCGATCTGTGTAATACTCAGTACCGGCACCAGCCCATTACATCGTCTTCCCCCGCAGCTAGGAATCGCGAGTGGACCTCTCCTCCTACGCCGAACTCGCGGTACGGCTCGTGAACACCGCCAGCCTCGGACACGAGGGCGGTGATCTGCTTGGCACGCTCGACGGACTGCGGGTGCTCGTCTCTGACCGCGAACACCTGAACCAGGGCATCACGCGTTCGGACCTCGAGGCACTGCGCCAGCTCAGGGGGGAGTTCCGCGGGTTCTTCTTGTCGTGCTCGCAGGGCAGCGGCACGGAGGCGGCATCCCGGCTGAACGAGCTGCTCATGCAGTACCCGGTGCACCCGCAGCTGTCCGGGCACGATGGACAGCCGTGGCACGTGCACTACACGGAGAGCGGCTCCATGGCTGACAAGTACGCGGCAGGCGCGGCCATGGGGCTCGCGGTCCGGCTGGCCGACCTCGGTCTCGACCGCTTCGGCATCTGCCAGGCGGCACCGTGCCAGGGAGTGTTCATCGACACCTCCGCCGGGCGGACCAGGCGGTACTGCTCCGATCGGTGCACTAACCGCGCGAACGTCACCGCGTTCCGCGCGCGCAAGCGCGGCGAGGACGTCCAGGGCTAGACCGGCGAGACCCGGCCCAGACCGACACGGCGATGAACAGTGTCAGCCTATTCGTGAATTCTTTCACAAGCGTGCGACACATTGTTACCCGTTGGATCGAAACCCTAAACCGTCGCGATGCGGAAACTTACAGGTAATTACCACGACATCACTATGTGATACCCCACATGTGTGATTATTCCGCCATACAGGCCGATTTAAGGCGCTGACCTGCGTTATAAAACCGAATCCGCGACAACACTTCTCATATGGGATGATCATCCCTACGATGATCTCACTCTGCTCATATGAAACGCTCACGCGCCTTTCGGACATCGAGGGGCGGGTGGTGACCCCCACAGAGCACGATCGAGAAAAGAGCTTCGATCATGGCAACTGATACTGGGCCTGCCGGGGCAACCGTCGCCCGGCCGGCAGACGTTGGCTTGCGACGAGAGGTCGGCCTGCTTGGCGCCACCTGGTCGTCGGCGACATCGATCATCGGCTCCGGATGGCTGTTCGCCGCGCTTGGCGCCGCGGCCGCCGCCGGCGCCGCGGCGATCTACGGCTGGCTCATCGGTGCCGTCTGCGTGATCATCCTGGCGCTCATCCATGCCGAGCTTGGCGGGATGTTCCCGGTCGCGGGCGGTACGGCCAGGTTCCCGCACCTGGCGTTTGGCAGCGTGGCCGGCACCTCGTTCGGGTTCTTCTCCTGGCTGCAGGCGGTTACCGTCGCGCCCATCGAGGTCTACGCGGTGTTGCAGTACGGGTCGTACTACTGGAACAACTCGGGCAACCCGACCGCGCAATGGTCGAACCTGTTCGCCGGCGGCCGGGCCACGGACCTCGGCTTCGTGATGGCGATCATCCTGATGGCGCTCTTCACCGTCGTCAACTTCCTCGCGGTCAAGTGGCTCGCCCGGGTGAGCAACTACATCATGTGGTGGAAGCTCGCCGTCCCTGTGCTAGCCATCATCGTGCTGCTCTTCTACTTCCACACCAGCAACTTCACCGCGGGCGTGGCGGGGTCGGGCGACGGGACCGGCGGCTTTATGCCGTTCGGCATCAAGGCCGTGTTCGGTGCCATCCCTGGCGCCGGCATCGTGTTCTCCTACCTCGGCTTCGAGCAGGCCGACCAGCTCGCGGGCGAGGTCAAAGACCCGCAGCGCAATCTGCCGAAGGCCATCCTCATCGCGACCGCGATCGGCGCGCTTGTCTACATCATGGCGCAGCTTGTGTTCATTGGCGCCACGCCGACCGACCTGCTGCACAACGGCTTCACGGGTATTGCGGGCCTCGCGAAGGGAACCGGCCACCTGGCTAGCGACGCGTCAGCGGTGACAACTTATCCGTTCGCGGCCATCGCCGGCCTGGCCGGACTCGCCTGGCTCGCGACGATCCTGCACCTCGACGCGTTCATCTCGCCAGCCGGCACCGGCATCATCTACCAGACCTCGACCTCCCGGATCGGCTACGGTCTAGCGCGGAACAGGTACTACCCGCGGTGGCTGCAGTGGACCGACTCCCGCGGCGTGCCGTGGATCAGCCTGATCGCGTCGTTCGTCTTCGGGATCGTATTCCTGCTGCCGTTCCCGAGCTGGCAGTCGCTCGTGGGCCTGGTCACCGGCGCGAGCGTGCTGATGTACGCGGGCGCCCCGCTGTCGCTGTCCGCGTTCCGCAGCCAGGTGCCCGACCAACCCCGGCCGTACCGGGTGCGCGGCGCCGTCTGGTTCTCCCCGCTCGCCTTCATCGTCGCGAACATGATCATCTACTGGTCGGGCTTCCCGGTCATCTGGAAGCTCGGCATCTGCATCGTCATCGGCTACGTCATCATCGGGACCCTCCGGCTCCTGCACGTAGCAGGCGTCATGAAGGTCTACGACGGTGACCCGCCGCCGCTGGACTGGAAGTCCGCGCAGTGGCTGCCGTTCTACCTCATTGGCATGGGCATCATCTCCTGGCTCGGCCAGTACCCCGACGCGGCCGTGACCTCGCCTGGTGCCCCGCCGATCAACACCGACACCATCCCGTTCGGCTGGGACATGCTGATCGTCGCGGCGTTCAGCCTGGTCATCTTCTACTGGGCGCAGTGGGCCAAGCTGCCCAAGGCGGAGATGGAGAAGCTGGTCGCCCTGCAGTCCGAGCGCATGGGAGACGCGGCAACCGGGAGAACGCACTAGCCAACGCGTAACACTCCGTAACGAAGGCCCCGCCCGCAAGGGCGGGGCCTTCGTGCTGTTCAGAGAAACAGTCGACTGTCACAGAATCAATTCACTTACCGACGGAGAGTAGCGTTCATGTGAAAATTGGGTAAAACTGAGACTCAGAGCAACTCAAGTGGCAAGCTCACTCGCTTACGTCAGGACCAATCCGCCGAGGCGGGTGGCGCGCTCCTTAGATCGAGAAGGGAGCTCGATCATGGGTGCTGAAACTGGGTCCACCGGAGCTGGGGCCGTCATATCGGCGCCGGCAGACGTCGGTCTCCGGCGAGAGATGGGACTCATCGGGGCCACATGGGCGTCCGAGACCTCGATCATCGGCTCCGGATGGCTGTTCGCCGGGATGGGCGCCGCGGTCCTCGCGGGCCCCGCGGCCATCTACGGCTGGCTCATCGGGGGTTTCTGCGCGATCATCCTGGCGCTCTTGCACGCCGAACTGGGCGGGATGTACCCGGTGGCAGGCGGGACGGCCAGGTTCCCGCACCTGGCGTACGGCAGCGTGGCCGGCATCTCGTTCGGGTTCTTCTCCTGGCTACAGGCGGTCACCGTCGCGCCGGTCGAGTGCTACGCGGTGATGACGTACGGCCAGTACTACTGGCACAGCATCTACGACCCGACTACCGGGCGGATCACGGGGCTCGGATTCGCGATGACGATCGTGCTGATGGCCATCTTCACGGCGGTCAACTTCCTGGCGGTGCGGCTGTTCTCGCGGGTCAACGCCGGCATCACCTGGTGGAAGGTCGCGATCCCGCTCCTCACCATCATCATCTTCCTGTTCTACTTCCACGGCAGCAACTTCAGCCCGGGAGGCGGCGGGTTCATGCCGTTCGGCATCAAGGCCGTCTTCGCCGCCATCCCCAGCGCTGGCATCGTGTTCTCGTACCTCGGCTTCGAGCAGGCTGACCAGTTGGCCGGGGAGATCAAGAACCCGCAGCGGAACCTGCCGCGCGCGATCATCATCGCGATCCTGCTCGGCACGTTCATCTACTGCATGGCGCAGATCGTGCTCATCGGCGCCACTCCGAGCGACCTGCTGCACCACGGCTTCCAGGGCATCCCCACCGGGAACCCAGTGCTCGTCTACCCCTTCGCGGCCGTTGCGGGCCTGGCGGGGATCGGCATCTTCTGGTCGACGATCCTGCATATCGACGCGTTCGTCTCTCCGTTCGGCACCGGCCTGATCTACCAGACCTCTACCTCCCGGATCGGTTACGGCCTGGCCAGGAACCGGTACTACCCGCGGATCTTCCAGTGGGTCGACAACAACGGGATCCCCTGGTTCAGCTTGATCATGGCGTTCGTGTTCGGCATTTTCTTCCTGCTGCCGTTCCCGAGCTGGCAGGCGCTGGTCGGCCTGGTCACCGGTGCGAGCGTGCTGATGTACGCGGGCGCGCCGCTGTCCCTTGGCGCGTTCCGCAGGCAGGTACCCGACGCGCCAAGGCCCTACCGGGTGCCCGCGGCCGTGGTGCTGTCACCGCTCGGGTTCATCATCGCGAACATGATCATCTACTGGTCGGGCTTCAACGTGGTCTGGAAGCTCGGGGTCTGCATCGCGATCGGCTACATCCTCATCGGCATCTCGATGTTCTTCGACCCGCACCGGCCGCCGCTGGACTGGAAATCCGCGCAATGGCTGCCGCCGTACCTGATCGGCATGGGCTTCATCTCCTGGTTCGGCCAGTTCGGCAGCGGCGCGCCGCCGATCAACAACGACCGCCTACCGTTCTGGTGGGACATGCTGGTCGTCGCGGGCTTCAGCCTGGTCATCTATTACTGGGCGATGTACTCCAAGCTCCCCCGCGCAGATGTGCAACACCTAGTCGAGCTCCAGTCCGCCCGAATGGGCGATGTCGCAGCCACTCCGAGGCACTGAGCTAGTCCGGGGGGACGCCCCCCCTGGACCGCCCGGCATGGGGGGACTTCCCGGGCCAGTACCGGGCTAGCACCCGGCCGACTATCAAGTCCTCGCGCACCGGGCCGAACCGGTTGCTGTCCACCGCTCCGGCCGACGGGTTGTCCGAGACGAGCCACCAGCCACCGTCCACGCGCCGCGCGGCGCGCTTGACGAGCAGGAAATCCGGGCGGCCCGGGTGCCAGGCCAGCACCACCTGCCCGGGGCGGATGCGGCGGGTACGCCGCGCGAGCAGCCAGTCGCCTGGGCGCAGCGCGGGCAGCATCGAGTCCTCGGCGACCTCGACCCGCAGCAGCGGCCAGCGGATGGGGTACCACTGCACGTTCAGCTTCCAGCCCACAGAGTAGTGTCTGGAGTGCAACCTTACTGATCTGGCACGGAGAAAGGGAATCGATGAGGCTGCTCACACGGCTGCTCGCGCCGAAGTCCATCGCGCATGCCCACTGCGACCTGCCCTGCGGCGTTTACGACCCCGCGCAGGCCCGAATCGAGGCGGAGTCTGTCAAGGCCATCGACGAGAAGTATGCCGCCAACACCGACCCGGAGTTCCGGACGCGTTGTCTGATCATCAAGGAACAGCGTTCCGAGCTCGTCAAGCACCACCTGTGGGTGCTGTGGACGGACTACTTCAAGGCGCCGCACTTCGAGAAGTACCCGCAGCTTAACCAGCTCTTCAACGAGGCGACCAAACTGGCTGGCGCGGGCGGCACCAAGGGCAACACGAACGTGTCCACGGCTGACGAACTGCTCGCCAAGATCGAGGAGATCAGCAAGATCTTCTGGGAGACCAAGCAGGCCTGAGCGGTCCGCCACGCCGGCGTGGCAGCGTCGTTCTCCCAGTGGGGACGACGCTGCCACGTCGCGTTCGCGGGCCGACGGGATGAGTCCCGGCGGCTGCCTTCTCTAACGGCTTCAGGAACAGAGCGGCACGCCTCGGCGGGAGCATTCGCAGATGACGGTAAGTTGCAATGAGTGGCCGGCGGCAATCGCCGACCGTGAGATGACCGACGGAGAGACGTGACAGAAGACACCGCCGCCGCCACGGCCGTGCCTGGCGAATCCACGGCCGTGACCGGCCGGGAGGCACCCGACTACGTGCACGTCCGCATGCCCGCGGCAAGCGCCTACCTGTCCGTGCTTCGCACGGCCACCGCCGGGCTCGCGGCGCGACTCGACTTCACCCTCGACGAGATCGAGGACCTGCGCATCGCCATCGACGAGGCGTGCGCGATGCTGCTTTCGCAGGCCATCCCCGGCACCGACCTGGAGTGCGGCTTCGAACTCGGCACCGACGAGGTGACGATCACCGTGTCGGTCACCTCCGCCGACCCGCAGATGCCCGCGCGCGACACGTTCGCGTGGACCGTGCTTTCCGCCCTCGCCGGAACCGTGGATTCCCGGCTCGGTCCTGACGACCGGGTCGCGATCGTGCTGCAAAAGCGCCGAGGCGTTTCGGGGTCCGGGTGAGCAGCGAGTACGAGGTTCAGGTGACCGAGGAGTTCGAGGTCGCGATCGGCGAGCAGGCTCCGCTGCTCGCGCGCGCTGACCACTCGGCACCCGACCGAACGCAGGCCCGCGAACTGTTCGAGCGGCTCGCCTCGCTGCCCCCCGGCGACCCAGAGCGCGCGCGCATCAGGGCGACCCTCGTTGAGTTGCACCTGCCGCTTGTTGAGTACCTGGCGCGCCGGTTCCGCAACCGCGGCGAATGGCTGGACGACCTCACCCAGGTCGCGACCATCGGGCTGATCAAGTCCATCGACAGGTTCGACCTCGAGCGCGGCGTGGAGTTCTCGACCTACGCCACGCCCACCATCGTCGGCGAGATCAAGCGTCACTTCAGGGACAAGGGCTGGGCCGTCCGCGTACCGCGCCGGCTCCAGGAGCTCAAGCTGTCGCTCACCAAGGCGATCGGTGACCTGGCGCAGCGCGAAGGCCGGGCGCCCACGGTCAGCGAACTCGCGGCGCATCTGCAGATGAGCGAGGAAGAGGTGCTCGAAGGCCTGGAGTCCGCGAACGCCTACTCCACGGTCTCGCTTGACGCACCGGACTCCGGTGACGAAGACGCGCCGGCGGTCGCCGACTCGCTCGGCATGATCGACGATGCCCTGGAAGGGGTCGAATACCGCGAGTCGCTCAAGCCGCTGCTCGAGCGACTGCCGCCGCGGGAGAAGAAGATCCTGCTGCTGCGCTTCTTCGGCAACATGACGCAGTCCCAGATCGCCGCCGAGCTCGGTATCTCACAGATGCACGTCTCCCGGCTGCTCGCCAGGACGCTGGCTCAGCTCCGCGAAGGGCTCACGATCGACGACTGACTCAACGGTTTACCGGGGGGTCACCGGGGGGTCGCCCCCCGGGGATTAACACGGTTTACCGGGGGGTCACCGGGGGGTCGCCCCCCGGGGATTAACAGGGTTTACCGGGGGGTCACCGGGGGGTCGCCCCCCGGGGATTAACAGGGTTTACCGGGGGTCGTCCCCCGGGGATTCACAGCTCTGTCCGCCTGGTTAGGGCCTGCCAGCTGGCCGGAGCCACCACCGCGGCCACTCCGGCGACGGCGAGCAGCAGGGCGGGAACTCCCCAGTCGAACCGGTGCGCCTGAAGCAGGTAGACGGCGACGACACCCGTGAACGCCTGGATCATCACCGTGGGAGTGCGGCTCCACGGGCGCACGCGGGCCACACCGAACGCGATCCACGCGATCCCGGCGACGGCGATGAACTCCAGGATGGTAAGGGCGACCCCGCTAGAGGCCTGGGCCGACCGTCCGTCGGCGGCGTCGACAGCGGTGAGCACCCCGGCCACGCCCAAGCCCAAGGCCTCCACCGCCACCGCCACGGCCGCCAGCGTGAGCAGGGGCGGGCGGCGTGCCGCCCGCGCGTCGGCCAGCGGGGGCCTGGCCGACGCGGCCGGTCCTTTCTTGCCTGTTGATACAGACCGGCCGGCTGGAGAACGCATACCCATAGTCTCGCACCCTTCGCGGCACCGTTAGCCTGAGCAACGTGCGCGCGCTGCTGATCATAAATCCTCACGCGACTTCCATGTCCGGACACGACGCCGGACTGGTGGTCCGCGAACTTGGCTCCCGGTTTGACCTGGAAACCGTGCAGACACAGTATCGCGGTCACGCGGGTGAGCTCGCCGCCGCCTCGGCGGCACAAGGATTCGACCTCGTGGTGACGTTCGGGGGCGACGGGACGGTCAACGAGGTCGTCAACGGGCTGATGAACGCGCGGGTGCCGGGTTACACCGGGCCGCCATGCGGGCCCGCGGCGGCCAGCGGGGGCAGCGAGGGATCCGACGGCTCTGGCGGCACCGAGGCGGCCGACGGCGCCGGCGGTGTCAGGATCGCTGACATCCCCGAGGCGACCGCGCGGCCGGCGATCGCGCCCGTACCTGGCGGCGGCGCCAACGTGTTCGCGCGTACGCTCGGGCTGCCGCCGGAGCCGTCCGCCGCGGTGCGGCGGATTCTCGCCGCGGCCGACAGCGGCACGCGGCGCACGATCGGGCTCGGGCTCGCCGGGGACCGATTTTTCACCTTCAGCGCCGGGCTCGGCGTCGACGCGGAAGTCATGGCGGACGTGGAACGGTTGCGTGCCCGCGGCCGCCGCGCCTCCACGATGCTGTACCTGCGGACCGCGGTGCGCCGCTATTACTACTTCACCGACCGGCGTCGCCCCGCCCTCACCCTGCTGGCACCGGACCAGCCGCCGGTCCGCGGGCTCTTCATGGGGGTTGTGACGAACAGTTCGCCATGGACGTACCTTGGCCGCCGTCCGGTCCGTCCCGCACCGCATACCGACTTCAACTCCGGTCTCGACCTGTTCGCGCTCCGGCGACTGCGCACGCTGAGCACCCTTGCGGCACTCCGGCACATGACGCACACTAACGAGCAGCCCCCGTCCGGGCGCGACGTGGTCAGCGCCGCGGCCCTTAATGAGCTGACGTTCAAGGCGGATCGTCCAATCGCATTCCACATCGATGGCGAGTACCTAGGCGAGACCGAGCAAGTAGCATTCAGGTTCGTGCCAGACGCACTGTGTGTTCTAGCGTTACATATCCCACATATTGTGACCGATCTGACACCAAATTCGTGAGGTTCGTTTGCCGTCCCCCCTTGCGCTGGCTCTGACCTGCTTGAGAGGCTAGTTCCGGTGCCTGGGGAGGCGTTGCCCCGCTTGCATGTGCGTGGTTGACACGGGTACGTCGCCCTCCGGAGAGCGTCCGGGCGTCCGCTGACACAGACTGCGATCGACGGGCACTCCCACAAGATCGGGAATAAACCAACGTTCCCGACATATCGCATAGCTCGTGAAATACTTCACAAGCACCGAGTGGCGTGTGGCGAGCCGCACAAATGACCAGCCGCTACGCCGAGAAGGAGTAGGTAGACATCATGGACTGGCGCCACGTTGCCGCCTGTCGTGAGGTAGATCCTGAGCTGTTCTTCCCGATCGGAAACAGCGGCCCTGCGCTCCTTCAGATTGAAGAAGCCAAGCAGGTTTGCCGACGTTGCACGGTGCAGGAGGACTGCCTTCGGTGGGCCATCGACACCGGCCAGGATGCCGGCGTCTGGGGTGGCTTGAGCGAGGACGAGCGGCGCACCCTCAAGCGTCGCACGGTACGGCTGCGGGCACGGGCCCACGTCTGACCGGCCGGGCCGGCGCACGGCCCGGTACACTCTCGCGACAACTTCATCTGGTAATTAACGCACTCAGCCCTGGCGGGGCTGCGGTTCGTAGCGGACGGGCAAGTCGACGACCGCTGTGGTACCGCCCCCCGGCCGGGGCGTGATGCTGAGGCGGCCGCCAAGTTCAGCCACCACCAGCGTCTTGACGATCTGAAGTCCGAGGCTCGTGGTGTTCTCTAGGTCAAAGTCCGCGGGCAGGCCGGCACCGCTATCGCTCACCGTGACCATGAGCTGCTCGGGAGCCCGCGCCGCCAGCACCTCGATGATCCCCTCCCCGTTTCCGGTCGCGCGCGACACTGGCGCGCCGAAGCCGTGCTGAAGCGCGTTCTGCAGCAGTTCGGTGAGCACCATCGCGAGCGGCGTGGCGACCGACGCCGACAGCATCCCGAACTGGCCGGTGATCTTCGGCGTCACCCGCACTTCAGGCGAGGACACCTCGCCGGCCATCATGGCGACCCGGTCCGCGATGTCGTCGAAGTCCACGATCTCCTCGGGAGCGTGGGACAGGGTCTCGTGCACGATAGCGATCGACCCGACGCGGCGCACGGCCTCCTCAAGTGCGGCCCGCGCCTCAGGCGCCTGCAGCCGCCGGGCCTGCAGCCGCAGCAGCGCGGCGACCGTCTGCAGGTTGTTCTTCACCCGGTGGTGGATCTCCCTGATGGTGGCGTCCTTGGTGAGCAGTTCTCGCTCCCTGCGGCGCAATTCGGTGACGTCGCGGACCAGGACAAGCGCGCCCGTCCGCTGGCCTCCGACCACCAGTGGGATGGAGCGCAACTGGACGACCGCGCCGTTGGAGTCGATCTCCGTCTCCCGTGGCGCCCGGCCGCGGGCGACCAGCATAAGCGACTCGTCGACGGGTTCCCCCGGCATGCTCAGCTGCGCTGTCGCCGCGCCGAGCTCGGCGCTCATCAGGTCCGCGTTAAGCCCGAGCCTGCGGTAGGCCGACTGCGCGTTCGGGCTCGCGTAAGTGACCCGGCCCGCGCTGTCCAGGCGGAGCAGCCCGTCCCCGACCCGGGGCGAACGCACCAGCATCGTGTCCTGGCCCGGGTAGGGGAACGTGCCCTCGGAAACCATTCGCGCCAGGTCGTCGGCACCTTGCAGGTAAGTGAGCTCGAGCCGGCTTGGCGTGCGCGCCGAATTCAGGTTGGTGGACCGCTCGATGACCGCGATGACCCGGCCGTCCCTTGTCACTGGTATCGCCTCGGCGCGCACCGGCACCCCGCTGGTCCAGTCAGGGTCGCTTTCCCGCCAGATGCGCTGCTCCCCGCGTGCCGTGTCGAGCAGTGGCGCTCGTTCCGGGCCGACTTGCGCTCCGACCACATCGTCGGGAAAGGAGGTAGGGCCGGTCGTCGGCCGCATCTGCGCGACCGCCACCCATGCCACGTCGGGCGCGGGATCGGAAATGCGCAGCGGGACCCAGAGGATCAGGTCGGCGAAGGACAGGTCCGCTAGGAGCTGCCAGTCCGACACCAGGGAGTGCAGCCACTCGATGTCGGTGCCGGACAGGTTTGTGTACTTCCTCGCGAGGTCGCTCAGCGTCGGCACTTTCCCATGATGACATGTCCCTGACAGCGGAAATTTCCCTGTTGGCGCATCACCTGGCATTATTCCCGCATGCAGGGCTCCGCTTTCACGACGTTCGATCCGCTCGCCAGGCTGCGGGCCGCCGCCGCCGCCCGCGAGGCGGCAGGCCTGCGACGGCGTCTGTCGCCGCGCTCGCCGCAGGACGCCGCACTGGACCTCGCGTCCAACGATTACCTCGGCCTGGCTGGGGATCCGAGGCTGGCCGAAGCTGCCGCCGCGGCCGCGCGGACATGGGGAACGGGGGCTACCGGATCGCGGCTCGTGACCGGAACGACCTCGCTGCACGCCGAGCTTGAAGCGGAGCTGGCGGCCTTCACCGCTGCCCAGACGGCCCTGGTGTTCTCTTCCGGTTACCTAGCCAACCTGGCCGTGGTGACGGCGCTCACGGCGGCTCTTGGCGGTGAGGTCCTGATCGTCTCTGACGAGCGCAACCACGCCTCCCTGATCGATGCCTGCCGGCTGGCCCGCGCTAAGGGCGTGCGCGTGCAGGTGACGCCGCACGGGGACACCGCCGCGATCGCCGCCGGCCTGGCCGGCCGGCGCGAGGAAGCAGCGCTGGTCGTCACCGACGCGGTCTTCTCGGTGTCCGGCGACCTGGCACCGGTCGCGGCGCTGCACGCGATCGCGCGCCACCACCGTGCGCTGCTCGTGATCGACGAAGCGCACTCTTTCGGCGTGTTCGGGGCCGACGGGAGCGGCGCGGCGGTCGCCGCGGGGATAGCCGCCGAGCCCGATGTCGTGCGGACCGTCACCCTGTCCAAGTCGCTCGGCGGTCAAGGCGGCGCGGTCCTCGCCGCGGCCGAGGTCAGGCAGACCCTGGTAGACACCGGGCGAGGCTTCATCTTCGACACCGGCCTGGCCCCGCCGGCCGCGGCCGCGGCGCTCGCCGCCCTGCGAGTGCTGCGGTCAGAGCCCGAACTACCAGCAAGGGCACGGGGCGCCGCGGCCCGGCTGGCTGGCATCGCGGCGGAATTTGGCCTGGATATCGCCATGCCCGATGCCGCAGTTGCCTCCGTGATCCTCGGTGATCCGCTTGATGCGCTGGCCGCGCAGCGGACGTGCGCCGAGCACGGCGTGCGAGTCGGCTGCTTCCGTCCGCCGTCGGTGCCGGCGGGCGCCGCGTGCCTTCGGCTGACCGGACGTGCCACGCTAACGGAAAACGACTTCCGCGTGGCCTCGCGCGTACTGGCAATCGTGAGGGATCATTGCCGGAATACCGCACAAGCGGGGAAGGAACACTAGATGAGCGTGTCTCCGATGCCGGCCGACGACAGCCCAGGCGATGCCAGCCTGCTGATCCCGGAAAAATCCGGCAATCTCACCTCGTCGCCGACCGTACTGCGGCTGCCCAAGTACTACCAGGTGAAGAAGCAGTTGCTCGAATTCACTTCGGCCATGTCACCGGGCAGCCCGGTGCCGCCCGAGCGGGAACTCGCCCGGCTGTACGGCACGTCCAGGACCACCGTGCGCCAGGCACTCGCCGAACTCGTGGTCGAGGGACGGCTGCTTCGCATGCAGGGAAAGGGCACATTCGTCGCAAAGCCCAAGGTAGCGCAGGCCCTCGAGCTGGCCAGCTACACCGAAGGCATGCGCCAGCACGGCCTGCACCCGCTGACCAAAATCCTCGACATCGGCTACGTGACGGCTGACGACGAGCTCGCCACCCGCCTGGCCATCAGGCCGGGCGGCCGCGCGCTGCGCATCCACCGGCTTCGCCTCGCCGACGGCGAGCCGATGTCCATCGACACCTCGCACCTCCCCGCGCGCCGGTTCCCCGGCTTGCGCCGTCAGCTCGAGCGGCACGCGTCACTGTACGAGACGCTGCGCAACGAATACGGGATCCAGCTCGCCGAGGCGGAAGAGACGATCGAGACCGTACTCGCCGACCCGCACGACGCCATGCTGCTCGGCGTGGACCCGGGAATCCCGCTGCTGCTGCTGTCCAGGCACGCGATCGACTCGACGGGTGAGCCGGTCGAGTGGGCACAGTCCTGGTATCGCGGGGACCGGTACAAGTTCATCACCCGGCTGCGGCGGACGCCCAACCCGTGACCAGTGCCCCCGACGCGCCGCGGGGCATCCTCGTGGTCACGGGCACCGGCACGGGTGTCGGCAAGACGGTGGTCACCGCGGCGATCGCGGCGCTCGCCCTGGCGCGCGGCGATCGGGTCGCCGTGGTCAAGCCCGCCCAGACCGGAGTGGGCCCCGACACGCCTGACGCGGATACCATCCGACGGCTGGCCGGTGTCATGGACACACACGAACTGGCGCGGTTCCCCGACCCGCTCTCTCCAGAAGCCGCCGCCCGGGTTTCCAGCCTGCCGCCGCTGGACATGCGCGCCGCCGCCGGGTACATAGCCAGGCTCGCGGAAGCCAGGGACCTGGTCCTCGTAGAGGGCGCCGGCGGCCTGCTCGTGCGCTACGACACGGCCGGCGCTACCATCGCCGACCTAGCATCGGAACTGTCCGCGCCGGCCCTGGTGGTGACGGCGGCCAGCCTCGGCACGCTCAATCACACCGCGCTGACCTGCGAAGCTCTGACCGCCAGAAAGATCACGAACGCCGGCGTGGTGATTGGCAGCTGGCCACGGCATCCGGGCCTGGCCGAGCTCACCAACCTGACCGACCTCGAGGTCGTCGCCGGTGAGCCACTGGCCGGCGCGCTGCCAGCAGGCAGCGGCCTTCTCGGGCAACCCGACTTCCTCGCCGTCTCAAGGGCAGGGCTGGGGCTCCGGCTGGGCGGCCGCGGCGACGCACCCGCCGGCGCCAGGTAACCACCCTTTTCATCCGGAACGGACCGTGGCGTCCGCGCGGCAGTCGCGCGAATCCCGTTAGATGATTGACGGCCCGGTTGGGCATTGCCTAATTCACTACTGTGTCAGAACATAGTGGGAACCATGTGGCCTATGTCACGCCTTGTCGCGCGATGACGCCCGAGAGGACGGCCCGAAACCATGACACAACCGGCTATAAGACCGAAGAGCCCGGTCGCCGCTCACCCAATCACGTCGGCCGCGATCGCCATCCTGGTGGTCGCGACCATCTTCTTCACGGTGTACGTCCCGATCTACGCACGGCTAACGCCGAAGGTCGGCGACTTCCCGTTCTTCTACTTCTATCTGCTCATCTTCATGCCAATCACCTCGCTGGTGCTGTGGATCGTCGTCCAGCTGCAGAAACGGCTGGGCACGCCCGTGGGGAACGAGGAGCAGTCATGAGCAACGTCAACACCACCACGTTCACGATCGTCGTCGCGCTGTTCGTCATCGTCACCGGAGCAGGGTTCGCGGCGGCGCGCTGGCGGCGCGCGACGGACATGATGCAGCTGGACGAGTGGGGGCTGGGCGGGCGCAGCTTCGGCACGTTCATCACCTGGTTCTTGCTGGGCGGCGACCTGTACACGGCCTACACGTTCATCGCGGTGCCCGCGCTGGTCTTCGGATCCGGCTCGATCGGCTTCTACGCCGTGTCCTACACGATCATGGTCTTCCCGATCGTGCTGATCTTCCTGCCCAGGCTCTGGTCGGTATCCCGGGTGCACGGTTACGTGACGCCCGCCGACTTCATCCGCGGCCGGTACGGTTCCCGGGGCCTGGCCCTGGCCGCCGCCTTCACCGGCATCCTGGCGCTGATGCCGTACATCGCGCTGCAACTGGTCGGCATCAAGGCGGTCATCACCGTCATGGGCGTCAACAGCTCCTCGACCAACACCTACCTCAAGGACCTGCCACTATTCATCGCGTTCCTGGTACTGGCGATCTTCACGTACGTATCCGGCCTGCGTGCCCCCGCCCTGATCGCCTTCATCAAGGACTCGCTGATCTACCTTTTCGTCATCGTGGCGGTCTTCTACATCCCCACCAGGCTGGGCGGCTGGAGCCACATTTTCGGCACGGCGCAGACGCACTTCAACTCGATCAGCCCGACGACACACAAGCCGATCGGCACGTATGTCCCGACGTCGCATGCGATTGGCAGCACACAGCTCGACTTCGCGTCGCTCGCCCTCGGCTCCGCGGTCGCGCTGTTCCTCTACCCGCACGCGATCACCGGCACGCTGGCGGCCAAGCGCCGCAGCGTGGTCAAGCGCAACATGATCTACCTGCCGCTGTACTCGGTGCTGCTCGCGCTGATCGCGCTATTCGGGTACATGGCGGTCGCCGACCCGGTGACCGCGGCGAACGTCAAGAAGGCGGGCAACGCGCAGCTCGCGGTGCCATATCTCTTCCAGCACATGTTCCCGAGCTGGTTCACGGGGATCGCGTTCGCCGGGATCATCATCGGGGCGCTTGTCCCCGCCGCGATCATGTCGATCGCCGCGGCGAACCTGTTCACGAGGAACATCTTCAAGGAGTTCTTCAAGCAGGACGCCACGCCGCGGTTGCAGACGCAGATGTCTCAGTGGGCGTCGCTGGTGGTCAAGCTCGGCGCGCTGCTGTTCGCGGTGGAACTGCCGCAGACGTTCTCAATCAACCTGCAACTGCTCGGCGGCGTGTGGATCCTGCAGCTTGCCCCGATGCTGATCGGCGGGCTATTCACCCGGTGGTTCCACCGCTGGGCGCTGCTAACCGGCTGGTTCACAGGCATGATCTACGGCACGATCTGCGCGTACAACGTCAAGAACGCGACCGCGTTGCACTGGGCGGCGTCCTCGGACATCGTGTTCGGGCACACCATCTATATCGGCCTGACCGCGGTGATCTTGAACCTGGTCGTCGCGGTGGTGCTAACGCTGGTCCTGAAGGCGGTCCGGGTGCCAGAAGGCGCTGACGAGACCCTGCCGCACCAGTACACGGCCGACCCGGAAGAGGCCCCGGCCCCGGTGCCGGCCACCGTGTAGGACTGGTAGCGTCACCCGCGTGACGCGAATAACCGGACATGGCGGCGCGCAGGCCGTCGCGGTAGCGCGGCGGCACGGCGTGACCGCCATGTTCACCCTCTCGGGCGGCCATGTGTTCCCGCTGTACGACGGCGCGGTCAAGGCCGACCCGCCGCTCCGCCTCATCGACGTCAGGCACGAGCAGACGGCGGTGTTCGCGGCCGAGGCCACGGCCAGGCTGACCCGCGCGCCAGGTCTGGCCGTGGTGACGGCGGGTCCAGGCGTCACCAACAGCGTGAGCGCGGTGACTTCCGCGTGGTTCAACGGCGCCCCGGTCGTGGTGCTCGGCGGCCGGGCGCCTGACTACCTGTGGGGCCAGGGGGCGCTGCAGGAAATGGACCACGTCCCGCTGCTCGCCGCAGTGACCAAGCGCGCCTGGACCGAGCACGACAAGTCCCGGGTCGCCGCATCCGTAGACGAGGCGTTCCGTGTCGCGCTGACGCCGCACCGCGGGCCGGTGTTCTGCGACTTCCCGCTCGAGGCGATCTACGACCAGGCTGAGGTGGAACTGCCCGACGGCGAGCCGCCCGCGGTCCCGGCCGCTGACCCGGCCGAGATCGCCGGGATCGCGAAGCTGCTGACCGCGGCCCGGCGGCCCGTGCTTGTCCTCGGCTCCGACGTGTGGCTCGGCCGCGCGGAGGTGGCAGCCCGGCAGGCCGCCGAGGCGCTGCGGCTGCCCGTGATCGCGAACGGGCAGGCCCGCGGCGTGCTGCCCGGCGGCCACGAACTGCTCGTCACCCGGGCCAGGTCCATCGCTTTCGGCGAGGCGGACCTCGTGATCGTGGCCGGGGCGCCGCTCGACTTCCGGCTGCGTTACGGGTCGTTCGGCCCCAAGGATCAGCCCGCCAAGGTGGTGCACGTCGCCGACTCGCCCGCTGCCCTCGCGGGACACTGCCCGCTCGCGGGCAGCGTGGCTGGGGATCTGGGAGGGTTCTTCGCCGCGCTTGCCGAGCAGGCCCGCCCAGGGGCGGACCCGGACTGGCCGCCGCGGCTCAAGTCGGCCGTCCTCGCGGCCCTGGCGGCGGACCAGCCGCTGCTGGCCAGCGACGCCGAGCCGGTGCACCCCGTGCGCGTCTTCGGTGAACTGCTCAAGGCCCTCGACGATGACGCGGTCGTGATCGGTGATGGCGGCGACTTCGTGTCCTTCGCCGGCCGCCTCGTCGAGCCAGGCAAGCCTGGCAGGTGGCTCGACCCCGGTCCGTTCGGATGCCTGGGCACTGGTCTCGGCTACGCGGCCGCCGCACGGCTCGCACATCCCCGCGCCCAGGTCGTGCTGCTGCTCGGCGACGGCGCCGCGGGGCTTTCGCTGATGGACGCCGACACGCTGGTACGGCACAACCTGCCCGTCGTCATCGTCTGCGGCAACAACGGCGCGTGGGGGCTGGAGAAGCAGCCGATGCGCGCGGTGTACGGCTACGACGTGGCGGCCGACCTGCGGCCGGGCACCCGCTACGACGAGGTGGTACGGGCCCTTGGCGGCGCCGGCGAACTGGTCACCTCGCCGACCCAGATCGGCCCCGCGCTGAGCCGCGCGTTCGCCTCCGGTGTCCCGTACCTGGTCAACGTGATCACCGACGTCGAAGCCACCTATCCCCGCTCCACCACTGGCGTGTAACCAGGGCTAGTCGATGACGGCGATCAGGTCGTCTTCCTGGACGACGTCGCCTTCGGCGACGTGCAGCTTGGCGATCGTACCGCCGGTCTCCGCCAGCACGGGGATCTCCATCTTCATCGACTCGAGGATCACCAGGGTGTCGCCGTCATCGACATGGTCGCCCTCTGCCACGAGCACACGCCACACGTTCGCGACCATTTCCGCGCGGACTTCGGCCACAGCAGGCTCCTTCTCTCGCGGCCAGGACCCCGGGCGGCTCCCAGGGGGGTCCCGGCGGCCCGGCGTAACGTCATGGTGGAGCGTACACGACCGCGATCAAGCCCGGCGCATGCGGCTCACGAGCCCGGTGTCGTACTCGCCGCTGACGAACTCCGGGTTGTCGAGCAGCTCGGCGTGGAACGGCAGGTTGGTCTTGAGACCCTCGACGCGGAAGTCCGCCACCGCCGCACGCGCCCGGGCCAGCGCCTCGTCGCGGGTGCTGCCATGCACGCACAGCTTCGCTAGCAGCGGGTCGTAGAACGTGGTCACCGTGGTGCCGGCCGCGTACCCGGCGTCCACCCGGATCCCCGGACCCGCCGGCTCGTCCCAGGCTGTGATCGGGCCGGGACTCGGCAGGAAACGGCGCGGGTCCTCGGCGTAAACCCGCAACTCGATCGCGTGCCCGGCCGGGACCACCGGCGCGTCCGCGTCGAACGACACACGCTCGCCCGCGGCGATCAGGAACTGCTGTTCCACCAGGTCAATGCCGGTGACCAGCTCGGTCACCGGGTGCTCGACTTGCAGCCTGGTGTTCATCTCGAGGAAGACGAACTCCCCCGTCTCCACGTCCAGCAGGCATTCCACGGTGCCCGCGCCACGGTAGCCGACCGCCTCGCCGGCGCGTATCGCGGATGCGAGCATCCGTTCGCGCAGCGCCGGGGACACCGCGGGCGATGGCGTCTCTTCCGCCACCTTCTGGTGACGGCGCTGCACCGAGCAGTCGCGCTCGCCAAGCGCGAGCACACGGCCATCGGCCAGGCCGAGAATCTGCACCTCGACGTGCCTGGCGCGGGGCAGGAAGCGCTCAAGCAGGATCTCCGGTGAACCGAAGAACCGCTCCGCGCGAGACCGCGCGGTGTCGAAAGCCGACCGTAGCGCGGGCTCATCTGCTGCCGCGCTCATCCCGATGCCGCCGCCGCCCGCGGCGGCCTTGACCATGACCGGATACCCGATGCGCGACGCCTCGGCGACCGCCGCGTCCGCGTCGGGGACCGGCGCTGGCGACCCCGGTGCCACCGGGACCCCGGCCGCGGCCATGAGGTTGCGCGCGCGGATCTTGTCACCCATCTGCTCGATGGCCTCCGGGGCGGGGCCGATCCAGGTCAGGCCGGTCGCGAGGACCGCTCGGGCGAACCCCGGGCTCTCGGCGAGGAACCCGTAACCGGGGTGGACGGCCGCGGCATGGGTCTTGCGGGCCACGTCGAGCAAGATGGTGCTGTCCAGGTAGCTCTGCGAAGGCGCGGACGCGCCGATGTAGACGGCCTCGTCGGCCTCCTGCACGTACGGCAGGGATTCGTCCGCGTCGGAGTAGACCGCGATGGCCTTGATACCCATTCGGCGGGCGGTCCGGATGACTCGCCGCGCGATCTCGCCACGATTGGCGATCAGAACCGAATCAAACACCCCTGCAGCCTATCGAGGCCCTTACGGGCCGAGCACGGAGCGCCGGCTGATAAGCCTGCTGAGCGCCTCGACCACCTGCGGGTCGTATTCTGACGCGGTATCGAGCCGCAGCCGCTGCACCGCCGCGGCGGCCCTGCTGGGCTCTACGGAGCTGCCGACAAGGTCGTCGAACGCGTTGGCGGCGCGGATGATACGGCTGCTCAGCGGCGGCTCCTCACCGCGTTCCGCCGGCCGGCACGGGTCGCTTTGGCGCCGGACGATGTCGGCCACCGTGTCCAGCACCCGGGCTTCCTGGATGACCTCGGCGCCGTATTCGGCGATGCGGCGCTGCTCTTCCCTGACGACAAGGACGGTCGCACCGCCCGGGATGGGGTCGCGCAGGGAGAGTTGGCCGATGTCGTGCATGAGGGCGGCGTACTCCAGCTCAAGCAGCGCGGGCTCGGGCATGCCAAGCTCGCGCCCGATGGAGACCGCGAGCTTGCTGACCCGGGCCGAGTGTCCGGTCTCCACGTATCCGCCGATCTCGGTTACCCGCGCGAGCGCGCGGACCGTCTGCAGGTACGTGGCGCGGATCCCGGTGTACCGGCGCAGCGCCACCTGAGTGACAAGCAGCGGCACGGTGAAGACCGCCACGGCCGCGAGCCCCATTACTTCGGCCGCGAAGGCTATCAGCAGCGCGGAGGCGCCGACGGCGGCGCCGAGCGGCAGCTGCACGCGCAATTCGTCGAGCAGCGTCACGCCGAACCTGCCACGCAGCAGGTCCGTCCTGATGAGCGCCGCTATCACGGCTTCCACCAGCCAGGCCAGGACCACGAGCGATAGCATCACGGGCAGCTCGGACCACCATTGAGCGCCGATCAGCGAGTGGTTCGCCAGCGGCCGGAACACCGCGGCCACGCACGCGACCGCGACCAGTCGCGCCGCCATCGCGGAGAGCCTGGCGGGCCTGCCCACCGCGAGGTGCGGCAGCGCGCCGATGAGCATCCCGATAGCGGCCACCGCGACGACCTGTTCTGGGCCGTGCTCCGCGGACATTGGTCCAACCTTCATAAGCAGCGCGTATGCCAGCGCGCCCGCCATCGCGATGGGCGCGGCTTCCCGGTCGCCCGGCAGGTTGAGCCGCAGCAGCTCGCCGAACGCGATCAGCCCGCCGAACGCGAGCGCGGTGCGCACGTCGCGCACCCCGAGGGCGGCGGTCTGCGCGACCCCCGCGATGAGCAGCACGCCGGCGAAGATGACGAGAAGCGACTGGCCCGAATCCAGGACCTGCCGCGGGAAGCCTGTAGGCTCGTGCCGTCGGGCGGGCATCGGGCGTCAGATGCTCTCGATGGCGCGCAGCGGCTCGGTCGGAGCATCCAGCTCGTCGGGCGGGTCGCCGACCGGATCGGACAGCAAGTCACCCGGCAGCACCTCGGCCGACAGCAAGGTGACGGAGGCCAGGCTCCCGGACAACGACCCGTCGGCGATGGTGTCTGCGGGCAGCGCGTCCGCGGCGGCCGCCTGATCGGCGCTCGCCGGCGCGGCTTCCGGCGCCCTCCAGCCGTCCCGCTCGATCGCGGTGACAAAGGCGTCGACGAACGCGGGGTCGAACTGCGTGCCCGCCCACTTGCGCAGCTCGGCCACGGCCTCGGGCACCGGGCGCGCGCCCCGGTAGGACCGGGTCGAGGTCATCGCGTCGAACGCGTCGGCCACCGCGAGCACCCGGGCGAACTCGGGGATCTCATCGCCCGCCAGGCCCATCGGATAGCCCCTGCCGTCGATGCGCTCGTGGTGGTGCATGATGCCGGCCAGCGCCTCGTCGAGGAAGCCGATCTCCCGCACGATGTCCAGCCCGCGCATCGGGTGCAGCTGGATGGCCGCGTACTCGTCGTCGGTCAGCGCGCCGCTCTTTTGCAGCACGGACGTGGGCACGCCGAGCTTGCCGACGTCATGCAGCATGCCCGCGTACCTGATCGCCTCGACCCGTTCCGCGCGCATGGCGATCTCGCGGGCGATCATCACCGATCCCCGGGATACCCGCTCGCTGTGGCCGCGGGTATAGAAGTCCTTAGTCTCCACCGCCTGGCACAACGCGCTGACGGTTGCCTCGTAGGCCCGCTGCTGCGCGGCGAACTGCGCCACCGCCCAACGGGCCACCATCAGCGGGATGATGACAAGGACCGGCGTAAAGGGGCCGAGCACCCCCCACAGCGCCGCGATCAGCACACCGAACACGGCATAGCCCAGGTCGGTAAGCAGCACCTTGAAATCGAGCCCGACCCGGCCGCTCTGAGTACCCGCTCCGCCCGCGAGCAGCAGCACGCCGCGCAACAGCGTGAAGTTGATGACCACGAACGCCACCGCCGCGCCGACGAACGGCGCGATGATCGCGGGAAACTGGTTAGACGCGGGCGTGCCCACCGAGCCGCCGAAAAGCAGGAACGTCCGGCCGGCGAGGTAAGCGCTCAGCGTGAACATGCCGGTGTTGAAGAGCCGCTGTGCCAGCGACGGACCGCGGCGGACACCGAGCAGCGTGCAGCACGCCACCAGCGCGGCACCAACCGGCCCGACTAGGATGACGGCCGCCAGGCTCGGGATGGTGTTGGGCGACCAGGAGATGCTCCTGTGCGAGCTCAGCAGCGTGGCGGTGGACTCACAGGCGGCAAGGAGCAGGCCGAGGGCCGCGACCTGGGCCCAGTTGACCTGGCTGAACGGGCCCCGGGCAACCGCGACCGCGGCGGCGGCTATCACCGCGCCGATGTAAAGCCACGCGATTCGCGGGAGCTTGCCCACGCTTCCCCCTCGTTGCTGGCGATAGTTCATCGGGGATCGCATAGATCGCCGGCGCTACCCCCAGGCGACGCCGAAGGCAACCTCGACGGCCACTCCTCCTGTCGCTGCCCAGCACGTGATCGTGTCTTGTTTGGCGGCTGCCTGCATTGGGATAGTCCTCCCTCACGCAAATGCTGACGGCACATCACGGCGTGCCGCCCATGACAGGATAACGTGACGAGGCTAATTCTCGCAGACCCAAAGCCGATCGCGGACGGAACGCGAACAGATGACTACCCTATGCGACAAAGGGTACCCGGTGCATGCCCCCGAGGAAATTCGCCAGCCGACCCCTAACCGGACGCTAAATCGGCTTGGTTACCCGCCCAGCGGACAGCGGTCCGTCAAGCCGCGACTACTCACAGCTACTCGATGACTTCAATCTCAGCTTGAACCTGCCGGATGCGCACCATCACTTTGCTGCGCAGTTCAGTCGGCACCGGATCGCATCCGCAATGCTTTGCCACCAAACGCTTCACGGCCTCTTCAAGCCCGAACTCCCGCAGGCACGGCCCGCACTCATCTAGGTGCTGCCTGATGTTGTCGCAGTCGGCGGAGGACATCTCGCCATCGAGGTACCAGTAGATCCGGTCCAGTACCTCGCTACACGGTACGTCGTGGGGGTTGCCGCAGCTCATGACCTGCCCTCCTCGGCCCCAGCGGCTTCGGCCTGGGCGCCCTGTACCGAAGCGCCGTCAGCGTCCGCATGAACCAGACCACGCTCCGCGGCGTAGTCCTGGAGCAGCTCCCGCAGCTGACGACGGCCACGGTGGAGCCGTGACATCACGGTACCTATGGGGGTGCCCATGATGTCGGCGATTTCCTTATACGCGAAGCCCTCCACGTCCGCGAGGTAGACCGCGATCCGGAACTCCTCGGGCAGGGCCTGCAACGCGGACTTGATGTCGGAGTCCGGCAACCTCTCGAGTGCCTCTGCCTCGGCTGACTTGAGCCCGCCGGAGGTGTGCTCCGCCGCGCGCGCAAGCTGCCAGTCCTCCACCTCGTCCGCACCCGACCGCTGCGGTTCGCGCTGCCGCTTGCGGTAGGTGTTGATGAACGTGTTGGTCAGGATCCGGAACAGCCAGGCCTTGAGGTTGGTCCCCTGCTGGAACTGGTGGAAGGAGGCGTACGCCTTGGCGAACGTCTCCTGGACGAGGTCTTCGGCGTCTGCAGGGTTCCGCGTCATCCGCAGGGCAGCGGAGTAAAGCTGATCCAGGAACGGGAGGACGTCTGCTTCGAAGCGCTCACCGCGCTCCTCTAGCGTCTCAGGAACGGGACTCACCTCCTCACGGTTCTCCTCGTCGCCCCGCGGCGCACTATCGCGCAACGCGGCAAGACCGTAAGAGGATACCTGCCCCGCCCGGGCGGGGGACGGCCGGCGTGACCATCGTTGGCGGGCGGACGTCGAGCCGCCTGGCGTGCGCGGCGGTGAGGCAACAGCCATGCCGCGTTCAACACTGCAGGGTCCCAGGCAATTCCGGGCCTAGCAGCGCACCGACTCTTCATTCCCCCGAGGACCAGGGATGGAACTCGCGAACGGGGGAACAGTAACAGCCGAGGGAGCCCCGACAGCGGGCACCCGCTCAGGAGTAACCCCGTGCACGGAATCGCCACTGCCGTGCAGGACAAGGGTCCTGCCGCGGAGCGATACTCACGTTTCCACGCCGCAGTTTCCCGCGCCCAGCTGCTCCAATGGCTCGCGGAGCTAGCTCCGCGTCGGGGGGTTGGAGGGGGGTCGTCCCCCCGCAAGCAAGCACGGCTCGCGGAGCTTGGCACCGACCTTCAGCTCATTGACGTCTCAGGTCCGGGGGCACGGGCCCCCGAGGTGGCGGCCGGCGCCGGCCATACGGTTCTGCGCGTGGTCGAGCCAGGGACCCCGGTGGCGCCCGTCGGCGGTCATGGCACGACGGGGCGGCTGCGCACCGTTGCCGCGGACACCAGCGGGCTTGAGTTCCTCCCCGATGGCTGCGCCGACGGCGTGATCGCCGAGGACGGCACGCTGTCCCGGCAGCTTGCGGCGGAGGGCCTGGTCAGCGAGATCGCGCGGGTGCTGCGCCCTGGTGGCGGCGTGCTGGCGTGCGTGGACTCACTCACTCTCGGCATGGCGGTGCTCGCGGAGCAGCATCACTGGCCGCACCTGGTCGACGTGCCGAACGCGGACGTGGTACTCGTCCCCTGGCCTGACGGCACCATCACGCGCTGCTACGGCGCCGAGCAACTACGCGAGCTCTTCACGGGGAACGACCTTGAGGTCAGCTGGATACGACCGCGAACAGTGTTCTCGCCGCGGACGGTGAGCTACCTGCTCGCCCGAGACCCCGCGAGCTTCGGCAGGCTGGTGTCGGCGGAGCTAAGCGCACGCGCCGACGACTCCGTCGGCGCCCACCTGATCGTCAGCGCCCGGAAGTCCGAGCGCCCAGAGCATCCGGAGCCGGGTCAGGCGTCTTAGGGCGCGTTCGGCATGGACAAAGCACGCGAAACGGACCGAAAAACATGGCTACCGCGCCCAAAGACGACAAAGTCTTCGCGTTAAGGCGGCCGGGGACGGCCGCGACCGCCGAAGGTGTTGGTGTTACGGCGGGCTGGGACGCGTCTAGCGCCTTCGGCGGTCTCGCTTGGACTGGCAGGGAACGCAGCGCTCGGTCGCCGGACGTGCCTCAAGCCTCAGCTCGGGCACCGGGCTGGTGCAATCCAGACACTGGCCGTAGTTCCCTGCGTCGACCCGGCCCAGTGCCGCCATGACCTCCGATCGCTGGGTCATCGCCGCGTGCACCGCCGCCTCGTTACGGTCGGCCTCCGTGAGATTAGCCCCAGCGTCACCCGCCTCCGCGGACCCCCCACGGGCCATTGGATGTTCACCCTTCAGAACGGCGACCGTCCTGTCGAGTTCGTCTCGCATTTCCTCTAGGCGCTTGCGGGCAACGCTAATTTCCATAGGAGTCCTCGCCTCCTGTCCGCGACGTCGTGGGCACCGCAGTAACCGGGCCGCCCGACGCGGCGGGCTCAGAACAGGGGGGGCCGCTCCCCTTCGCCGGAACCAGACCCGCGGGCGGGGGAACCATCGTCGATCAGCGGATCGACGAGTTCCGGCCCGTTGTTCCGTACGGAGTTGACGGCCGTGGAAACGGAGTGCGATCTCAGCCCGCCCGCCCCCGGGGATGTGGCGGGCAGCATCGTCGCGAGTTGCAGTTCTTTGTCGTTATTGGCTGGGTCGAGCCAGTCAGCCCAGCTCTCCGGGGGTACCACCATCGGCGTCCGGTCGTGGATCTTGCCGATCTCGTCTGCGGCCGCGGTCGTGATAATCGCGGCTGACCAGTACCAGGCGCGCTCGTCGTCGGCTGGCACGGTCTCGTCCCGCCACAGCTCGTAAATGCCGGCGAAGGCGAGGATTCCACCGTCCGTTCGGTATATGTAGAAGGGCTTTTTGGCCTTTCCCTCGGTTTGCCACTCGTAGTAGCCGTCGGCCGGGATGATGCAGCGGCGCCGGGCGAACGCGCTGCGGAACGATGGCTTAACCGCAACCGTCTCAGACCGCGCGTTGATCATCCGGGCACCCCCGGATGTGTCCTTCGCCCACGTCGGCACCAGCCCCCAGCGGACCAGCCGGAGCTCGCGTTTGGGTGGCTCATCGCCGTCCTTGCGGTCGAGCACCGCATAGATCCGCTTTGTCGGGGCAACGTTATAGTCGGGATTGCGGTCTTCGGCCACGCGATCACGCTCAACGGCGAACTCCTCGAGGAGTTCGAGCCGCTTGCGAGCGGAAACGAACCGACCGCACATACTCCACTTCCCTTATGGCACGGTAGAAGCCGGATTGGCACTTCATAACCAGAAAACGCGCCCGTCAAACCCGCCGCGGACCGCGGAACAGCGCACCGCAGCCGATACCCTCAACCATATGGACTCCGAACGCTGGCGCTCACCTGTCGCCCAGGGACCGGTGCGGGCCCGGCTGCGGCTCCCCGGTTCCAAATCGATCACCAACCGCGCGCTGGTGCTCGCCGCCCTCAGCGACTCCCCGAGCGTGATCCGCGGCCCCCTGCAGGCCCGCGACACCCGCCTCGCCGTAGCCGCGCTCCGGATCCTCGGGTGCTCGATTTCGGAGTCAGGAACGGAGCTGGCCGTCTCTCCGAGCTCCGGGATCTCCGGCACAGTCTCGGTCGACGTCGGGAACGCCGGCACCGTCATGCGGTTCCTGCCCGCGGTCGCGGCGCTGACGGCGGCGGCCGTCGAATTCGACGGCGACCCCCGGGCGCGGGAGCGGCCCGTCGGGGCGCTGCTTACCGCGCTGCGCGCACTCGGCGCCGAGATCGACGACGGCGGGCGCGGAGCGCTGCCGTTCACCGTGCTTGGCTCCGGGGCGGTCCGCGGCGGCACGGTCACGCTCGACGCCTCTGGCTCCTCGCAGCTCGTGTCCGGTCTGCTGCTGGCGGCACCGCGCTTCGGGCTTGGCGCGCAGGTGCGGCACGAAGGGCCGCCGGTGCCGTCACTGCCGCACATCGAGATGTCCGTCCGCATGCTCCGGGCGGCCGGCGCGGAGGTGGAGGTCGGCGAAGGAGCACGGCCGGGCAACTGGCGTGTACGGCCCGGACGACTGAACCTCGGCGACTTCACCGTGGAGCCAGACCTGTCCAATGCCGGTCCTTTCCTCGCCGCGGCGCTGGTCACCGGCGGGTCTGTGACCGTGCTCGACTGGCCGCGCGACAGCCTGCAAGCCTCCGACGCGATCCTCGACGTGCTCACCCGGATGGGCGCCCGGTGCTCGCTCGACTCCGACGGGCTGACTGTCACGGGAACCGGAACGATCAACGGCATCGAGGCGGACCTGCGCGATATCCCCGAGCTGTGCCTGCCGCTGACCTCCGTCGCCGCGCTAGCCTCCGGGCCTTCCGTGCTCAGCGGAGTCGGGCACACCCGGGCGCAGGAGACCGATCGGCTCGCCGCGATCACCAAGGAGATCAACACGCTCGGCGGCGACATCACGGAACGGCCAGACGAGCTCGAAATAAGGCCGCGTCCGCTGCGGGCCGACGGGCACGCGTTCGAGAGCTACAACGATCACCGCATGGTGATGGCCGCGGCCGTGCTGGGCCTCGCCGTGCCCGGCATCGAGGTGGTCAACGCGGCCACGGTCGGCAAGACCTTCCCCCACTTCACCACCCAGTGGGAGTTGCTAGCCCGGGGGGACTCCTCCTGACGAACCGTTCGGCCCACCTCGACGAGGATGATATCCGGGTCCGCGCTGGACGCGGCTCCCGGCCGCGCACCCGCCGCCGCCCCGCGCACGAGAGCGCGACCGAGGCGTTCGTCGTCAACGTCGACCGCGGCCGGTACGGGTGCCTGATCGGAGATGGTCCTGCCGCCCGGATGGTAACCGCGATGAAGGCCCGCGAGTTGGGCCGCAACTCGGTCGTCGTGGGGGACCGGGTGGCGTTGGCCGGCGACACCTCCGGCGCGCCCGGCACGCTGGCCCGCATCGTCCGGGTAACCGAGCGCATCAGCGCCCTGCGCCGCTCGCCCGATGACACCGACCCGCTCGAGCGCATCGTCGTGGCGAACGCCGACCAGATGGTGATCGTCTGTGCCCTCGCCGACCCGGCGCCGCGGCTGCGGTTCGTCGATCGCTGCCTGGTCGCCGCCTACGACGCCGGCCTCGACCCGCTGCTCGTGCTGAGCAAATCGGACCTGGCGTCACCGCGGAAGGTCCGGGCGTTTTACCGGCCGCTCGGGCTGCCCATGATCAGCACTCGCCGGCCGCTGCCCGCGCAGACCCTGACCCGGCTGCTCCGGGCGCTCGACGGGCGGGTGAGCGTGCTCATCGGCCAGTCGGGCGTCGGGAAGTCGACACTGGTCAACGAGCTGGTACCGGATGCCGACCGGGCGGTCGGCGAGGTCAACCCGGTGACCGGCCGGGGCAGGCACACCTCGTCGTCCGCGATCGCCCTGCCGCTGCCCGCCCGGCCGGCGCCGCGTCGCCGGCGCGGGCGGGACGCGCCAGCCGCCGCGGCGGGCGGTCCTGACTCCGTCCCTGGCGGCGGGCGCGGCTGGCTCATCGACACCCCTGGCATCCGTGGCTTCGGGCTTGGCCACATCTCGGTGGATCGCGTCGTGGAGGCATTCGGGGACCTCGCCGAGGGAACCGCCGCATGTCCCCCCGGCGACGATCACCTGTCCGAGGGCTGCGCCCTCGACGAATGGGCGGCCACCCACCAGGCCGAGGCGCGCCTTGACTCGCTCCGCCGCCTGCTCCGCAGCCGCGACTTCACGGACTAGCGTGTCGCCAGGTGGCTTGAATAGCGGATGAGCTTATTCGGAGCCTCCATCACCTCGATTATCCCCTCATCGCGCCACGGGCCGTGTGCCGGCCACGTGCTGTGCTGGTCAGCGGGATGTCCAGACGGTACCGTTTCGCGGGTGGCAAGCTACGACGACGACCTGCGCTTCGCTCATGTCCTCGCTGATGCCGCCGATGACATCACGACCCGCCGGTTCCGGGCGCTTGATCTGAGGGTTGAGACCAAGCCGGACCTTACGCCCGTGTCCGATGCCGACCGCGCCACCGAGGACTCGCTGCGCAACGTGCTCCGCAGGGCGCGGCCGAGAGACGCGGTGCTTGGCGAGGAGTCCGGCCGGACGGGTAACGGACCGCGCTGCTGGGTCATCGACCCGATCGACGCCACCAAGAACTACGTCCGCGGCGTCCCGGTCTGGGGGACGCTCATCGGCTTGCTCGACGGCGACCAGGTGGTGGTCGGCGTGGCGTCCGCTCCGGCGCTAGGCCGACGGTGGTGGGCCGCGGTAGGCGGCGGGTCGTGGAGCGGTCGCAGCCTCACCAAGGCGACCAGATCTCGGGTCTCCGGGGTCACCAAGCTCAGCGACGCGTCGTTCTCCTATTCGGGCATCGGCGGCTGGGCGGAGGCGGGCAGGCTGGACAGGTTCCTCTCGCTGTCCCGGTCGGTCTGGCGGACCCGCGCGTACGGGGACTTCTGGTCGCACGTGCTGGTCGCCGAGGGTGCGGTCGATGTCTCGGCAGAGCCGGAAGTCTCGCTATGGGACCTGGCCGCGCTCCAGGTCATCGTGGAGGAAGCGGGCGGTCGCTTCACCGACCTATCTGGAGCCGCGACCCCCGACGGCGGCAGCGTCGTCTGCACCAACGGCCACCTCCACGAAGAGGTCCTAGGTCTGCTCGGTGATTAGCTCCCGAGCGGGGGCAAAAAGAGCTTTACGGGCGCGTTTCTCGCAGCGGTAGCGGGTATATCACAAGTTCACAAGCTCCGCGCGCTGCACTAGCTGGGAAAACGTCCGATCGCGAGCGGGAGCGACGTCCTGACAGCGCTGGACGAGCACCCGTCTCGAACTCGGGGAACGCCACGCCGCGCCCGCGCCCGGGAACCAGGAACGCACCCGTTGGGGGTGGTGGGATGAAGGTAGCGGAAGGAATGTCGCGGCAGGTCCTCACGATCGGCCCAGCGCACACGCTGCGAGAGGCAGCCCGCATGATGGCGTCCAGACGGGTTGGCGCGGCCGTCGTGGTGGACCGTGAACACGCGGGCGTGGGCATCCTCACCGAGCGAGACATCCTCAACTCGGTGGCGGCCGGGGAGAGCCCGGACACCGAACTGGCGGCGCACCACTGCACCCAGGACCTCGTGTTCGCGGCGGCCGACTGGACGCTGGATGACGCCGCTGCGGCCATGGTCCGTGGCGGCTTCAGGCACCTCGTCGTGGTGGGCGGCCAAGATGTCGTGGGCCTGCTGTCGATGCGAGACATCGTCCGTGTCTGGTCCACGGCTCATATCCCCGCGCAGGCCGCCGCAAGCGATAGTCTTATTCGGTAGCTAACTTCGGCGAATGGCCTGCTAGCTCTGAGATACTGTTCAGTAACTGTTAATCGGAGCCGCAGGATCCCCGAGCACTATAAGAGACATGCGGGGCTTGATGACCCCGCTACAGGTCGCCAGGCGGTGAGTTCCCGCTCCAGCCGCCCGGCCCGCGCCCGGCCGGTTTCCCCGGCTGTCCGGGCGCCGCGGCGCCTGGCCCGGGTAATTCCCCCGTCCACCGGGCCGGGTGCCGCCCTTACGGTAGGAGCATGCACAGTGCGGGCGGCCGTGCCGCGGACGCTGACGGCGAACGCGCCGAAACCTACCTCCGGCTGGTCGCCGAGGCGGCACTGCGCTCCGCGGCTGACGGGCGCGCGGACCGGGTGCGTAACGCCGCCGACGTCCTGGTGGACGCGGGCGTTCTCGCCGACACGGTGGCCGCCCAGATCATCGCCGACCTGAACGTGGCGCTGCGCCTCCGGGGCCGGAGATCGGCGCAGACGCTAGCGGGCCGGCTCCTGAGGACGGCTCCGCTCCAGCCGGGTCAGCGGATTCCTCTCCTGCCTGACAAGGCGCCTGAGCCATCAGCCGGCCTGGCGCCGCCGTGGCGGGTCCTCCCGGCCGGCCCGGGCACTCCCGCTTCGCGCCTGATGGCGCTGATCCTCACCGCGGACAGGGCAGTCGCCCCCGCAACCCTGTTCTTCCCGCTCTCTGACGGCCCGCCAGAAGCGGGGACGCCCCCGTTCACCCAGCTCACAGGGACTGACGACACCGGGATGGAGTACCGGCTCGGCTTCACCAACGGCACCTGGGCCGGCAGCGCCTGGACCGGGACGGTCATCTTCTTGCCCAGTCCGCCCGCCGCTGTCCGCTGGCTCGCGATCATGAGCCAGAACGGACCGTTGCTCCGCGTGGAAATCACCGCCGCACCCCCCGCCGCCGCGACGCCGATCGTGATGCTCGGACCGGTCCCTGAGACCCTCGGCGAACGGCTGCTCATCCGGCGCGCCGAGGCCATGCTCGCCGCGAACGCGCTCGGCTATCCTCTCGAGGGCGGCCAGCCTCGACAGGGCGAGGCGGTGGCCGCGCTGGAGGGTGCCGGGGTGCTTGCCCCGCTCAGCCCGGTCCCGGCGCGGCTGTCGGCGCTCGGTCAGCTACTCGGTCTGGCGATGCAAGGGCCCGCGGACGAGGTTCCGGGGCGATGGAAGGCCGTCATGACACACTACGGGCGCAGGAAGCGGCTCAACCCTGTCAGCGGGACCGCGACGATCGCCGTCGATTTGCCGGAAATCGACGGCACGCGGTTCGTGATAGCCGGGCTCCGCAGTGGCAGCGCGGGAACCTTCCTGCACGTTCTCGTCGACCGGCTGCCACGGCCGGTAACCCGCAGCCGCCCGGACATCGGCTTTTCCTGGTGGTTCAGGGACGACGCGGACTGCTGGCATCTTGGGGCTGTTGAGGACGTCGGCGCCGTCGGCGGTAGCGAAGCGATGCTCCGGTTGGTGCTGCTGCCGCCGCTGAGGCACGAGGCGTCCGCGCTGACCGCGGAGATCCGCGGCGCGACGCAGCAGCTGACCGCGAACCTCCAGGTTCGCTGGTAGCGGCGGCCATCATGAGCTGGTTCGACTCGCTGCCCCCCGCGGACGCGGCGGTGCCCTGCGGCACCGGCGCGCACCCCGTGCGCTGGGAGGCCGGCCGGCTGACGCTGCCCGCGCACCCGGACGCCGAAGCCGAACTGGTGCTCGGCGCGCTTGGCGGCGACAAGCCGGGCTGCGTCACGCTCGCGGAAACCTGGGCGCGGCACGCCGACGACCTGACCGTGCTGACCTCCGGGCCGCGGTGCGACGCGGACCGCGTCCGCGTCGACTGGCCGCAGATCGAGGAGCTACGGGGCCAACTGCCGCGCAGCGTGGCGCGGCTGATCTCGCAGACGAGACCAAACCCTCCGCCGACCGCGACGCCACCGCCCCCAGTGCGTGTCGCCAGGCGCATCCACTACGGGCAAGCGGGAGCAGCCGGCCAGTTCACGCCCGGATTCCCTGGCTCACGGAAGGATGACGTCATCCGCCGCCAAATGCAGCAGATCGAGCTGCTCGAACTGCTCGCCCTCGGGCCGGAGTTCCAGTTCCGGCTGGCTGGCACGGTGATCGCGGCCTGGGCCGGTCCCGACCGACGGGACGACAGGGCGACGCGGCGGCCCGAGTTGTCCGGCGTGCTGACCGGCCGTTTCGCGCCGGCGGCGCAGGAGTGGCTCGGCGTCGATCCGGACACGGTGACCGTTACCACGCACGAGGAGGCGGGCTGGGGCAGCCTGCAGGTGATCGGCACCGGCCGAGGGCAGCGGCTGCGCGCGTCGCTGCCGCTGAGCTGGCTGTCCGAAGTATGGGCCTGCGGGCTCGCCGTCGTGGCCGGCCACCTGGTAGTGGCCGTCGAGGAACCCGGGTATCCGAAGGCCGGCGTCCTCGCGCTCGCCGCGCCCGAGGCTGAGCCGGTCCGGTTGCGCGCCCGCGCCACCGGGAGGTCCGCGGGCGGTCTGGTGACATGGACCTTGTGACCGGGCTGCGCCAGGCTGGCGTGGGACGAGGCGACCTGGTGGGGCTGGCGGTCGCACCCGACGGGACCGTCGCCGTCGGACTGGATGACGGCGGCTGGACCGCGCCGGTAAGCGAGCTGGCAGCCGCGGACGAGGCGCTGCGACCGCGCTGGGTCACCTGGTCCCAGGAGACAGCGCAACGGCTGGTCACGGACGGCGTGCGGCTGGTGATGTGCTGGGATATCGCGGCGGTGCACCGGCTGCTGTTCGGCGGGTGGCGGGCGGACCCTGGCTGGGCGTGGGCGCACCTGCACGACCTGCCGCTCGACCAGGTCCCCGCCATCGAATCGCGGTCACGTGGCGAGGCGGACCTGTTCGACGCGGCCCAGGAACAGGAGGCGGAGCTGTCGCCGGCCGACCAGGCCGGCGACGTGCCAGACCCCGTTGGGCCCGACGGTCAGCTGCGGCCAGAGTGGACGCGTGGCGGCTGGGCAGACACCCCGGACCGGCTGGCGGTGTGGGCGCGGCTCGCACTGCGGGCCGCGCACGAACAGGCCGCCGCGATCTCGGGGCAGGGCGTCGAACTCGCTACCGCTCGCTCAGAATCGACTATCGAACTGCTCTGCGCCGAGCTGTGGGTCGACGGGCTGCCGATGGACGCGGGCGCGGCTGAGCGGGTACTCGCGGGGATCATCGGGCCGCGGCCTCGCGGCGAAGCCGAGGCGGCGGCCATGCGGGTGGCACGGGACGGCCAGGTGCTGCGGCACGCACCCTCCGGGGTGACCGCCGACCTGCGCAGCCCGGCCCAGGTCCGGCTGCTGCTGGCGGCGGCCGGCGTCGAAGTTCCTGACACTCGCGCGTGGCGGCTCGAGGAGTTCCGCGACTCGCATCCGCTTATCGCCGCGCTGCTCGAATGGCGCAAGGCGGAGCGGGTCGCCACCACCTACGGGTACGGCTGGCTCGACGAGCATCTCGGCGCGGACAGCCGGCTCCGCGGCGCGTGGACCGGTTGCGATGGCGCCGCCGGGCGGATGACGGCGTCTAACGGGTTGCATAACATGCCCGCCGCGATGCGCCAGGCGGTCATCGCGGCGCCCGGGCACGTCTTCGTGCGCGCCGATCTCGGCCAGATCGAGCCGCGTGTGCTCGCGGCCGTGTCTGGTGATCAGGCGCTGGCCGCGGCGGCGTCCGCCGATGACTTGTATCTGCCGGTGGCGACGCAGCTCGGGGTGGACCGGCCGACGGCCAAGGTCGCGATGATCGCCGCGATGTACGGTCAGACCACCGGGCACGGCGGGCAGGCGGGGCGGCGAATGCGGGCGGCGTACCCGGTCGCGATGGCTTACCTTGACACGGCGGACAGGTCCGCCCGCGCGGGGCGTGACCTGCGCACCTACGGAGGGCGGCGCGTTCGGATGTCTAGCGCGCCCGCGGACTCCGCACGGGTCGCGGCCCGCGGCCGGTACGGGCGAAACGCGCTGATCCAGGGCGCGGCCGCGGAGCTGTTCAAGATGTGGGCGCTCACCGTGCGAGCGCGGGGCCTGCCGCTGGACGCCAGGATCGTGCTCTGCCTGCACGACGAGTTGCTCGTGCATGTTCCGTGCGACCACGCGGAGGCGACCGCGCGGCTCGTTGGCGGCTGCCTGGAGGAGACCGCGGCCCGCTGGGCGCCCGGCGGACGCGTCCGGTTCATCGCCGATATTGCCGTCATCCGGACCTGGGCAGACGCCAAGTAACCCGCGAGGCTCGGCCATGCCGCTGCGTTTGGTAGCGTTGCGGACAGAAAACACAGGTGGGAGGGGGCTTGACGTTGCCGCGTTATCGCAGGGTGGTGGTCAAGCTCAGCGGAGAGGCCCTTGCCGGGCCCGCAGGAACGGGAGCTGACCCGGCTAGTCTCGCCCGCGTGGCGAACGAGCTGCTGTCCCTGCACCAGCTGGGCGTAGAGGTTGCGGTCGTCGTGGGCGGCGGCAACTACTTCCGCGGGCGGATGGCCGAGGGCTGGGGAATCAGCCGCGCCGAGGCGGACAACATCGGCATGCTCGGCACGGTGATGAACGCGCTGATGCTGCGCGGGGCGCTGACCGCGAGGACAGACACCGACGTGCGCGTGATGACAGCGGTGCCGATCCACAGCGTCGCAGAACCCTTTATCCGGCTGCGGGCCGTCCATCACCTGGACCGCGGCATGATCGTGCTGCTGGCAGGCGGCATCGGGCAGCCGTACGTGACGACGGACTACCCGGCTGTGCAGCGAGCGCTGGAACTCGACGCCGACGCCCTGCTCGTCGCCAAGCAAGGTGTCGACGGGGTCTACGACTCCGACCCCAAGATCAACCCGGACGCGGTCAAGTTCGACACGCTCACCTACGACGAGGCCATCGCGGCCGGCATCCGGGTCATGGATACCAGCGCGTTCGTGCTGGCCAACGAGCAGGGTCTGACCATGCACGTGTTCGACGTGGCCGCCCACGGCGTAATGCGCAAGATATGCGAAGGGGCCGATCTCGGCACGAAGATCACCCGCAAGCACTGACAACACGCCATAAGGCGGCAAACTGTTGGTATGAGCGAGCCGCAAGCCGGGAACCCCGCCGCGGAGGCGCTCGGGATCGCGGTCGCGGCTCGGGTGCCTGTCTTGCTGTGGGGCGCGCCCGGCACCGGGAAGACGTCGGCCATCCGCGCGATGGCGGACACGATGGGCCTCCCGTGCGAGACGGTGATCGCGTCGATCAGGGAACCCTCCGATTTCGCCGGCCTGCCCGTCGTCGCGGGCGACTCGGTCCGCTTCGCGCCGCCGCGCTGGGCGAAAAGGCTCGCCGCGGCCGGTACCGGTGTGCTGTTCCTTGACGAGCTGTCCACGGCGCCACCCGCCGTCCAGGCCGCGCTGCTGCGGGTGGTGCTCGAACGGACGGTGGGAGACCTGACGCTGCCGGCCGATGTGGCCGTCGTCGCGGCCGCGAACCCGCCCGAGCAGGCGGCCGACGGCTGGGACCTGTCCGCGCCGCTGGCCAACCGGCTGTGCCACCTGGTCTGGGAGACGACGCCGCGGTCGATCGCCGACGGCCTGGCCGGTGGCTGGGCCGCGCCGCTGGTTCCGGCGCTGCCTACCGGCTGGGCGGCCGCCGAGCAGCTGAATAAGGGGCTGGTAGCTGCGTTCTTGCAGGTCCGCCCAGCGCTGGCGATCGCGCCTCCGGCGAACGCCACCGAGGCGGGGCGCGGCTGGCCGAGCCCGCGCACCTGGGAGATGGCCGCCAGGCTGATGACCGCGACCGACGCCGCCGGGGCCAGCGACCAGGCTAGGTCCGCGCTGGTCCGGGGGGCCGTCGGGGACGGCGCGGGCGTCGAGTTCCTCGCCTGGCTGGTAGAGATGGACCTGCCCGACCCGGAAGAGGTACTCGCCAACCCGGCCTCGTTCCGGCTGCCTGAGCGCGGCGACCGCGCTTACGCGGCCCTCGCCTCGATCGCCGCCGCGGTCGCGGCGCAGCCCACGCCCGAGCGCTGGACGGCGGGCTGGCAGGTGCTTGGCGGCTGCGCCGCGAAGGTGCCCGACATCGCGGCGACGGCCGCCCGGGTCCTGGCCAAATGCCGCCCGGACGGCACCGAACTGCCGGTGGACGACATCAAACTCTTCGCGCCCGTGCTCCGCGACGCGGGACTGCTGGCGCCATGACGCCCTCAACGGGGGGGCTCGGGGGGGTCGTCCCCCCCGGAGCTAGCAGCACTCTTGCCGCCTCCAGGCTGTGGGCCGCGGCTCGCTTCCCGTACCTGGCCAGCGGGCTGTTCGGCATCCAGGTGACCGAGACGCCCGGCCTGGGTTCGGTCGCGATCGACCCGCGCTGGCGGCTGTACGCGGACCCGGCGGTCGCGGGCGGCTGGACCGCGGCCGAGTTCGGCAGCGTGCTCGTGCACCACGTCTGCCATCTGCTCAGGAGTCATTCGGAGCGGGCGATGGAGGCCGGGGTAACCAAAGACGACTCCGCCCACTGGATACGCGCCGCGGACGCGGAGATCAACGACGACCTGATCCCGGCCGGGCTGGAACTGCCCGGCGACCCAGTGCTCCCGCAAGACTTCGGCGCGAAGCCCGGCAGGCTGGCCGAAGAGTACTACGCGCTGCTCAAGCAGCCTGTCCGCGAAGCTGGAGCCCCGGTCCGTTCCGATCAATGGGTTGATTGCGGAAGCGGTGCGGACGGATTGCCTCGTGACTGCGAAGGGGCCGGGGCGGCGGGCCTCGATCAGTGGCTGGCGGACCTGCTGATCCGTCAGGTCGCTCAGGACATCATCAAGCACAGCAAGACCGCCGGCACGGTGCCTGCCGGGCTACTGCGCTGGGCGGGGGAAGTGCTCGCCCCCACGGTGGACTGGCGCCGGCAGCTGGCCGCCGAACTGCGGCGGGCCATCGCCGACGTGGCCGGCGCGGTCGACTACTCCTACCGTCGGCCATCCCGCCGCGGAGCCGCCGTGAGCGGGGTGGTGCTGCCCGCGCTGCGACGGCCGGTACCCGAGCTAGCCGTGGTGTGCGACACGTCGGGAAGCATGAGCGAGGACCTGCTGTCCATGGCCCTCGCTGAGGTGGAGGGCCTGCTGCGTGCGCTCGGGCTGGCCCGGCAACTGCGGGTGCTGGCCTGCGACGCCGCCGCCGGGCCCGCGCGGCGGGTGCGCACCGCGCGGCAGGTGGAGCTGACCGGGGGCGGCGGCACCAACATGGGCGCGGGCATCGCCGCCGCGTACGCGCTGCGGCCGCGCCCGGCCCTGACGGTGGTGCTGACCGACGGGTACACGCCGTGGCCCTCGATGCCCCCGAAGGGGATGCGGGTGGTGGCCGGGCTGCTCGGCGACGACGCGCCTGACGCCCCGTCGTGGGCGCGGCCGGTCCGGGTGCCGACTCCCGCGTAACGTGATCCTGGTGAGCGCACCGGAGACGACGGACGCGGCCGGGACGCCGGCGCAGACGCCTGCCTGGCCCACCGCCCGGACGATGAGCGCGATCGCGGTGCTCCTCACGTTCGCCTCGGGAGCCTCGGACGTAGCGAGCGTTACCAAACTGGGAAATGTCTTCACCAGTGTGATGACGGGGAACATAGCGGTCTTCGGCCTGTCGCTGGCGCGCGGGTCAGTGTCCCTGGCCGCGCACACCGGAGTGGCTGTCGCCGGGTATGTGGCCGGGGTCGTGGTCAGCACCCGGATCGGCTGGCACCTAGCGGGAAAGCGGTCGGCGGGGCCGCAACCGAAGCCGCCAGACGGCTACTGGCCCGCGCACATGACCGTGACGCTGCTCCTGGAGATCGCGTTGTTCTGCGGGGTGATCGTCGGCTGGGAGCTCACCGGGTCAAAACCGGCCGGCACGGCCCAGTTCATCATCCTGGCCGTCGCCGCCTGCGCGATGGGCATCCAGTCCGCCGCGGTGAACCAGATGGGCCTCGGGAACGTGTCCACTACGTTCCTCACCGGGACGCTGACCGGCCTGGTCAGCTCGCTGGCCCGGCCGGACAGCACGCCGGCCGGGGGGCGGCGCCCCGCCATCCTGCTCGGCCTGCTGGCGGGCGCGGTGCTGGCAGGCGTGTTCCTGGCCACCATTCCTGATGCCGTCCCTGTCCTGCCACTCACCGCGCTGGTATGCGCGGTCACGCTCGGCTCCAGGGGGGCACGGGGGGACGGGATGAGTCCCCCCGTTACGGGGGGGTCTCCGGGGGGGTCGTCCCCCCGGGAGCAAGCAGGGCCGAAACGATGCGGTAGCCGACGCCGCGGACGGTTTCTATGCGCGCACCCGAGCCGGCGAGCTTGGCTCGCAGCCGCGCCAGGTGGACGTCGATCGTGTTCGAGCTGAACGTGTCGGCCTCGTTGCTCCACACATGCTGCGCGATCTGCCTCCGGTCAGCGACCGCGGGCGAGAAGCGCATCAGCATCTCGAGGATGCCGAGTTCGGTTGAGGTCAGCGCGGGACGGCGGTTACCGAAGCGCACCTCGCGCGAGGCCGGGTCGCATTCCAGGTCGCCGATCGTGAGCCGGGGCGGCAGCAAGTCGGGCGGCCGGCGCTGCAGCGCGCGCAGTCGGGCGAGCAGTTCGGCGAAGTCAAACGGTTTGACCATGTAGTCGTCGGCACCGGCGTCCAGGCCGGCTACCCGGTCCTCCGGATTGTCCTTGCCGCTGACCATGAGCACCGGCATCCGCGCACCCCGGCGGCGGAGCCGGCGAACCACCTCAATGCCAGACATCCCTGGCATCAGCCAGTCCAACACCGCGACGGAGTAGTCGTAGCAGCTTATGTAGCTCAGCGCGGTTTCGCCGTCACCCACCAGGTCCACCACGTAACCACGGTCGCGCAGCCCGTCGGCGAGCAACTCGCCGAGAATATCGTCGTCTTCCGCTACCAGGACTCGCACACCACGGGAATGTACCCGCGCACCCACCGCATCGAACTGTGCGAATGCGTGTTCAGAGGGAATACAGCGACATCAGACGCGGCGCCTAGCGGTTGATCTTGCGCCACAGGGGGCGCGGGACCAGGCGCATGGCCGTCGCCAGGCCCGCCAGCGAGGCCGGGACCCATACCGTGGACTTCTTTCCGCGCAGCGCGACGGCCACCGCCTGGCCGACCGCCTCGGGCGTGGTCGCCAGCGGGGCCGACGTCATGCCCTCGGTCATCCGGCCTGTAACGAAACCTGGACGGACCAGCAACAGGCGTACGCCCGTGCCGTGCAGGTCATCCGCATACCCGCGGGCGAACGCGTCAAGGGCCGCCTTGGTGGCCCCGTACACCGCGTTGAACTTCCGCGGCCGGGTCGCCGCGACCGAGGACAGCACCACGATCGTGCCGCTCCCCCGCCGCCGCATGTGCCCGCCAAAGGCGAGCAGCGCCGTGACGTGGCCGGTGAAGTTGGTCTCGATCATGCTGGCGGCCAGGCGCACGTCCTGCGCGGCCCGCTCTTGGGTGATCAGGATCCCGGTGGCCGCGATCACCATGTCGGGGACGCCCGCCGCGCAGATCTCGTCGGCGAACGCCTGATGGCTCGCGGTGTCCATGGCGTCGTACCGGGCCACCGCCACGGCGCGGTTCAGCGTCTTGCCCGCGGCCTCCAAGCGCTGCGGGTCCCGGCCCGCCAGGATCACCTCCGCGTCCCGGGGGAGGTCGAGCGCGGACAGGATCGCCAGGCCTATCTCGCTCGTGCCGCCTAGCAGCAAGACGCGGGACGGCCCCGAGGCACCATGGTTAGCGTTCGTCACGTCAGCCAACCTACGCTGCGTAGAGTCCGGTACAGAACAGAACCAGCCATGCCCCTTCGCAGCAGAGCATGATCATGTCCCTGGTGATCAGGTCCTCCACCGCGCGGACGCTACGGCGCGCGGTGAGCACGCCGAACCAGATGAGCGCGGCCGCCAGCGGCACAGCGCTGGCCAGATGCCAGCCGCGGGCGGGGGTGTCCTCGCCGGCCGCCCACATCAGGTAGGTCGCCAGCATGCCCGCGCCGACCAGGAACTGAACGACCCGGAGCACGCCTGGCCGGTACCAGCGCAGCACCGGACGGTGCCGGACCGCGTCCGCTCCCAGGCTGGTCAGTTCGGTGTACCGCTTGGCGACCGCGACACCGAGGGCACCCAGGCTACATACCAGCAGGAACCAGATGGACAGCTTCACGTGGGTCGCCGCGGCGCCGCCGAGGACGCGCAGCAGGAATCCGGAGGCGACGAGCAGCATCTCGACGTACGCGACGTGCTTGAGCCGGAACGAGTACAGGAACGACGAGAACAGATAGGCGGCCGCGGTGGCGATGAGCAGCGGCTCGCGGATCGCCACGCCGGCGGAGATGGCAAGGGCGGCGGCAAGGACGGCCAGCACCACGGCGTGCTGTGCCGGGAGGGCTCCCGAGGCGATCGGCCGGTTCCGCTTGACCGGGTGCCGCCGGTCACGCTCGACGTCGACGACATCGTTGACGAAGTACACCGCGGCCGCCGCGCAGGCGAACGCGAACATCGCGACCAGCGCGTAGGCGAACCCGTCATTGCGGCCGAGCGTGGCGGCCGCCAGCGGCGCCGCGAACACTAGCAGGTTCTTCGGCCACTGCCGGGGCCTCGTAGTGCGGATGACCGCGATCAGCCACCGGGACGGCGAAACGCGAACCGCCGCCGTGGCCGGCACTGCCGGTTGTGGGCCTGTGTTCTCGCCACGAGCCCACGTCTTGTTGACGGTCACCGGGCGTAAACCGCGGTGAAGTCGCGGGTAGACGGGGTGTAGTACGAGTACGGGTTCGCCTGCTGGCCGGGCAGCAACGGTACCGGCGTAGGGTCGCCCGGGTGCCCGTTGGCCTGGTAATAGTCGAACTTCATCCACTCCGGGTTGATGTCCATCTGCATGCCCTCGACCGCCCCGGCGCGCACCAGCAACTCGCCGAGGTCCTGGGCGTCAAGGGCCTGGCCATAGACGAAGATGATCCGGCCGTCCTTGGTTATCCCGATGCCGGACCGCCACACCCAGTACCCACCGCCGAGCGTCGCGCCCCAAGCGCCGGTTTTCACGGCCGAGTTCGCGTCCGGCGAGAGCTTGCCGTGGTCCACGAGCAGCTCAAGGTTCTGCCTGACGCCCTCGATCCTGGAGTTCATCGTGAAGTCCCGGCCCCACTCGCCGATCTTGATGGTGCCGTTCTTGTAGTAGACGATCGATGCCGTTCCGTTGACCAGCGAGCCGTGGTACATGCCGTTCAGGTAGAACCCGCCCCCGGCCGAGTCCAGTTTGAAGCCGCCGTTGAAGGTCGCCAGCACGCCGGTCCGCTGGCCGGGCGGGATGTAGTTCGCCACGCCCCAGTTGCCGCCGTCGCCCGGGGCGCTGCCCGGGTCTTCCGTACCTGGCCGCAGCGAGAACTTGACCAGCCGCTGGTCGATTGAGGCGATCCCGTTGGAGTAGGAGGTGTACTGCCCGCCGTCCCGCAGGAACGTGACCAGGATCGCGGGCTCGCCCTTCACCTTCTCGACCACCCGCCACTGGCCTTCACCAGGCAACGGCGCGCCGGCCGCCAGCGTCTTCACCTTGGCCGGGATGTCGGGCACGAACCCCTTGTGCTTGCCCTTGTTAGTCGTGATCTGCTCGCCCTTGGGCACGGCGTAGCTGAAGGACGGCTTGCCGCCAACCTTCGGCGGCTGGTAGCTCAGCCACTCGCCGAACGTGACAACAGGGCCGAGGTAGTGGTCGCGGGCCCATTCCGCCAGGTTGGCGCTAAAGCCCTGGCCGTTGTTCTTGAAGGCCGCCTGGCCGGCGGAGAACATCACCCAGATGAGGAACACGCCGATGATCGCGGCAACCACGCGGACCGAGCGGCGGCGGGCGAACCTGCGCAGCCGACGGAAATGGACTTTGCGCTGACCAGGGGCGCCGGCCTCGGCGGCACGCCTGTTGCGGTGGCGCGGAAAGCCGCGTGGCTTTCCCCGGCCCGGCCCCGGCCTCTGCCCCGGGGGTCCGGGCGCGGCGCCGTACTCCGTGCCGGGATAACCCTGCTGCTCCTGGTACTGCTGCTCCTGGTAGCCCTGCTGTTCCTGGTAGCCGTTGTATCCGGCGTACCCCTGGCGGTCGTATCCCTGGCCGCCTCGCGGGTCGCGGTAGCCCTCTTGCCACACTGGCTGGTCGGCGTAACCGCCGTACTGCCACGCCGGCTGGTCCGCGTAGCCCTCGTACTGTCGCGCCCCTTGATACTGGCCGTTCTCCTGAGCTCCGTAGGACTGATCCCCGTACCACTGGCCGTCTTGAGGCTGACCGTTCTGCTCGTGCACCCCGTAAGTGTGGTCGTCCTCCCTCTGAGCGCCGTAAGCCTGGCCTCTGTAGCCCCGCTGGTCGTAGCCGTAACCGTCCTGCGCCTGACCGTCGTACCGCTGATCGTCCCACTGCTGCCCGGACGCCCCTGTCATGTCGCCATCCCCCGAACCGGGCAGCTACTGCCCCGCGCCGCACCCCTGATTTCACCGCTCGTCGTACGGACAACCCTGGAGAGATCCCCGGGCACCGTTCGCGACATGTCGGTGTACCTCCCGCGTAGCAAGTCCCGCAGGGAAGCTACCCGCCTTAGATGAAGGAATCGTTACACACACGATGCCTTACTGAGGCTGCGTTCCCGATGCTTCCTATGGTCTAAGCGGGTGCGCGGTGTTCACGCATGTTGTCAGAATATGCGGTCGCTGATCTGATGTGGGCTCAACCTCACAGGACCGGTCCAGTCGGCGTCGCGGATCGCCTTCATGGCGAGCTTGCGGGTCGCCGGGTCCATGCGGTCGATGAAAAGCACACCGTCGAGGTGGTCGGTCTCGTGCTGCAGGCAGCGCGCCAGTATCTCGGTGCCGACGATCTGCACCGGGTCACCGTGATCGGTGAACCCGCGAGCCACCGTGTTGAGCCGGCGCTTGACGTCGAAGTAGATGCCAGGAAAGGACAGGCAGCCCTCCTCGCCGTCTTGCTCCTCCTCGTCAGGAAAGTTCAGTTCCGGATTGACCAGGTAGCCGCGCTCGTCGTCCACCGCGTAAGCGAACACCCGCAGGCCCACGCCGATCTGCGGTGCGGCCAGGCCTGCGCCCTGTGCGTCACGGAGTGTCTCGGTCAGGTCCTTGACCAGGTTGCGCAGCTGCTTGTCAAAGTCGGTAACTGGGTCGGCCGCGGTGCGCAGGACTGGGTCGCCGAAGAGGCGGATCGGTCGGATCGACATGCCTACCGAGGTTAGTCGCTAACGCGGGCCCAGCACACTGCTGTGGAACTTATTTGACAGGCTGCGACGAAGGAATATACAACTGTAACAGTAAGTTTCTTACTGGCGGAGGGTGAGACCAGGTAGGCGACCCTCCTAGGAGGCAACGATGTACCTGACAACTCTCGACCCGATCTCGCGTGACTTCGACCGGATCGCGCGGCGGGCCTTCGGCCCGGCGACCTTCCGGACGGCGGTCGCCACGGCCCTTCCCATGGACACCGTGCGCCGCGAGGGCGAGCTCGTCCTGCGGTTCGACGTCCCGGGCTACGACCCGGAGAAGATCGACGTCACCGTTGACCGCGGTGTGCTCGCCGTGAGCGCCACGCGCGAGGAGAACCGCGAGGAGGGCGAGTCGCCCGTCGTCCGGGAGCGCCTTTTCGGCAGCTTCACCCGGCGCGTCCGGCTCTCTGACAACCTGGATGCGGACGCGATCGAGGCGACCAACCGCGACGGCGTGCTCGAGATCCGGATCCCGGTTCGCGAGGAGGCCAAGCCCCGCAAGATCGAGGTCAGCGTTTAAATCCACAACGAGCGGCCAGCGGAGTGCCGCTGGCCGCTCGTTATGCCGGATGAATGGGCCATGCAGCTGGTTATAGGAAGATGAATGGGACATTCATGCCAGGTGCTGCTTGGGTGCTCCGGGAGGTGACAGGACATGGAGCCGTTTGAGGACGAGAACGTTCCGCTTTTTACCGTGGGGCAGGTCGCGCAGATGCTCGCTGTTAAGCAAGCCTTCCTCCGGCGCGTCGACGAGCTTCAGGTCGTCTCCCCGCAGCGGTCGGCGGGTAACCAGCGCCGCTACTCCCGGGTGGAGATCCGGGTCATCCAGCAGGTCGTGAGCATGGCCGACGAAGGCATGACGATGACCGCGATCAGGCGCGTCATCGAGCTCGAGCAGCAGCTAGCCGACCTCACCAGGCAGCACGAGGAACTCGCCCAGCGGCTGGCCCAGGTGACGGCCGAGCGGGACGACCTAGCCCATAGGCTGAGCATGTGGCTCAGGAGAGGCGGCCCGGTCCGTTCTGAAGAAGAATAGGGCGGAGCCCATCTAGTACGGCGGGATCGTCGATAGTCGAGGGAACTGGCTCGTCCTTCCCGTTGGCGATGCCGCGCATCGTCTTCCTGAGGATCTTTCCCGACCGTGTCTTAGGCAGCGCGGGCACGATATTGAGCCCGCTCAGTGTCGCGATCGGGCCGATCCGCTCACGGATCATGCCGGCCAGTTCCGCCGCCAGGACGTCAGGGTCGGCGGCGGCGCCGGCCTTGAGGACCACGAAACCGCGCGGAACCTCGCCCTTGAGCTCATCGTTCACGCCGAACACGGCGCACTCAGCGACCGCGGGATGACTAGCGAGCACCTCCTCCATCTCGCCGGTGGACAGCCGGTGCCCGGCCACGTTGATCACGTCGTCGGTCCGGCCCATGACATACAGGTAGCCGTCCGCGTCGCGGTAACCGCCGTCGCCGGTCAGGTAATAGCCGGGATACCTGGCCAGATATGCGCTGACGAAGCCCTCGTCGTTGTGCCACAGGGTGGGCAGGCAGCCGGGCGGCAGCGGCAGCTTGATGACGATCTGACCGGTCTGGCCTGGTGGCAGTTCGGCGCCATCGTCGTCGAGTATCCGCACGTCGTAGCCGGGGATGGGCATGGTGGGCGAGCCCGGCTTGGTCGGCAGCGGCTCCAGGCCCATCGGGTCGGCCGCGACCGCCCAGCCGGTCTCGGTCTGCCACCAGTGGTCCACAACCGGCACTCCGAGACGCTCGCCCGCCCAGCGGTAGGTTTCCGGGTCGAGGCGCTCGCCCGCGAGGAACAGGTACCTGAACCCGGTCAGGTCGTAGCCGGTCATGAGCTTGCCCTCGGGATCTTCCCGGCGGATCGCGCGGAACCCGGTCGGCGCCGTGAACAAGGCCTTCACGCTGTGTTCCTCGACGACTCGCCAGAACGCTCCCGCGTCGGGCGTCCCTACCGGCTTGCCCTCGTACAGGATCGTGGTGCAGCCGGCCAGCAGGGGCGCGTAGACGATGTACGAGTGGCCGACCACCCAGCCGATGTCGGACGCCGCCCAGAACACCTCTCCCGGGTTCATGTCATAGACGTTTCGCATGGACCAGGCGAGCGCGACCGCGTGCCCGCCGTTGTCCCTGACGACGCCCTTTGGCTTGCCCGTGGTGCCGGAGGTGTACAGGATGTACAGCGGATCGGTCGCCTGTACCGGCACGCACGGCCGCGGTCGCGCGGCCGCCATGAGCGCATGCCAGTCCAGGTCCCGCTCACCCATCGCCGCGGGCGCCTGCGGTCGCTGCACGATCACCGTGTGCGCCGGCTTGTGCGTCGCCTCCTCGATGGCCTTATCCAGGATCGGCTTGTACTCGATGATCCGCGTCACCTCGATGCCGCATGACGCGGACACGATCAGCTCCGGCCGCGCGTCGTCGATGCGCACCGCCAGCTCATGCGCGGCGAACCCGCCGAACACCACCGAGTGCACCGCACCGAGCCTGGCGCAGGCCAGCATCGCCACCACGGCTTCCGGGATCATCGGCATGTAGACGACGACGCGGTCGCCCTTGCCGATGCCAAGGTCGGCGAGCACCCCGGCGAACCTGGCCGTCTCGTCTGTCAGCTCGCCGAAGGTGTAGCTGCGCTTGGTCCCGGTGACCGGCGAGTCGTAGATCAGTGCCGTCTGGCTGGCTCGTCCGCTGTCGACGTGGCGGTCGAGGGCGTTGTGGCAGGTATTCAGCGAACCGCCGCGGAACCACCGGTAGAACGGCGGATTGCTGTCGTCCAGGATGGCTTCCGGCTCCTCGTACCAGTCGATGGCCCGGGCGGCTTCGGCCCAAAAGCCGGCGGGGTCGGTGAGACTGCGGAGGAAGACTTCCTCGTATCTGCCCATAGGGGGCAGCGTAAGCCCGCTATCGGGACGATGCCTAGCGGCGGTTCAGGTCACCCGGCACAGGATCTCCGCGTTCACAACCGTGAACCATCCGTCTTGGTGTGCGGCCCAAGCGCGCCAGGCTTCTGCGATCTGTTCCAGGTCCTCGGCGGTGGCGTAGCCGCCGCTGATGGCGTTCGCCGCGTACGACGACTTGACCGTCCGGTCCGCCCATAGGCCGCCCCACCACTGTCGTTCCGGCGGGGTGGCGTACGTCCAGGTGGTCGACGTCGAGGTCACGTCCGTCAGCCCGGCCTGCCGCGCCCAGGCGTGCAGCCGGCGGCCCGCGTCGGGCTCGCCCCCGTTGCCCCTGGCGACCTTGTGGTACAGCGCCAGCCAGTCGTCCAGGACCGGGATCGCCGGGTACCAGATCATGCCGCCGTAGTCAGCGTCGCGTACCGCGATCAGGCCGCCGGGCTTGGTGACCCGGCGCATCTCGGTCAGCGCGCGCACCGGGTCGCCGAGATGCTGCATTACCTGGTGGGCGTGCACGACGCAGAACGTGGCGTCCGGGTAGTCGAGCGCGTAGACGTCGCCGGTGGTGAAGTCGAGGTTGTCCCGTTGCGCCGCCAGCTCGCGAGCCTCGTCCACGACTTCTGGCGCGGTGTCGATGCCGGTCACGTGTCCCCGCGGAACCCGGTCGGCGAGCCCCGCGGTGATCGTGCCCGGCCCGCACCCGACATCCAGGATCCGCATGTGCGGCTTGAGGTGCGGCAGCAGGTACGCGGCGGAGTTCTCGGCGCTGCGCCAGCGATGCGAGCGCAGGACAGAGTCGTGATGACCGTGGGTGTAAACGTCTGACATGCGGTCAGCGTAGCTCGTGTCTTATATTCCGATCAATTCTGTCTCACTATACGAGACATTTATTCCATGTGGCAGCCGTCGGTGCGGACGCGGGCAGGGTGGCTACGAGCCTTGGCCCGCGGCGTACCTGTCGGCGAGCGCACGAGGCGCGCAGGCCAGCCAGCCGTCGGTCAGGGCTTCCTTGAGCGCTTGGGCGGTGACCTTGCTCAGCTGGATAAGGATGGCGCTGTACCCGTCGAAATGCGGGATGGTGAAGAAGGCTTCCAGGTTGGCGGCGAGGATGGCCTCCTTCTCGGCCAGGTCCGCGACGCGGACGGCGAGGATCGGCCCGTCCGGCGGGGTCTGGTCGCCGTACCGTCTGATGTCGGCCTTGCTGAAGGGACGCTCCCAGGCGAACGCCTTGCCGCCGACTTGCCAGCTGCGCTGATCGTGCCCGTGCTTATCTTCGCCTTCTGTCACCTCGGGCAGTTCGGCGGTCATCCGGGCCACGTCTTCGAAGGTCGCCACGATTGACAACGTACCCGGCGCTCAGGGGCGAAGATGGTGGGCGTGGCACCAAGGATGCGCGTCGTCGCGATGACGCCGGAGTACGCGGCGGACATCATCACCTGGCGGTACCCAGCGCCGTATGACTGCTACGACGTCGGCGACGTCTCGCCTGGGTTCCTGCTCGATCCGGGCAACGAGTTCTTCGCCCTAGTGTCGGGGCCGGGCGAGCTGATCGGGTTCCGGTCCTTCGGCGCGGACGGGCGGGTGCCGGGCGGAGAGTACGACGACTCGGCCCTCGACACCGGTGGCGGTCTGCGGCCCTCGCTGACCGGGCAGGGGCTGGGCCGGCAGGCGATCCAGACCGGACTGGAGTTCGGACGGTGCCGCTTCGCGCCACCGGCGTTCCGGGTGACGGTGGCCAGCTTCAACGTCCGGGCACTGCGGGTAGTGACGTCGCTTGGCTTCCTCCCGGTAAGCAGCTTCGCCGCCACGACAGACGAACGCCGCTTCGAGATCCTCATCCGAGACGAAGTCGCTTCGAGCCCGGTCACCTAGGACCGGCTCCCACACCGCGGGGGTCAGGTCGTTGTGACTCTCACCCCATGGGCGGTCAGTTCTGATCGCACGCGGTCGGGATCGTTCGGGGTGATCACAGGAAGGACGCGGCCGCCCGACGTATGGATGACGAACTGGACCGTCTTCCGCGGGCGACCCGGGTCCAGGTTGTACCAGTGGCGGAAGTCGCCGCTTCCCCAGATCCGCCACTGCCCGGTCAAGCCCGCCATCGGCCGCCGCTGTACCTGCTCGATCTTGGTGTACGGGATGCGCTTGTCGCCGAACGGGAAATAGTAGCGGCGGATCACGAGGGCATCCTCGGTGCAGGCCACGCCACCGTCGTCGTAGGTCATCGGTACACCCCAGGCTTGTCGGACCGGTATTCCATTGCCCGTTCATGAAGGTAACCCTTGACTGCCTGAACGTACCGTCGCAGCCTGAAAAACGGAGCCGAAAACAATGCGACGGTTCCGCACGCCGGTTGTCTCGCGGGAAGGAAAACCTTGAGTAAAGAGAAGTTCGACCTCGTTTTTCTCGCGGGCGGAACGCTACTGAACGTGCTCGGTACGCGGCTGCGCCGCGAGCCGGCCACGCCACGAGAGTCGGTGGGCGCCGCCGTGTACACGCTGGGCCAAGTATTCGACGAGCACCGCGACCGCCTGGCGGACGCTGGCGCGGTCGAGAGGCAGATCGGGACGATCCGGCAGGAGCTGTGCGCGTCCAGGCCGCGCCGAGCTGTGCTCGCCGGGCTGGTTGACGAACTCGTCGAACAAGTCAGCCCCGTTGCGGAACTGGCGGACGCGGCGGAGCGAGCACGAACGGAGATATCGGGCTACCTGCGCGTGCGATTCGGGGGCTGGTCGATCAGCTGAACGGCGCAGCCGCGAGCCGGATCGCCGCTAGTGTCTGAAGGAGCATGGTAAGCGTCTACGACAGCGAGCGCCTCGCGACGGGTTACGCGTTCGACAGGCCTCCGATACACGAGCACATCCTCCGGTCGGCCCACTTGGATCAGCAGGCCGAGCGGGCCTTGGACGTAGGGTGCGGCGCGGGCCTGTCCACTGCCGCACTGGGGTCTTTGGCCCGGCAGGTGATCGGCCTGGAACCGATCTCCACCATGCTCGGGCACCGGCGGACGGTCGCGCCGCTGGCCAGGTTCGTCATCGGCCAGGCTGAGCGGCTGCCGTTCGCCGCCGGGTCATTCGATCTGGTCTCGGCGGCAGGATCGCTGAACTACGCCGACCTCTCGTCGGCTCTCGCCGAGATAGCGCGGGTGCTGACCAGCGACGGTACGTTTCTGCTTTACGACTTTTCCGTCGGCCGGCGCTCGGTCAGCGGCAACGAGCTGGCGGATTGGTTCGCCTCGTTCCAACAACGATTCCCGTGGCCGTCCGATGGTTGGCAGCCCTTTGACGTGCGCGAGTCGCCTCTCGTCGCGTATGGCTTGCGGCTGCTCGATTACACGGGCGTCGAGTGCCTGTTGCCGATGACATTGGATTCTTACCTGCGCTACATGCTCAGCGAGACCAACGTGGACAACGCCATCGCCCGCGGGGCCAGCAGCGCCGAAGAGGTTCGCGAGTGGTGCCGAGGAACACTGGAGGCGGTCTTCGCGAACGGTGAAGTGACCGTGGTCATCCCCGGACATATAGCCACGCTCGGCCGTTCACAGGCCACCCACGACTAGACCTGCTGCCCCGCCAGCCAGCGGGCGCCTCGTTACGCCGCCCTGGGCGGCACCACCCTTCTCTCGTCGCTGCTAGCGATGGCCCGTGAGTCTTGTGGCCTTCGGGGCGGGAGCGGTTCGGCAAGGTCGGCGTTGCCTCACCTCGCCCCCTCAGGCTGCCTCCGAGTTTGCTGCAAGTCGGCTGACCGTCAACTCTGCACACTGAGCGACCAATTTCGTGTCCGATATGGGCGGTATGTCTGGCGCGGAGGTATGCAAAGTGAGCGGGTGGGGCTGGTGTGATCCACGGGGTTTCGCGACGGGGGCAGGAAGCGAGGGCTGGGGCGATCCATGGAGATCGCGGAGGGAATTGGCGGTTGCCGGTCAGACCGGTCTCCCCGTCCGCACAAGATCTACCGCGCTAAAGACGCGTCGCGAGCATGATGAGCATGATCACCAGAAACGCGCCCGCCGTAAGTATGAGGATCACCGCGAGGACGTGCTCGAGGATCCAGTCCCGGCGTGCTCGCCGTTGCCGTTCCCTCAACGGCATCCTGCGCCGGGGCGGGCGATAGCCGGGCGGAGGATCGTGCAGGATAAGCGCCTTGGTCCTGCCGCCACCCCGCCCCCGCGGGCCACCGATCCAGACCATCACGCCTCCCGACGCTTTTGCCCGACAGTGTAATGCCGTGCGGGATGGCCGAAAAGACCACAGGCTCGCCCGTTTGGCTGTTACCGCTGCTCAGGCGGGTTTCTGCGGAGTTGTGGCGGCGTATTGTCCAGACAGCAGCGGACGAAGTCCTGGACAACGGATCGGCATCAGCTTGGCTGCGACCGCTGTTTAGCCTGGAGACGGAGTCGTTCAGCGCACTGGCCGAAAGGACAGGCACATGCCAGGCCCCAGTGAACTCGCGGCTTACCCGCCCGCACCCATCATCGGCCGGGAAGCCGAACTGGCCAGGCTGCACGGGCTTGTGGACTCGGCCCCGCAGGCCGGCCGGGTTCTGATCGTGATCGGTGAGCCAGGCATGGGCAAGACCGTGCTGCTGGCGAACGCGGCCAAACGGGCACGGTCAGCGGGCCAGCAGGTGCTGCGGGTCACAGGGCGGGAATCGGAGTCGAGACTCGCGTTCGCCGGGTTGCATCAGCTCCTGCGGTCGGTGCTGCCGGCCGCCGCCCGACTTCCTGGGCGGCAAGAACGGGCGTTGCTCGGGGCCCTCGGCTTGGCCGCGGACCCCGTTACGCCCGACCTGCTTCTCACCGGCGTCGCCGTCCTCACCCTGCTGTCGGATCTTTCTGAACGCTCTCCGGTCCTGGTGGTCGCCGACGACGCCCACTGGCTCGACCGCAGCTCGCTTGATGCCCTGGCCTTCGCCGCCAGCCGCCTGGACACCGAGCCGATCGTGCTGCTTGTAGGCGCCAGGGGCCAGGCCCCGCCCCACGGATTTGAGCGGGGATTCCCAGAGCTGTACCTCGGGCCGCTGCCGGCGGCGGACGCCGGCCGACTGCTGGACGAGCAGCCTCACCCACCGCGGGGACGAGCGCGGGCGCAGGTACTCGACCAGGCAGAGGGTAATCCCATGGCGCTGATCGAGTTGGCGAAGGTCATCGCCGCCGATCCCGGCGCCAGTCGCCGCTGGGCCGCCGAGCCGCTCCCGCTGACTGACCGGCTGAGCACTGTCATCACCTCCAGGTTCGCCGCCCTACCAGCGGAGACGAAAGAGGCACTGCTGCTGGCCGCAGTGGCTGACGGCCAGGACTTGAGCGCGAGCAGCCGTGCGGCTGGGTCAGATGCGCGGGTCCTCGCGCCGGCCGAGCAGGAGGGCCTTGTCACGGTCGGCCGGACCGGGCTGCAGTTCTCCCATCCCCTCGTCCGCTCCGCCATCTACCACTCCGCGCCCTTCGCGCAGCGCGCCGCGGCGCACCGTCAGCTCGCCCAAGCCCTGCACGACCAGCCAGACCGTCGAGCCTGGCACCTGGCCACCGCGGCACTGCAGCCGGACGAGCAGGTGGCTTGGCTGCTCGAGGCCACCGCCACCCAGGCGCAACACCGTGGCGGCGCCGCCGCCGCGGCGCTGGCCATGGAACGTGCCGCGGATCTCAGCCCCGACCCCAAGGACCAGGCACGCCGGCTTGTAGCCGCTGCCTCGGCCGCCGTTCCCACCGGCCAGGCCGACTGGATCCAGGACCTCACCACCCGCGCCCTCGCCGTCACATCGGACCCCGGACTACGGCTGACTGCCCGCCACGACGCCGGGTGGGCGCTGGCCTACTCGGGCCGGCCTTCTGCCGCGCTGGACGCGCTCATCTCCGTCGCCGAAGAGGCGGCCCGCGACCTGCCGACCCTCGCCTGGGAGGCCCTCGCGGATGCCGCTACCGTCGTGTACCACGCAGGCACGCCCGACAGCTGCCAGGCCGTAGGCCGCGTTCTCTGGCTCCTGGAAAATCAGGGATGCCGGTCCGCCAGCGATAGCCCGCGCGTTGATTACGGCCCGCGCAAGCTCTGGATACAGGCATGCACCGACCCCTTCGGCAGCAGAAGCGAGCTCATCAGGTACCTGCGCGAGACCAGCCGCTCTCCTCATGACGAGCCCGCGCTGTGGCGAATCGGTTCCACCGCATGGCTCCTAGACGAATCCCACCTGGCGATCACCATGCTGCAGGACGCCATGCAGCGGCTCAAAGCCCCCGGCACGCGGGGCACTAGCGGCCCCGGCCTCACCGCGCTCGGATGGGCATACATCGACAGTGGGCGCTGGGACGACGCCCAGGAAGCCGCCACAGAAGCTGCCGACCTGGCCGAGGCGAACCAGATGAAACTCATCGCCGCGGCCGCGGACTTGATCGCCGCCACCGTCTTTGCCATGCGTGGCGACGCCCCCGCGGCACGCACGCATGCGAACAGGGCGCTGGCCACCGCCGACCCGGCAGAAAGCGGGCTGATAGCCGCCCGGGCGCGGCGGGCCCTCGGCATCGCCGCCCTCACCAACGGCAGCCACCTCCTTGCCTTCACCCAACTTCGCCAGCTCTTCAGCGAGCAAGGCGCGCCCGTCCACAACATCTTCTCCTACCTAGGCGTGGCCGATCTCGCCGCCGCCGCGGTCCGTGCCGACCGGGCGATGGAAGGACAAGGCGTCCTCGAGCAGGCGCTCAGCCACCTAGGCGGCACGGCTTCTCCCCGGGTTGGCCAGCTCATCGCCCGCGCGCGCGGCATCCTCGCCGGCCCGGACGGCGCTGAAGCCCATTTCGAGACGGCGCTCGCCGACCCGGCCGGGGAGCAGTGGCCCTTCGAGCGGGCACAGCTTCGCCTTGACTACGGCGAGTGGCTGCGGCGGCGCCGCCGGATCAACGACGCCAAGCCCGTTCTGGCCCAGGCCCTGGCCACCTTCCGCCAGCTAAGGACCTGGTCCTGGGCGCAGCGGGCCGAGGCGGAGCTGCGGGCCAGCGGTGTGGCCGCGACGGGTACACCCGGCGAACCCGATGCCCTGTGGGAACTGACCCCGCAGCAGCGCCAGATCGTCCGGCTGGCGAGCGAAGGCCTGACCAACCGCGAGATCGGCGACCGGCTCTTCCTCTCACCCCGCACAGTCAGCTCACACCTGTACCGGTCCTACCCCAAGCTCGGGGTCACCGATCGCCACCAGCTACGCGACGTCATCGCCCGCGCCGGCACCGCGGCGCCAGCCTGAGAAGACGCAGAAAGCGGGACTTCGCAGGTGCAGTCACCTGTCGGATACCGGGACGGCCCTGCTTCCTCCAAGGTGGAGGCAACGCAGAAACGACGCATCCTGACGGAGGCCGCCATCATGATTATCTTCGATAACCCTGCGACCGTGCCCGCCCCGGCCGGGGCATATTCCCACGTCGCGCGCGCTGAACTCGGTGATAAGACCATCCTTCAGCTGTCTGGCCAGGCCGCCATTGACGCCGAAGGCAATATCGTCGGCGGCAACGACGTGGCCGCGCAGGCGGAATACATCATGGACAACATCACCGCGATCCTGGCCGCCCACGGCGCCACCCTGGCCGACGTGGTCAACATCCGCGCCTACATCACCGACATGAGCCGACTTTCCGAGTACGGCAAGGTACGGGCGGCGCGCTTCACCGGGACACCACCGACCGTCACGACCGTGGAGGTGTCCCGCTTGTTCGTCTCCGGTGCGCTCCTCGAGGTCGAGGTTTCGGCCATTACCTGAGCACGTGAATCGCCGTCAGCTTGCCGCCATCGGGAGCGACTCGGTGGCCCGCATCACTGGCCACGCTTGGTCCTGCAACGGCAGTTATGGAAGGTAAAAGCGCAGAGTCTTGAGGATGCACCGCACGACCGGCCACGGGCATCACGGCCACCCGAGGATGACGGCAAGCGGCTACCTGCCCGTTTTGCCCTGATTGCCTCAACGGCTCGTTGAAAGTTAGCACTGTAATTCCATGATCTCGAAACTTATATGTACCAATAGCTACCAAATGCCTACGTGATAAAAAATGTTTACGCGATCATGAGCCTGGCAGCGACTGGGACCGCGCACCGGGAGCTAACACGGCACCACCAGGATCCCTCGCCGCACAACCGGCTCCCCAACCCGCCGACCCGCCAGCACAACCAGCCCGGAGAGGCCCCAACCACAAGCACCGTCGCAGTACTAGCTAGGGAGGTTGCCCCATGACCGTTTACATGGTGGCGCAGGTGGAGATCCTGGACCGGGAGCAGTGGGAGCGCTACAAGGAGATCGCCGCGTGGGAAATCGCCCGGCACGGCGGACGCTACCTCGCGCGCGGCGCCAACCCGGAAGTGGCAGAAGCCGACTGGAAGCAGCCGGAAAACCTGCGGATCAACATGGTCGCGTTCCCCAGCATGGAGCAGGCTCACGCCTGGTACAACTCACCGGAATACGCCAAAGCACTGGCCTTCAGGAAAATCGCGGTACACCGGCGCCTGTTCTTCGTACATGGCGCGGACGAGCCGCAATGGTGCTATGAGTCGTGAGCGCGGTTCTTTAACTGGGCCGCGTTTCTGGAGACGCCCGCCCGAGTTCGAGTACGTTGGCCACGGCACGATCCCCACCGCCGCCGCGACGAAGGGAACCTGGCCGAACGAGCGCCACCGGCCGTTCGGTGAAAAGAATTTCAATTAATCTGAACGGAGGGTGGTTTTCCGATTTACGTATGTTCTTGCTGGTACGGGTGGAACTTCGACTTGTCGCCGGCGTCCCAGCTCTCGCGGAAGCCGGGTGCGGCCAGGTCCCAGTCCGGGCGGATCTCGCGGGTCGCCTCGCGCAGGTCCCGGCGCAGGTCCTCGAACGACGGCCGGCCCCAGAACCAGTAGCCGTTGTAGACGCTGAAGATGACAAGCCCGGGCTTGAGCACCAGCGTGTACGGGATCATCGGGTCGTGGTACGGGTCGGTGTACTCCTTGATGTCCAGGTCCTTCTGGACGTGGCGACCCGCGTCGGACAGGAACGTCCACTGCGCGCCCACCTGATCGCGGAACTCGTTGGTCTCCAGGATGTTGTCGGTGGAGATCGTGACGATCTGGGTATAGGCGACGGCGATCTTGGGGTAGTTCGCGGCCAGCTCGAGGTGCTGCTGGTGGTCCTTCGGGCAGAAGGAGCCGCGCGAGAGGATCACAATCATCGGGTCGATCCCCTGCAGCTCGCTGAGCCTGCGCCTGGTCTTGGTTTGGTCGGTCAGCTCATAGTCGGGGAAGACCCCGCCGGGCACGATATCGGCGCGCATAGGTTTACTCCTTGTCGACGGTGATGTCGGGGATCAGATCGCGGTGCGGCCGCCGTCGGCGGCGAAGACCGCGCCGGTGACGTAGCTGGCCTTCGGCGATGCGAGGAAGGCGATGACCTCAGCGATCTCGGCGGGCCGAGCGGCACGGGAGAGCAGGGTCGTGGCGCCTTGGGTCTCGAGGCGTTCGCGCGTGGTAGCGGCGGTGAACACCGGTCCGGGGGCGACCGCGTTGACCCGGACCCCGGCCGGGCTGAACTCGGCGGCCCACGACCGGGTCATCGACGCCAAGGTGGCCTTGGTGGCGCTGTAGGCGGCGGCTCCGACCAGGCCGATCTGGCCGGCCATGCTGCCAATGTTGATGATGCTGCCGCTGCCCCTGGCTACCATCTTCGGTGCCAGCGCGGCGACCAGGAAGTACGCTGCTCGCACGTTGGCCGCGAACATCCGGTCGAAGGTCGCCACGTCGAGCTCGGCCGTCGGCCCGAACCAGGCGAACCCGGCGTTGTTCACCAGCACGTCGACCGTGCCCGCTCGCCCGGCCAGATCATCCAGCTGGGCCGGGTCGCTGAGGTCGGCGGCCATGAACCGGGCCGTGCCGCCGTCCGCTTTGATCGCGGCGACTACCTCAGAACCACGAACGGGGTTCCGGCCGTGCACGATGACTTCGGCGCCGTGCCGGCCTAGTTCCTGGGCCGCTGCCTGACCGATGCCTGAAGTGGCCCCGGTGACCAGGGCACTGTAGCCCTCTAGGTCTCGCTGCTCGTTCATCTCTCGGCTTTCGTTGACGGGACTTCTCAGTACCTCAACCATGGACGGCGCCGGGCCCGCCGGGGTATCCGACGCATGACTGCACATCGCGGCCCACCAGCACTGCAGTCAGGCGGCGGATACCGTCACGGCCTGCCCGCGAGGGACGCTGACGTTATGACTCAGTTCACGCATGACACGGTGCCCACCCAGTACGCCGAGGGCGGCGGTATACGTTTCGCGTACCGCCGGTTCGGGCTCCCCGGACGTCCTCCGCTCGTGTTTTTCCAGCACTTCATGGGCACCCTGGATGACCATGACCCCGCTCTGAGCGATGCCTTCGCGAGCGACCGCGAGGTCATCTTGTTCGACAACGCCGGGGTGGCGGCCTCCAGCGGGACCGTGCCCGACACCATCGAGGCCATGGCCCGCGACGCGATCAGTTTCACCGACGCGCTCGGACTGGACACCATCGACGTCGTGGCCCACTCGATGGGCGGCCTGGTCGCCCAGGAGGTCGCCCTCGCCCGCCCCGACTTGGTGCGCCGCCTGCTGCTGGTCGGCACCGGGCCGCGGGGCGGTGAAGGCATCGGTGCCACGCCAGTCTGGGTCGCGGAGCTGTTCACCCGCAAGTACGAGCAGCAGGAGGACATGTGGCTGCCGATCCTGTTCGCCCCGACCCAGACCAGCCAGGCAGCCGGGCGTGCCTACGTCGAGCGCATCGTGGCCCGCGCCGACCGCGACACGCCCGTCTCCGACCAGTCCATCGCCGCCCAGAGAGCGGCGCTCGCGGCTTACGGCGCCGCCAAGGACCCACATCGGACTGTTTGTCCGCCACGCGCGCATCTTCCTTGACGACTAGCGCCTCACGCGCGTAGCTGTCGCCGGGAACGACCTAAGGAACGGTCCGGCTTGCCGCGCTTTCGTGTGCTGGCGGTGGCGCGCTGGGGCGGGCGATAACGTCGCGTAGCTGGTGGCGGCTGGCCACTCCGAGCTTGGGATAGGACCGGTACAGGTGCGAGCTGACCGTGCGCGGTGAGAGGTAGAGGCGGTCACCGATCTCGCGGTCCGTCAGGCCGTCGCTGGCCAGGCGGACGATCTGGCGTTGCTGGGGGGTGAGCTCCGCGAGGGCATCAGGTTTGCTGGCCGCGCCGGTAACCGACACTCCGCAGGCTCGCAGCTCGGCCTGGGCGCGCAGCGCCCATGACCGTGCACCTAGTCGCTGGAAGGTGCTCAGGGCTTCGGCCAGGACGGCCTTGGCGTCGTTGATCCGGCGGCGACGGCGCAGCCATTCGGCGTGGTCGAGGCGAAGCTGTGCGCGCTCGAAGGGCCACTGGTCCCCGGCCGGGTCGCAGAGCGCCTTGTCGAAATGGGCTTCGGCCCCATCTGGACCGGCGAGGATGCCGCGGGCGCGGGCGATGAGCTGCTCGAGCCGGGCAGAACCCCTTCCGTCGAGGCGGCTGAGTGCGTGCTCGATGACGTCGCCGCCTTCGATCCGCCGGTCGGCGTGGACCGCGGCGACGGCGAGGTCGGCCACACCGAGGTAGGAGGCGTAGTTGTGCAGCGGCGTGCCGTCCTCGCCGAACAGCCCGCGGAGCTGGGTGAACGCCTGGAGGTAGCTGCCGTCGGCGAGAGCCGCGAGGCCGATGGCACGCCGGGCCCTGGCGGCCACCAGCCCGCATTCGGCTGGATCGACGGTGGCGAGCGCCCTGGCGGCATGCCAGCGCGCCGCGCCAGAGTCGGCGCGCAGGGCGTGGACGGTAGCGGTGATCACGTCAGCAGACGCAGCGACGATATCCATGTGGCCCGCCTCGGCAATCCCGGCGGCCTCGGCGGCAACCTCCAGCGCCTCGTCCCAGCGCCCTGTGTCGATATAAGCCCACCCCAACACGGTCAGGCTCCCGCCGCTGGTACCCCGCACGCCGGGAGCCCGGAGCCGCTCCATGGCGTCTTGCAGCAAGGTGATCGCCAGGTCGGATTCGTCCAGAAGCCATGCGGCGGAAGCTATCCGCCACAAAGAGGGCTCTTCAACGGCCGAGGCAGCGATCTTGCGCAAGTGCGGGAGGAGCTGGTTCCTGCCGCCGATCGGGTCGGCGCTGGCGCGTATCCAGAGTCTCAGCACGTCGACATCACTGCCCGGGAGCTGTCCTGGAGGCGGCGGATCCTGGCGTTCCAGCAGGCCGAGAGTCTGGCTGACGGCCTGGCGGCTGGCGGGCATCCCGGACTGGTAGGCGACAGTGGCCGCACTCCCGAGCGCGTCCCAGGCGAGGGCGGGCAGGTCACGTGATGCCTCTTCGGCGACGGAGATGAGCGCTGAAAGCGCGACGGTGCGCCGCCCTGACCAGGCCAGCGCCCACGCCGCGTCGTGGCGGGCAGTCAGCCGCAGTTCCGGGTTCGCCGTGACCGCCAGGGCACGGGTGGCGAGCTCCTGCACCCAGTCCCCCTGGCCAGTGGGAACAGCGGCAGACGCGGCGGCTACCAGCCTGCGTGCCTGGTCTGCGCGGTCGGGGCTGAGTTCGGCCGCGCGTTCCATCGCCAGCGCGGCGGCGATCGCACCGCCGCGGCGTTGCGCCTGGGCTGCAGTGGCCTCCAGCAGCGAAGCGACGTGCTCGTCCGGTTGCAGGGCCGCGGCGGCCAGGTGCCAGGCTTGCCGGTCTGGCTGGTCGTGCAGGGCCTGCGCGAGCTCGCGGTGCGCTGCGGCCCGCCGCGCGAAGGGGGCGGAATGGTAGATGGCGGAGCGGACGAGCGGATGGGAGAACTGCAGACCAGTCCTGTTCACCTTTACCAGGCCCAGTTGCTCGGCCGGCGTCAGCGCCGCCGCGTCTAGTCCGGCGCCGTGGCTCGCGGCTACGCGCAGGTCCGGGCCATCAGCCACGGCGGCCAGCAGCAGCGCGGCTTGCGCCTGCTCGGGCAGGGAAGCGAACCGGGAGGTGATAACGGCGCTCAGCCGGTCGGTCAGGGGCAGCGGCTCGGCGGCCCACCGCCTGCTGGCGGCAGGATTGTTCGCGATCACCTTAGCCAGCTCGATCAGCGCCATGGGATTACCCGCAGCTTGGGCGAGCACCTGCAGCCTCGCGCGGCCACGGGGAGGGCGAGGCTGCCCGTCCAGCAAGAGGCCGGCGTCCGCCGTCGACAGCGGATCAAGATGCAGCTCGGAAAAGCCCCGGTCAAAGCCGGAAGGCGGGGCCTGTCCCCGGGCGCCCACCAGCAGCACGACCCGCTCTGCGTCCAGGCGGCTTCCGACGAAGGCCAGCGCCTCCAGCGAGCTGCGGTCCAGCCAGTGGACATCGTCGGCGACCACAAGGACCGGGGACCGTTCGGACAAATCCGAGAGCAGGGTAAGGACGGCCACTCCGGTCAGCAGCGGGTCGGGGGCGACCGGATCCGCGGCCAGGCCCAGCGCTCCCATCAGCGCCTGGGCCTGCCGGGCGGGCAGGTCGGCGGCACCGGACAGCACCGGCCGCAGGAGCTGATGCAGCCCGGCGAACGCGAGTGTGGACTCCGATTCGCGGCCGGTGACGGACAGCACCCGCTGGCCCGCCGACCGGGCCCGTCCGGCCGCGTCGGCCAGCAGCACGGTCTTGCCCATCCCCGCTTCACCCGTGACGACCAGCACTTGGCCGGCCAGCGGGACATGATCCACCATTCCGCGCAGCCGGGCCAGCGCGTCTTCCCGGCCGATGACGCGGGCCGGCTGTTGTGCGGGGAGTTCACCAGGACCTGGCATGTGCCTGTCCTTTCGGCCAGTGCGTTGCGAAAACGCCGTCCCCAGGCTCAACAGCGATTGCGGCCCAAGCATGCCTTCAGGCGCCAAAAGTGCAGTAGCGCCACGGATACCGTTCGTGCCTGTCCGGAGGCCACAGTGATGAAGGGGCCAGGCGTCACCACTGCAAGCACAAACGATGAGGATCGCGATGCCCTTTGTCACTGTGGGGCGGGAGAATTCAGCCGTTATCCGGATCTATTACGAGGACCATGGGTCTGGTCCTCCCGTCGTGCTGGTCCACGGATACGCACTGAACGGGCATTCATGGGAAAAACAGGAGACGGCCCTGCTCGCCGCCGGGCACCGGGTGATCACCTACGACCGGCGGGGTTTCGGCGCCTCAAGCAGGCCAAGCACCGGATATGACTTCGATACGCTGGCCGACGATCTTGACGTCCTGCTCAACAGGCTTGACCTCCGCGCAGTGGTGCTGGCAGGGTTCGCCATGGGAACCGGTGAGGTAACCCGCTACCTGGCCGCTCATGGCTCAGCGCGGGTCAAGGCAGCCGTGCTGGTGGCGCCGCTGCTGCCCTTCCTGCTCAAGACCAACGACAGCCCGGAGGGTATCGAGCGGAGCGTTTTCGACGGCATCACGGCGCGAATCGCCACTGACCGCCCGGCGGCGATGAAAGACTTCCTTGACCGCTCCTACAACATCGATCTCCTCGACGCCAGCCGGGTCAGCGACCAGGCATGGCAGAACAGCTTTTACGTGGCCATCTCCGCATCGGCCCAGGCCGCGCTCCGCTGCGTCACAGCCTGCCTTGAAGACTTCCGCGGCGATCTCGCCAGGATCAGCATCCCCGTCCTGGTAATCCACGGCGACCAGGATCGGGTACTGCCCTACGAGGCCACTAGCCGACGGCTCCCCGCGTTGCTGAAGAACGCGCGTTCCATCGTCATCGCAGGCGGGCCGCACGCGATCATCTGGACGCACGCCGACGAGGTCAACCGGGCACTGCTCGACTTCATCGCCATCTGAGCCGGGCCCGCAGACCGCAACAGCGGGACGGTAAACCGCCCACGGTCAGGGTTACCGTGCCGAACGGCCGGTCCTCGATCAGGTGGCGTAGCGCCTCGGGGGCCTGCTAGTACGGGTCGTGGGCGGGCGCGATCTGGCCGCTGGCGATACCGGTGCAAGCCGGCCAGCACGGTGCGGTCCAGCGGGGTCACACCCGCTGAGGTCACCCGCACCAGGGCCTGGCCGGTTCGAGGCCGCGGCTCCGGAATGTCGACGAGCCGCAGCGCCTCGTAACCGCCGCGCTCAGCAGCGTGCATGGCCTTCACCGGTTGCCTCCGTGGGCGAGTTGGGACACGGAAGGAGCGCGGCAGGCCCGCGCTCGGCCATCGGAGCTCGGCTATCGGATTGGGGAAAGCTCAGCGCCAGCGAGTTCCGCGTAGACCAGGAACCCGAATGGATCAGACAACTGGCGCTGCTCCATCAGCCGGTACAGAACCGCTTGCCGGAGCTCAGCTAGTTCGCTGCTGTCCGGATGACGGAGCAGGCCCGGGCTGAGGATTTCCAGCGCGAGAGCCAGGTCGCCCTGATCGGCGAGGGTCGCGGCGGCGGTGACGAATGCGTCCGCTTGTTCGCCCGCCAGCAGGTCGAGAGCCGCCGCTGTTTCTTCCTGGCTGCGCGGGTCGAGGCCCTGCCCGTCTGGCTGCCAGTACCCGGTGCGCTGGTGATAGAGCCGGGCGATGAAGTTGTCCCGGCTGACCAGGTACGGCACGACCGCTGCGGGGTGATCGCGGAGCAAGGCGGGCAGATAAGCAAGGTCCAGGATGTGCGGTAGCGTCATGCCTTCGCCGATCCTGGCCAGCGCAAACTCGTGCAACTCGGTGAGAGCGGGCTCCAGGCCCATCAGGGCACCGATGGTGAAGTTCTCCGTCAGCGTGGTGTGGCCCTCCAGGAGCATCCGCGGGGCTAGCTCGCGGATGTACCGCTGTGTTTCCAGCAGTCCCTCCGGTGAGCCCTCGGCGGTGAACGGGACGCCGACGTAGGGCATCAGCACGTCCCCGGTGAACAGCAGCCCGCTGGCGGGCAGGTGCACCATCAGCGCGTCGGGCGTCTCGCCACCCCGGACTGGAATGAGCGTGAACTCGGTGTCGCCGACGCCAATAGACGTCCGCTCGCTGATCAGCCGGTCCGGCTTCACGTCGGAGGCCGGGCTGGCACCGATTCCGGTCAGGTAGCGGGGAACGTGCCAGTGGCGCTGCCGCTCCGCTTCGGCGGGGAATCCCGCGGAGGCGATGACCTCGGTGTCTGGCCCGCGCACGGCCGCCGCGCCGCCGACGTGGTCGAAGTGAGCGTGCGTGAGGATGAGATGGCTGACGGGCGCACGGTCCTTCAGGCGAAGATCGGCCATTGCGGCCAGCACGCGGTCTGGGCTGGTGCCCGCGTCGATGGCGACGACTCCCGCGCTCGTCTCGATGAACGCGAAGTCGCCAAAGTCATAGGACTGAGCCACGCGTACGCCCGGCGCAGGGCTGAGCATGCCCGGTGCGGACAACCGCATCCCGTCCCGCGCGGTCAGCGAAAAGCTGGTGAACATCGGCGGCTGGTCCGGCGCGGCAGGGCCGAGGCCCGACCGTCGCAGCGCCTCGGCCGCCCGCTCGTGCCGCCCGAGCACCGGGTAGGCACGGGCGAGCCCCTGGTACGCGGCGCGGAGCAAGAACGCGGGGAACTGGTCACGCGCCGCGAGTGCGAACTCCAGGTCCGCGACCACCTGGTCCGCCCGACCGGCATCGGCGGCGGCAACACCCGCCTCGGACGGGCCTACCCGGGGAAGCAGCCACGCCAGGGCAAGGCCGCGGAAGTACTGTGGCAGGCCCGGGTCCATGGCCGCCGCCTTGTCCAGCTGAGTTACCGCCGCGGCCACGTCATGGCCAGCGCGGACCCGGAAGAAGCCGGCCAGCGCCTGCGCCGTGGCGTCGGCAGGGTTCCGTTCGGACAGGTCCTGGAAGTACCTACTGCCCTCGGCGTCGGCGCGTGCCGTTACCAGCGCGGTGGCCAGGGCCACCAGAGTGCTCCTGTCTGCCCCCGGCCAGCTGCCCGCCTCCTTCAGCGATCCGAGCAAGCGATTGCGGGAAATTGGTTTTCCAGCCACGGGATTTCCTTTCCGGAGACCAGTTCAGGCCTTTGCCGCCTGGGCCGAGAGCCACAGTGCGCCGGGGTTGACCCGATCCGGGTAGATCGCGAGCATCTGCCAGTACAGTTCCTCCGCCGTCGTGGTTTCCTTGTCGAGCCGGTCGAAGTCGCTGACGTACCGGCGGGTTTCATCGATGATTCGGGGGTTATCGTCGTTGCCGTAGCGTTTGTGTCCGGCTACGACGGCACGCGGATCCAGTGCCTCGATAATGTCGAGCGCCGCTAGCCAGTCCTGGCGCCCTTGAGAGCCTGATTCCGCCAGGTACTGGTGCACGCCGTTGTATACCGCGTCACCGGCGACGACCAGCCCTATTTCCGGTACGTGCAGGACCGTGGTGTCATCGGTGTCGGTGTGCCCGACGTTGACGGCGACCAGCTGACGGCCTTCCAGCTCGAAGGACAGACCGTCCAGCGGATCGGCGACGGGGTTGTCATCGGGGATCTGGCCTGGGAACCGGGGTTGCCAGAATGTCTGGAGTACCTCCGGCGCTGACCACTTGCGCATGCCCGCGATGACCGCTGGCGTTGCGACGGCCCGCACACCGGGGAAGCGCTCGCGGACCGCGCCGAGCCCGAACCAGTGGTCACCGTGCCCGTGGGTGATGTACACGGTGGTGAGGTTCTTTCCCGTGGTCGAGACCCAGTCAGCCACCGCCATGCCCTGCTCGACCGTCATGAGGGGGTCGACCAGGACGGCGTCATGCCGGCCGGAGATTAGGGTGGCCGATATCGGGCTCCAGGTTGAGCGGCGCTGGCCAGGCGGGACGTCCTTGCCTGCCATCGCGATGATCGGCGCAACGTAGACCTGATAGGTCAGCGATGTCTCACTCATCATGATGTGCTCCTTGCCGGTCTAGCTCGTAACCGGCACGGCTTCGGCCGCCGCCTTGATGAGCTCGGCCACATCGCCGGGATGGGAGACCATCGCGACGTGGCTGGAGGGGATCTCGACGGTGGTGGCGCCCATGCGGCTGGCGAACAGGCGCTCGGCATCGGGCGGTAGCGCCTGGTCGTCGGTGGCGACCAGATACCAGGACGGCAGCGTTTTCCAGGCCGGGACGCCGATCACCGCGCCGAAGACGGAGCTGGCCAGGGGTTGCTGCACGGCGTACATCACCTTTGCCTGGACCGGGTCGACGTCGGCGGCGAAATGGCGGACGAAGTCGTCCTCGGAGAGCCAGGCGAAGCCCTGCCCGTCGGTGACCAAGTGCGCCAGCGCCGGGGTCACTGGTCCCTGAGACAGCAGCGCGCTCAGTGATTCGCCCTGATCAAGGCCGAACGCGGCGACGTAGACCAGGCCGGCCACGTTCGGCGCGTCCGCGCCCAGGGCGGTCATGACCTGGCCGCCGTAGGAGTGTCCGGCAACGATGGTCGGGCCGTCCTGAAGGTCCAGCACCTGCCGCAGCCGGGCGACGTCATCGGCCAACGCGGTCAGCGGGAACTGCGGTGCGGTGACGTGGTAGCCGTCGGCCTGCAGGCGCTCGATGACGCCGCTCCAACTGGAGCCGTCGGCCCATGCGCCGTGGACAAGCACGATGTTCGGTCGAGGATTCATCTCGGTGATCCCTTCGTGGTCGGGTCTTAATGCCATCCTGCGAAGCGAACCTCAGGCGCGGTATACGTAACGTCACTGCACTTTGCGGGAGCGTGCCGCCCGGGCGAATCCGGTCCACCAGGCGTCAACGGTCGATCAGCCCGCTCACCGAGTTCTTGCAAATTTAATTTCGATAGTCATCGACAGAAATGCAGTGGCGCTTCTGATACCCCACTGCCAGCTTCCAGCCGCACAGTCGAAGCAGGGGACTTTCTTTTACGCCTTTCCAAAGCGACCGAACGGACGCTGGGCATCCCCGGAGCAGGAGAACACAGTGAACATCGACCGAATCGCACGGCGAAGGCTGCGCCTCATCGTCCCGGCGCTGGTCATAGCCAGCGCGGCCCTGATCATTCCCCTCAGCCAGACCGCCTCCGCCCATACCACGACTCGGGCTGCCGCCAGCGACGGGCCTAAGCCCACCATCGTGCTCGAGCACGGAGCCTGGGCCGACACCAGCAGCTGGAACGGCGTCATCAAACGGCTACAAGCCGACGGCTACACCGTGTACGCGCCGCCGAACCCACTGCAGGGACTGACCTATGACTCCGCGTTCCTGGCCGATTTCCTGCACACCATCTCCGGGCCCATCGTGCTGGTGGGCCACTCATACGGCGGGGCCGTTATCACCAACGCCGCCACCGGCGACCCGCAGGTCAAAGCCCTCGTTTACGTAGACGCGTTCGCACCCGCGCAGGGCCAGACCCTCGCCCAGCTCCTCGCCTCCATTCCCGGATCGTGCGCCGTGCCCGCGAACCTGAATGTGGTCCCGTTCCCCGGTGCTCCCTCAGGCGTTGGGGACGCGTACATCACCCAGAGCGCGTTCCCCTCGTGCATGGCCAATGGCCTGCCCGCCAGGGAGGCACGCGTGCTCGCCGTCACCCAGCTGCCAATCGCAACGAGCGCCCTCACCCAGCCGTCTGGTGTCCCAGCCTGGCAGACCATCCCGTCCTGGGCCGTGGTCGGCACCGCCGACCACGCCATACCGCCGGCACTACAGCTGGCCATGGCCGAGAACGCGCACGCCCACATCACCGAAGTGAAGGCCCCGCACCTGTCCATGATCTCCGACCCCGGCGTCGTGACCAACGTCATCCTGCAGGCCGTCCAAGCCACCACCTGACCCGCCGCGCTCGGCCGCCAGCGACCCGGACCCGAGGAGCAAACGCGACATGTTCACTTTCATCGCCGCGGTCGCTCCCGCCCACTTCCTGGCCGTCGGCACCGCCGCTTCTAGATCCCCGGCCGGCATCACGGTGCCGGCCGGGCCGATCAGCTGTGTCTTACGAATCACTCAGCTCAAGGAGTCGGCCGCGATGACCGTCCCCGGCGCCAGCACCGGCCGCGAGTACGAGCAAGGCGTAACAGGACGTCGACCGGTCGGCGTCATCGTGACGGGCCTGACTGCTCGTTTGTAAGTCGCGACCACAGTGTCGGGCTACTGTTGGAGCCATTCTTCTCTCCGCCGCGCGGCGCATGGGGGATGATCAATCCGCCAGAGACTAGGAGGCTGAGCATGCACCTGCTCCCGCTGCTCTGGGCACTGGCGGTCATGACCATCATAATATGTGCATTCATCCGGGAAGGCCGAGAGCGCGCCAGGAACGCTCCGCTGCGCTTCGACATAGAGATGCAGGTGTGCTTTTCAACTGCCCTTGACCATGCCATGATTCTCGCAAGAGGTGGCTACTGGATTGCGATCAAGGGTCCGAAGCGGTTGGTCGTCGGCACTGACGCCTTTATGGTCGCATCGTCGTTGGGCGCGGCTTATGCACTCAGAGGATGCGAATCTTCCATTGCATTCAGCCAGGAACCGTCCCGCGTAGTTACCCGCGACTGGATAGTCATCACCGGACAGAATGGCGGCCGGGAGGTCCAGCTCGCGGTCACCAGGAAGGGGAGCCTGCCGGAAATCTGGCAGGCGCTGACTGGAACCGGTGCAACGCCAAGGTCATCGGCCGACTTCGGGGCCGTTTAGAGGCTACCCTGCCCGGCTGGGGCCAGCGCCAGCGAGAGCGCTTGGCCACGCGGGGAGTTGCTGATACGCGACCTTTGCACGGCCTGGGTCACAAGAGGTCGGCGAGTTCGGCAATGGACGATACGGACAGGTCCCACGGCTTGGTGGCGACGCCGACCCCGGGAATCCCGGGCCCTCGCTCCAGGGGCCGGGAGATGAACGCCGCAGCCAGGCCCGCCTTGCGGGCGGCTGCCAGGTCGGCCTCGTGCGCTGCGGCCAGCATGATTTCCCCTGGCTCAAGCCCGAGCATGGCGGCCGGCCGCAGATACGCCTCCATGGCCGGCTTGTAGGCCTTTGACACGTCCGAGCCGAGGATCACGTCCCACGCCAGCCCGCCCGCCTTCGCCATGTCCAGCAGCAGGGACGTATTCCCGTTCGACAGCGGTCCCACTATGTAATTCCGTTTCAGCGCAGTGATCCCCGCGACGCTGTCCGGCCAGGGCGGCAGCAAGTGCCAGGCGCGGTTGAGTTCGTCAAGCGCCGTCGGGCCGAAGCGCCCCGGATCGAGCCCGAGGTCCTCAAGCACGCCGTCGAGGTTCTCGCGGTGCAGCACGTCCAACGGGACAAAGGACCGCTCTCCGGTAGTGACCCGTCGCATCCCCGGGACGTACCGTGACCGCCAGGCATCGGCGAACGCGTCGGCGTCGAGTTCGAGCCTGTGCTCGCCGGCGAAGCGGCGGACGGCCGCGGCGACCCCGGTCCGCCAGTCGACCACAGTGCCGAACACGTCAAACAACACGGCCTTTACGGGCTGGGCGGTAGACACGGGGGTGAATGACACGGTGTCAGCATCTCATCATCAGGTGAGATCGGACTGCCGGGGCCGAGCAGGACGGGGGCTCTTCGCACGGGTGTCCGAAGACTCCGGCTGCTCTCGCTCTCAGTGGCAGGCCTCCCCGTCCGCCTCCGTCCTTGGATGACATAGTTTCGCGGCCGACGCCCCGGTCATGACGGCAACAGTGCGGAGTGGCCATGTGACAGGCTGGAGCAGCAGCCCAGAGGTGGGCCGCACGTGATGAAAGGAGAGCGTTGTGAGCGTGTACAGAGTGACCGAGATCATCGGGACAAGCAGCACATCGTGGGAAGACGCTGCAGCGGAGGCGATCAGGACGGCCGCCGGGACGCTTCGCGATCTGCGGGTGGCCGAGGTCGTCAAGCAGGACATTCACCTGGACGAGGGCGGGACGATCACCTATCGCACCAAGCTCCAGCTCTCATTCAAGTACGAAGCCGACCACTGATCCCAGGTCACCCGCTCCCCGCGCTGGCGAGTCGAGTACGCCAGCTTTCGGGCCCAATCCTGTTCCCATGCCCGAATGGCCTTGCGCGCACATCCTAGACACCCGTAACAAGCGACATCCGAACGCCCGTAGCCGCTAGAACACGATTAATCGCGCTGGTAGCCGCCTGATCTGCCCGGCTCTGTCGCTAGCTGCGCTGACCGGCGCGAACGGATGGTCTGTGCTTGCACCGCCGCTTGCCGAGCCGTCCATCTCCGGGCAGGACGCTAACCGCGAACTGGTCCGGTAGTGAACGCCGCGGACCGGCGGAAAGGCTTGTCCCGGCTCGGCTGGCGCCGATCAGAATGACCGCTGGCCAAGCCAGTCCAGCGCCGCCTGCGCGACCTCGCGCCAGCCGTGGTCGATCGTCAGCGAATGGCCGCGATCGGGGAACTCGATGAAGTCGGTGATGGCCGGTGACTTGTGGTAGAGCTTGCGGGTCGACGTCGTGATGGCTGGCGGCACGGTGTGATCTTTGCCCCCGGTCGTGAGCAGCAGCGGCCCGCGGGTCTTGTTGGCGGTATTCACCTTCGCTGGCGACCGCGGGGTGAAGTTTGCCAGGGCGGCTTCGAACAGAGGCTTGCCCGGCGAGGGCACTGTCCAGCGGTCGTACAGCTCAGCTGACTCCTGCTCGGGAAGCGCGTTCCCGAAGCCGTACCGGAACTGTTCTGGGGTAAGCGCTATTGCCAGGTTGCGGTTGGCCGGCTTGCGCAGCGCGATCGACGCGACTTTCAGCGCGGAAACGGGCAGGTTGAGCACGCCCTTGATGGGCGCGGCGTCGATCGCCACCGCGGCAGCGGCCAGGTCCTGCCCAAGCAGCCGCTGCGCGATGAGACCGCCGAAGGAATGGCCGATGACGACCGGAGGGACTTCAAGCCCGCGGATGATCCCGGCGTAGTGGTCGACCACATCGTCGATGCCCTTGCCCGCCACCCGGGTGGGGTCCCGGCGGGCCTCTTCCACCGTGTCCGAGTCACCCGGCCAGCCCGGCGCTGTCGGCGTGTAGCCCGCCTCCTGGAACAGTTCTAGCCACGGCCCCCACGAGCTGGCATGCAGCCACAGGCCATGAACGAATACCGCCGGCCTGCCTGGTTGTGTCATTTCGCGCTCTCCTCATCCACAGTCTGACCGCGATGTCAGAGCCGACACCCACCACCCAGTTCTACTCCCTCCGGCCCGGCCGTAAACGATCCCTTGGCAACGGCATGTGAGTGACATGGCACAG
>DATMKQ010000141.1:0-11254 GCA_035571275.1 Trebonia sp.
GTCGAGTTTCCGTTGTCGTGGGGGCGCTAGTCGAGCGCAGCTTAATGTCCCATGCCGAGGCCGCCGTCTACCGGGATTACCGCCCCGGTGACGTAGGTGCCGTCAGGGCCGGCCAGGAACGCGACCGCGCCGGCCACCTCCTGTGCCGTGGCATACCTGCCGAGCGGCACCCCGCCGATGATGGCCGCCTTGCGGTCTGCTGACAGCACCGCCGTCATGTCGCTGTCGACGAAGCCAGGGGCGACGACGTTCGAGGTGATCCCGCGCGAGCCGAGTTCGCGCGCCAGCGACCGGGCGAGGCCGACCAGGCCGGCCTTGGATGCCGCGTAGTTGGCCTGTCCGCTCGACCCGTACAGGCCGACCACCGAGGAGATGAAGATCAGCCTGCCGCGGCGCATCCGCATCATGCCGCGCACGGCGCGCTTGGCGACGCGGTAGGCGCCGGTCAGGTTGGTGTCGAGCACGCCGGTAAAGGCGTCCTCGCTCATCAGCGCCAGCACTTGGTCCTGGGTGATGCCCGCGTTGGCGACCAGCACCTCGACCGGCCCCTGTTCCCGCTCGACCGCGGAGAACGCCATGTCCACCGATTCGGCGTCCCGCACGTCGCAGGGCACCACGGACAGGCCCTCGACCGGGTCGCCGGAGCGTGACGTCACCGTGACGGTGTCCCCGTCGGCGGCGAGCCGCCGCGCGATCGCCAGCCCTATCCCCCGGTTCCCGCCGGTCACCAGCACAGAACGACCCACGATCGGCCTCCTACCCGTCGATCCTCTAGCCAGCCGAGGTTACCCCAGGGGGGGCTGGGAGACGGGCGGTCCGCCGGACGAAGTACGCAGACGAAGGTTTGTAGGTTTCCGCCAGATACGGCGACACACCCGCATGATGCTGCCCCAGCCGCGGTCACCAGGGACGCGCGAACGTGAACACGGCCATGACGCCGAGCGCGAGCAGGGCTACGCCGTCGAACTTTCGCCAGTACATCAACCTGAGCACGGATTGAAGATAGCCACTGGGATCGGTCCCGCGAGCATCGCGAGCATCACGGAGCAAACCCAGCGCCCGGCCAGTGCCGTGCGCGAACCCGATCGCCGCGGCGGCCAGCACGCCCGCAGGGACGGAATCCAGCGCGGCGACGCCGAGCGGCAGCAGCCCGAACCCGGCGTAAGGGTTGCGCGTGAAAAAGCCGGGGCCCAGGATTGCCCCCCAGATCAGCGTTCGCCGACGGCGTGAGGTGCCGACAACGAAGGTTTGGGGCACCTGCCAGTTCCTGCCCGGAGGCCGGAGGGCATGTATTCCGGTCGCTTCGGTGAGCCCGTAGTACAGGCAGTAGATGACGATAAGGAATAGTGCCGGGCGCCGGAGATCGCAGGAGTTCAACAGCAGTCCGACCACCATCCAGCCGACGATGGCCGGAATCGCGTATGCCGCGACAACGGACACCTGTCGTGCGATCCTCCCGACCGGAAGGCTCACGGCGAGAGACGCCGCGGAGTTAGCGCCTCAAGGAGAGTAGGCCTTGGAGTAGCCGTTCGCCGCCGCCAGGGTAACAAGGCATGCGACGAATATCGCGGCGCTGGCCGTAGGCATGACGGTTAACGCCAGGCCGGTAACTGAACGCGTGCCATCTCGCTGCGGACTTCCTCCGGCTTCGTGCAGGTGCAGCAGATGCATTCGCCTAGGCAGGTGCACCAGTCGGTGCAGCGATCGTGCTCATTGCCCCGGCCGACAGATATGCAGTCATAGCACTTCTTATAGCCGTAGCCCTTGCCGAGCCCGGTGCAAGCGATCCACGTGCCCGCCGCCCACTCGCAGCAGTAACCCTGCCGGTTCAAATGACCTTGCGCGCACGAGCAGTAGTAGTCGGATCCTTGCTTGCACGCCTCGTACCCGGTCGGGCAGCCGTTGGAATGGCACTTGTGACCGTAGTTATCGCAGTGGACGGTCGGGCCGCAATAGCAGGATTGAGCCAGGGCGGGCTTCTGACCGAGCGACATCACGGCGATACTCGTCGCGCCGCCTACGATGGCCGTCCGCAGTGCGTCTCTGCGCGAGATCCGGCGGGTGAGCGTTTCTGACAGGTGCGCGACGCGCGAGTCGAGCTTCTGGCCGAGCCGCATGGTTTTACGCCTCTATTCTCCTGGATTCGGGGTGGCAACGATAGCGATCGGCGCGGGGGACCGTCGGGCCGGGGAACTGGCCTTGCTGATGAAGGCACGCAGGTCGTTAAGATGCCGGACCGCGCCCGCGGCACGGACGACACCCTGTATGTCGATCGCCACGAGCAAAGGCGTGGCGGTCACGTTGTAATCATCCTTGGCGGCGTGTGAGATAGGGCGCCCGATCTCGAGCGGCGTCGCGCGGAACGTGTCTGAAATCTGGATATAAGCCGGCGGGTCCCAGGTGACCAGCAGCACGCGGAGATCATCGAGTTCACCGCCATCGGCGGCGGTGTTCAAGTTGCTCACCAGCGCCTCGCACGCGGGGCAGGTCGGATCGACGAACGCCACCAGTGCCGGCTGGCCATCCCCGGCCGCGAAGTGCCGCCTCGTGTCGTCGCTCACCCGGGTGTACTCGAAGCCGGCGGCACCCGTGCCGATGGCTGGCCCGAACTCAGCCGTGGTCGTGGGTCCGGCGAAAAAATGGCCAAGCTGCCGGTACATGATGAATACCAGCGAGCCAAGCGCGAGCAGCAGGATCCATTGCGCGATGGCAAGGTACAGCGGAATCGTCATGGGGCGACCTACCTCGATCGGGCTTGCGGGACAGCCGCGAGCGCTTTGGCCGCGGTGAACGAGACCGCGAGGACCAGCACCGCCGCCGCGAGCAAGAGGATCTGCGCCGGCACGCCGAGCCGAACGGCCGGCCCGCTGACGCCAACGGTGGCTACCGCGGCGAACGCCGCGATCAGCGCGCTGCGCAGGATCCCCGGCACATCGAAGGTCCGCCGGGACAGCGCCCCGAAACACCGGCACGACTTCCCGCGGTGCCGGGCGAACCCAACGACAGAGACCGCCGCGAAGGCGCATCCGGCGGCCAGCACGACCAGATTGATCCACTCGACGGCGGGGAACGACAGGCTCGCGCTGCCGAGGATTACCTCCGCGACCGCGACGGTTGTCGCGAGGTACTTGTAAGCCGGAGCCAGGCCGCGCAGGGGAATGAAGAGGCGGACGACCGCGGCGAAACCCGTCAGGTCCGCTAGCTTCGCACCGCCCGCGACAAGCAGCATTACCGCGAGGGCGGCTTTCGCTCCCAGGACGAGCACATCCATCGCCGCTATACCACCCCCGCTGGCTGGCGGCCCCCAGGGAAACGGCGGGCGCGCGAGACGGGATCGGGCGATAGCGGGATGTTAGCCAGCCGCCACAGCTTCATAATCTGCCATTCGTGGTTAACCAGGCTCGACGCGCGTACCCGGCCCGCGGAATCAACAAATATGACGAACGGGGTAACCCTGACGTTGTAGCGCCCGTACAGCGCGGGCGTGCCGGTCACCACAGGAAGGTCACCAAGGCCGAGCAGTCGCAGTACCCCGACGGCCGCGGCGTTGTCCTGGGCCAGCAACACGATTATTTCGAGGTCCGCCGTCTGGCCGGCGAGGATCTTCAGTCCGTCGACCACGGAAGGGAAAGACTTCAGCGAGTGGTCGGTGAACACCATCAGCTGAAACGGCTTAGCCGACGGTGACACAAGGATTCGCCCGGACGAATCCGGAAGAGACCAGGCTGGCGCCGCGAGCCCGCGATGAAGACCGTCGTTTTCGATGGCCTTCGGGCCTGACATGGCGACATTGGTGATCCCGAATATCGCCATCACCGCGGCAGCGCACAAGACGATGGCGACGGCGATGAACGCGACGGCTGAGATCATCACGACCAGATCCGCTGAGGGTTCATTAGGCTCCCCGTTTACCGTCCAGCGCTGCCACCCCGTAGGACCATCTGGGACAAACCGTAACAAAGATTGGCACCGCAAGGCACCGAAGTCAAGGCGTGTTGAAGTACTCCACTCAAGTGGCGAGGCCGGACTTAGTCCGTTTCCGCGGCGGCTTCGCGCAGGTGCGAGCGTGGCACGGGATATCTGGTGGGAAGGTGAACGAGGGTGTGCGATAGGTTCTTGTGGCGTGGATGATGGCAATGCACGGATCGATCCGGAGTTCGCGGGCCTGCCGTTGAAGGCGCTCGCCGACGCCGCGCTGGACCAGGCTCACCGGCTGGGCGCGCAGCACGCCGACTTTCGCGTCGAGCGGATCCGCGGGCAGCGAATAAGGCTTGCCGACGGCAAGCTGGAGAGCTCGTCCGACGCCGACGACAGCGGGCTCGCCGTCCGCGTCGTCGTGGACGGCACCTGGGGGTTCGCCTCCGCCGTCGACCTGAGTCCGCAGGCCGCGGCCGGCGCCGCGGCGGCTGCCGTCGAGGTCGCGCGGGTGGCCGCCGCGATGAACACCGAACGCATCGAGCTAGCGCCCGAGCCCGCCTACGGCGACGTGACCTGGGTATCGGCCTACGACGTCGACCCGTTCACGGTCTCGCCGAAAGAGAAGATCGACAAGCTCGCCGCCTGGTCGGCACAGCTCATGGCGCACGATGCCGTCACCCATGTCGACGCGAGCCTGCTGCAGGTCAAGGAGTGCAAGTTCTACACCGACGGCGCCACCACGGCGACGCAGCAGCGGGTCAGGCTGCATCCGGAGCTCACCGCCATCGCGGTCACCGAGTCCGGCTTCGATGACATGCGCACGATCGCCCCGCCGGCCGGGCGTGGCTGGGAGTACCTCACCGGTTCCGGCTGCGACCTCGACGGCGACGTCGCGCGCCTGCCCGACCTGCTCGCGGAGAAGCTCATGGCGCCGAGCGTCGAGCCGGGCCGGTACGACCTGGTGATCGATCCGTCGAACCTGTGGCTCACCATCCACGAGTCCATCGGTCACGCCACCGAACTCGACCGGGCGCTCGGCTACGAGGCCGCCTACGCCGGTACGTCGTTCGCGACGCTGGACAAGCTCAATTCCCTGCGGTATGGCTCGCCTGTCATGAACGTGACCGGCGACCGCATCGCGGAGCACGGGCTCGCCACCATCGGGTACGACGACGAGGGCGTGGCCGGCCAGTCCTGGGACCTCATCTCTGGCGGCGTCCTCGTCGGGTACCAGCTCGACCGGCGGATGGCCCGGCTCAAGGGGTTCGGCCGGTCCAACGGGTGCGCGTTCGCCGACTCCCCCGGGCACATGCCGCTGCAGCGGATGGCGAACGTGTCCCTGCGGCCCGCCGACAGCGGACAGGACACCGCCGGGCTGATCGGCGACGTCGAGGACGGCATCTACATCATCGGCGACAAGTCCTGGTCGATCGACATGCAGCGGTACAACTTCCAGTTCACCGGCCAGCGATTCTTCCTGATCAGGAACGGCCGGCTCAGCGGGCAGCTCAAGGACGTGGCGTACCAGGCGACGACGACGGACTTCTGGAACTCGATGGAGGCGGTCGGCGGGCCGCAGACCTACGTGCTCGGCGGCGCATTCAACTGCGGCAAGGGCCAGCCCGGCCAGGTCGCGCCGGTCAGCCACGGCACACCGGCGGCGCTCTTCCGCGGTGTCCGGGTGCTCAACACGGCGGAGGAAGGTAGCTCGTGAGCGGGCAGCAGAGCATTATTCCGAACGGTGACCGGCCAGCTCCCCAGGAGACAGTTGAGCGCGCGCTCGCGGCGGCCAGGCCGGGGTCGGACTGCGTCATCGTCGCTGACGAGGGGTCGACGGCGAACCTGCGGTGGGCGGGTAACACGCTGACCACGAACGGGGTCGCCGCTTCTCGCAGCCTCACGGTGATCTCGATCGACCGGCGAGCGGACGGCACCGCGGGTGTCGGGGTCGTGTCGCGGTCAGGCGTGCGGCCCGACCAGGTCGAAGACGTCGTGCGCGAGGCGGAGAAGGCCGCCGCCGAGGCTTCGGCCGCCGAGGACGCGGAGGAGCTCGTGACTGGAGAAGCTGGTCACCGTTCGGAACACTCTGCTAGCCCGGGGGGACGACCCCCCGGAACCCCCCGCTGGGATGAACCGGCGGCCGCCACCTCCATTGGAGTGTTCCGCGGGTTCGCGGAGCAGCTGGGCGAGACGCTGCGGACGGCCGAGGCGGCGGGACGCAAGCTGTACGGATTCGCCGAGCACGGGGTCACCTCGACCTTCCTGGGCACGTCGGCGGGCGTGCGGCTGCGGTACGACCAGCCGGCCGGGCGGCTTGAGCTGAACGCCAAGTCCGCGGACCTGGCGCGGTCGGCGTGGGACGGGGCGGCGACGCGTGACTTCACCGACATCGACGTGGCCGGGATGGACGCCGGGCTGGCCGAGCGGCTGTCCTGGCAGGCGCGGCGGGTGGAGCTGCCCGCCGGGCGCTACGAGACGCTGCTGCCGCCCACCGCGGTGGCCGACCTGATGATCAACCTGTACTGGACGGCGGGAGCGCGCGATGCCGGCGAGGGCAGGACCGTGTTCTCCCTGCCGGGCGGGTCCCTCGGGCGCGGCACGGGGACACGGATCGGGGAACAGCTGTCGGCGGTCGCGGTCGACCTGTTCAGCGACCCGTCGTACCCGGGGCTTGAGTGCGCGCCGTTCGTCGTCGCGCACGCGTCGGGGCGTGACTCGTCGGTGTTCGACAACGGGCTGCCCGCCGGGCGCGCGGCGTGGATCTCGGGCGGCAGGCTGAGCGCGCTGCATTCCAGCAGGTATTCGGCGCGGCTGGCGGGACTGCCGGTGACGCCGGCGGTGGACAACCTCGTGATGGCGGCGGACTCTTCCGCGTCGCTGTCGTCGATGATCGGGGCGACGAAACGAGGCCTGCTGCTGACCTGCCTGTGGTACATCCGCGAGGTGGACCCGCAGACGCTGCTGCTGACCGGCCTCACCAGGGACGGCGTGTACCTGGTCGAGGAGGGCGAGGTGGTCGGCGCGGTGAACAACTTCCGGTTCAACGAGTCGCCGGTGGGGATGCTCTCCCGGCTGCTCGAGGTGGGCGCGACCCAGCAGACGCTGCCTCGCGAGTGGAGCGACTACTTCACCCGCGCGGCGATGCCGCCGCTGCGCGTGGAAGGGTTCAACATGTCGTCGGTGAGCCAGGCGAGCTGACCCCGAAGCTGGCTGGTCGCGCGGTGTGGCCGGCATGCTCGGCGCGCGATACGGTTGAGGGGTGAGGATAGGTCATCTCGGGCGCGGCGAACAGGTGCCTCTGGTCACCCAGGCACGCCGCCCGATGTCGGAGGACATCACGTACCGGCAGCACCGGTACCTGATCATGATGGCCATCCGTACCTTCTGTCTCGCGATCGCGGTCATCATGTTCGTCAACCACCTTGGGTGGCTGACGGCCATCCCCGCGGTCGGAGCGATCGTCATTCCGTACTTCGCGGTGGTTTTCGCTAACGGCGGACGGGAGCCGGACAACGTCCGCGGGTTCATGGAGTACCGGACGAACCTGCCTGCCCGCAGGGAACCCGGCGAGTCTTCTGACCAGCGAGACGACGGGCCTTCTCAGCCGCGGTGACGGGGCCTTCTCAGGCGCGTCGACGGTACTCCCCAGACGCAGTGACGTCTCTTCGCATCAGCGGTGGCGGTCCTCCCCGGCCGTGGTGGCGGTCCTCCTCAGCCTCGGTAGCACTGCGGTTTCACTCGCTTCACCTGACGCAAGTGATGTTTTCATGGAATCAAACGGACATTCGGAATCTTTCGCCTTGCGGCGCAACACGCCGCAGTTGAACATCTTCCAAGCAACATGAGCAGCAAAAATACCACCCGTTCGTGTCCGACTGTAATTGGGTCTTGACACATAGGGGGGTAGTTACGTGTACCATTCATATGGGTGCTCTGGTCCCCCGTCGGGGCACCGCTGCCGGCGTTCCGGGCCCCCGTCGGAACGCCGATGAATGCGACGCCGGGTGGTTTGCCCCCGTAGCCACCCGGCGTCGCTCTCTTTTTCCCGACCGGCATTTCTCCGGTCGTGGTCTACTCCTGTTACTTTCCGTGTTACTTAGTTTACTCGGTGCGGCGGAACTCCACGATCGCTATGCCCAGCAGCACTCCGCCCATCAGCGCCACCATTCCCAGCGACAGCCCGACCGGGACCTCCCAGCCGTTCCAGGTGACGCCGGGGGCAATCTGGTGCAGCGCCTGCGGCGGGATGTTCAGGTGGCTGAAGACCGCGTGGCGCATCGGGGACACGATGTAGGTGAGCGGATCCAGCCTCGTCAGCACGGTCAACCAGGCCGGCAGTCCGTTGAGCGGGTAAAGCGCACCGGACAGGAAGAACAGTGGCATCACCAGCATCTGGGTCAACGCCATGAACGCCTGCATCTGCTTTATCCGGCCCGCCATCATCACGCCGAAAGCGGTGAGCGTGAACGAGAGCAGCAACAACTCGCCGATTACGGTGAGGAACAGACCAAGGTCGTAGGGTACATGAGCGACGCCAGCAAGGGCGAGAATCACTAGTCCCTGAAATGTGGCGACGGTCGCACCGCCCAGGCATTTCCCGATTACCAGCGCGGACCGGCTCACCGGCGCCACGAGCATCTCCCGCAGGAAGCCGAACTCACGGTCCCAGACAATGGACGCCGCCGCGAAAATGGCCGTGAACAGCACGGACATCGCGAGCACCCCGGGATAGATGAACGTCTTGAAGTCGATGCCATGCGGCAGTCCGTGGCCGGCCAGCGACCCTAGCCCGGTGCCGAGGACGAACAGGAACAGTATCGGCTGCACCAGCGAGGTGACCATGCGGAGACGGTCGTTGCGGAACCTGATTAGCTCACGGCGCCAGACGATATTGACGGCTCTGAGATCCTGCCGCAACCCGGCCTCGGGGACGGAGACGCGGATCACCTCGGTGACCTGTGCGGCGTCCGGGCTACTTACTTCGATTGCCATCGGTGCCTACCTCCCCCTGCGGAACGCCATCATGTGGGCGCGGTTGCGGTCGCCGACCGTCGCCTCAGCGTCCCTGATCGTCTTGCCGGTGTAGGACATGAACACGTCGTCGAGGCTCGGGCGGGCCACGCTCACGCTGCGGATCTGCTGCGATAGCTCGGCGAACAGGCGCGGCACGAAGTGCTCGCCCTCCTCTACGTTAAAGGTGACCATGCCCTCGTGAATGGCGGCGTCGAGGCCGAAGCTGTCCTTGATCTCCTTGATGGCGGCCTCGTCGTTGGCCGTGCTGATCTGCACCCGGTCCGTGCCGACGCTCGCCTTCAGGTTCTCCGGCGTGTCGATGGCGACGATCTTGCCGTGGTCGATGATGCCGATCCTGTCGCAGTTCTCCGCCTCGTCCATGTAGTGCGTTGTGAGGAAGATCGTGATGTCCTCGCGCTGCTTGAGGTCGTTGATGTACTCCCAGATCGAGCTGCGGGTCTGCGGGTCAAGTCCCACGGTCGGCTCGTCGAGGAACAGCACGCGCGGGGCGTGCAGCAGGCCGCGGGCGATCTCCAGGCGGCGCTTCATGCCGCCCGAGTAGGTGGCGACCTCGGCTTGCCTCCTGTCCCAGAGGCCGACCATGTCCAGGACCTGGCGCATCCGTGGCTGTAGCTGTGCCCTGGGGACGCCGTAGAGGTCGGCGTGAAACCTGAGGTTCTGCTCGCCGGTGAGGTAGTTGTCGAGCGTGGTGTCCTGGAAGACCAGGCCGATGTTGCGCCGTACCATGTCGCGCTGCTTCACGACATCGAAGCCGGCCACCCGCGCGGCGCCCTTGGTGGGCTCAGCGAGGGTGCAGAGGATCTTGATGGTGGTGGATTTGCCCGCACCGTTCGGGCCGAGGAAGCCGAAGGTCTCCCCCGGCTGGACCTCGAAGCTGATGCCGCGTACCGCTTCTACCTCGCCGTACCGCTTGACCAGGTCGCCGACCAGGACTACCGGTTCGGTCATGAATGATTTCCCCTCTCGCTGTGTTTCCCCACTCGCCTCCGGGCGCTTTTCCCCTTTGGCTCGCGGGAGGGCTGCCCGCTCGCCTCCGCTGAGAGCTTACGGCGCGCCGCGTGGTGCGACGCGCCGTAAGGTGACTCGGGACTTCCGGGTCGGTCACTCGGCCGAGTCCTGGACGTCCTCATCGGCGCTTGACGCGCTTGGAGCGGTCTCGGCGCTCGCCGGGTCGTCCTCGGCGAGGATGCGGTACACGGAACGGCGTGCCTCGGTGAGCACGCGGCGTGCCTCCGCGATCTGGCTCGATGAGCCGGAGCGACGTACTTCCATGACGGCCATCATCAGCTGCCGGATCATGTCGCCCAGCTCGAACGCGGCCTCGTCGGCCATCCCGGCCGCTGCGTCCCAGGACCTGCGGAGCTCATCGGCGTGGGCCTCGGCGTACGCCCGGCCCTCGTCGGTGAGCGTGTACATCCGGCGGCGGCCCTCGCCCTCAGGGCTGATCAGCCCCTCGTCCTCGAGTTGCTGCAGGGCCGGATACACCGAACCCGCGCTCGGCCGCCACACCCCGTCGGTGCGCTGAGCGATCTCCTGGATGATCTGATAACCGTTCCAGGCATTGCCCTCGGCGAGCAGGTCAAGTATCGCCGCCCGCACGTCGCCGCGCCGGGCACGCGGCCCGCGTCCCTCGAAGCGGCTCCGCAGGAACATCTTCTCCATCGGCGGCATCGGCTCCCCAGGTTCCCAGCCCCAGCGGCGGCCAAAGCCGCCCCAGCCAGGTCCCCCGGGTCCGCCGCGGCCACGGCCACCAGGGCCGCGTCCGGGCCTGGGCCCCCACTCGCCACGTCCTGGCCGGGGCGGTCCCCAGCCTTCGTCTCGCATACCGCGCCTGTGCTCTTCATGCATGGCGCTTCACCTCTTTCGATCGTCGTTCTATCGTCTTTCGTTCTCAACGATATATCGTTAACGGTCGCTGATACAACTCTGATTCCCGGACTTGTTCTAGCGGGCCGGGGCGGGGGTTGATGGGGGCGCGGCGGGGCGCGGCGGGGCGCGGAACCGTGGCGGGGTGCCCGCATGCGTCGCCAACCGCTCCCTCCGTAAGCACTCCCGCGCCCTGAGGGACTAACGCGGCTCGTGATGCGAGCCGCCTGACGGCCTGACAGCCTCCGGCCCGTGCCCAGAGCCGACTTCGCACACCCTGTGACCACTTTCTGGGGCGATTTGTCCGGAATATCCATGCGTAAGGTATGCGAAGTGAGCGGGTGGGGCTGGTGTGGCGACAGAGGTTCGACCGGAGCCGGCGACGGCACGGGGGGACGTTGGCGATGGGGCGGTGGGGACGGCAGAGGCGCGGGGG
>DATMKQ010000142.1:0-5463 GCA_035571275.1 Trebonia sp.
GCCGGTCGACCTCCTCGGCGACGAACGCGGCCTCGTCGTGCTCGTTGTCGGCGACGTAGCCGGTGATCGGCGGGCCGTCGCCTGCCTCGGACCACAGGTTCTTCGGCTTGCGGCCAGAGTTGCGGGAAACGACGGCGTTCGCCGCGGCGAGGATGTTCTGCGTTGAGCGGTAGTTCTGCTCGAGCAGGATGACCGTCGCATCCGGGTAGTCCTGCTCGAACTCGACGATGTTCCTGATCGTGGCGCCGCGGAACGCGTAGATCGACTGGTCGGCGTCACCGACGACGCACAGCTCGGAGGGCCCGACCGGCTCCGGTGAATCGGATGCCGCGAGCGAGTCGGCCGCTTCCGTTCGGGCTGACGCCGACGTTGACTTTGAAAAGAGCGCGCCGCCGCCTGAGACCAGTTCGCGGATAAGGGCGTACTGCGCGTGGTTCGTGTCCTGGTATTCATCGACGAGCACGTGGCGGAAGCGGCGCCGGTAGGCCTCCGACACCGCAGGGAACGCCTGGAAAAGGTTGACCGTGACCATGATCAGGTCGTCGAAGTCCATCGCGCCGGCCGCGACCAGGCGGCGCTGGTACTCGGTGTACGCCTCGGCCAGGGCCTTCTCCCGCGCGCCGCGCGCATTGGCGGCGAACGACTCGTAGTCGATGAGCTCGTTCTTGAGGTTGGAGACCTGCGCGGCCATCGACTTGGGCGGGTACTGCCTGGCGTCAAGCTCAAGCTCGCGGCAGACCAGGGCCATCAGCCGCTGCGAGTCGGCGGAGTCGTAGATGGAGAAGCTCGACGGGTAGCCGAACCTGGCGGCCTCGCGGCGCAGAATGCGGACGCACGCGGAGTGGAACGTCATCACCCACATCGCCCTGGCGCGGCGGCCGCCGACCAGGGTCGCGACGCGGGCGGCCATCTCGCCGGCCGCCTTGTTCGTGAAGGTGATCGCGAGGATCTCCCCCGGTGCCACCTCGCGCTCGGCCAGCAGGTAGGCGATCCGGTGCGTGAGAACCCGGGTCTTCCCCGAGCCGGCCCCCGCGACGATAAGCAGCGGCCCGCCGGCGTGGGTCACCGCGGCCCGCTGCTGCGGGTTGAGTCCGTCGAGAAGGGAGTGCGTCGCGGTCGTGGTCACGGCTTCCAGCGTAGGCGGTACCGCCGTCAAAGGAGCGTTCGCCGGACCGTTGTGCAATGCCAAATATCACCGTAACCAGCGGTTTTCGCTCGTAAAATGTACCGATTTGGCCACGATCATGACCTCTTACGAGTTATTGTGGCTTGCCCTTACCCGTAACCAGCAGGGGGATCGCCCATGGGATCGCGCGGCCGATCCATACGACTCAGGATCTACATCCTGGTCGCCATTCCGCTGATCACGATGCTCGGCCTGTTCGGGTACGTGGCCTACTCGTCCGTCACGAACTGGCTGAACCTCGACCGCGCGCCGAGCCTGATCGAGGCGACCTCCGAGCCGTTGACCAACTTCGTCAACGTACTCCAGGCGGAGCGCCGGGCCGCGATGGTCTACCTGTCCCAGCCGAACGCCGCCAACCTGAGCAGCTACCAGAGCGCGATCTCGGCCACCAGGAACGGCGCACAGCAGCTCGCGGTGGCGCTGAACTCGTCTGGCACCAAGAACAGCACGACCGCCGAGGAAACCACCGCCATCAACAAGATGACGGCGCAGATCAACGGCATGGACCCGCTGCGCACCTCGGTCACCGCGAAGAAGGTGACCCCGCTTGACGCGCTCAGCGACTACACGAACATCATCGCCGGCCAGGGGACAGTGCTCCAGGCCGAGGCGAGCAGCATCCAGGACGCGGGCCCCGCGCTCCAGGGCTTCGGGCTCATCTCCGCGGTTAACACCCAGGAAGACGTCTCGGAGCAGGACGCCGTGCTTGCCAGCGCGCTCGCCAGCGGATCGCTGACGGGCCCGGACCGGGTGGCCTTCAGCGATGCCGTGGGACGGCTGCAGGACGACACGCTGACGTATCAGCAACTGCTTACCCCGGCCGAGCTCACGACCTACAACGCCACACTTAACAGCCTCGCGCCGACGGCGATACAGAACGACCTGACGACCATCCAGCAGGCCGTCCCGGCCGGCATCCCGCTGAGCGAGATGCAGCAGCAGGGCCTCACTCCCGCCACCTGGCACCTTCTGGCCGGTACGTGGCTGAAGGCCGCGAGCAAGGCGGGCACCACCGCCGCGAGCACGGTGCTCGGCGCCAACCAGCAGCCGGCCATCGACGCCAAGAGGCGCGTGATCATCCTTGCCGCCGTCGGCGCGGCCGGCCTCGTCCTCACGCTGCTCGTCTCGCTGCTGCTCAGCCGGTCCATCAACCGCAGGCTCAGCACCCTGCGCCGCTCCGCGCTGACGCTGGCGCAGGAGCAGCTGCCCTCGGTGGTGGCCCGGCTGCGGCGCGGCGAATCCGTGGACGTCGCGGCGGAGGCGCCGCCGCTGCGGGTCGGCAGCGACGAGATCGGCCAGGTGGGCCAGGCCATCGACACCGTGCGGCAGACCGCCATCAGGTCCGCGATCGACGAGGCGCGCGTCCGCCAGGGCGTCAACGACATGTTCCGCAACCTGGCCAGGCGCAACCAGTCGCTGCTTCAGCGCCAGCTCACCGTGCTCGACGACATGGAGCGCCGGGCCACCGACCCTGACGTGCTTGAAGACCTCTTCAAGATGGACCACCTCACCACCAGGATGCGGCGGCACGCGGAAGGCCTCATCATCCTGTCCGGCGCCCCTCCTGGCCGCTCCTGGTCCGCTCCGGTGAAGCTGATCGACGTGATGCGCGGCGCGGTCTCCGAGGTCGAGGACTACGCCAGGGTGAGCGCCGCCACGCAGTCCCGCGCGGCGCTCGGCGGGTCCGCGGTCACCGACGTGATTCACCTGCTCGCCGAGCTGGTCGAGAACGCAACCACGCTCTCTCCTCCGTTTACGCAGGTCAAGGTCAGCGGTGAGATCGTGGCCAACGGGTTCGCGATCGAGATCGAGGACCGCGGCCTCGGCATGGTCCCGCAGCGACTACAGGAACTCAACGAGCGGCTGGCGAACCCGCCGGACATCAACCCGGCCAACACCGAACAGCTTGGCCTCTTCGTCGTCGGGCAGCTGGCCAGGCGGCACGGGATCAGGGTCATGCTCCGCCCGTCGCCCTACGGCGGCACGACGGCGGTCGTGCTGATCCCGCTCGCGCTCATCGTCGAGGACGGCCCCGCGGCGATCACGTCGGGCCACCGCGTGCCAGAAACGGCCGGCGCCAACGGGTCTTACGGTGCCAACGGGTCTTACGGTGCCAACGGGACCTACGGCGCCGCCAACGGGACCTACGGCGCCAACGGGACCTACGGAAGTGGCGGCTACGCCAATGGCGCCGCGGGCCCCATGGCGACCGGTGCCCGAGGAGCCACCCGGGCGGGCGGCAACGGGATACCGAGCAGGCCCGTGGCCGCCGCCTACAACGGCGGGAATCCTCCGCCCCCGGCCGGCTACCCGTCCCCGGGCAGGCCGGAACCGCGTGACCTGGCGGCCGACTCGAGGAGCTACGGCGCGGGAAACCAGGACCAGACCACGTCGGCGATCCGCATCGCTGGCGCGTTGCGCCAGCCGGTAAGCGCCGGGAGCCCCGGCGCGCCCGGCAGCCCCGGCGCGCCCGGCAGCTTCGGCGCTCCTGGCGGCCTAAACACGCCCGGCGGCTACGGCACAAGCACAGGAACCGGCGCCACGCCTGGCGGGGCGGAACTGGGCGCCAGGCGCGGGCGGCACGGCACGGATGACGTCCCGGTCGTGACCGGCGTGCCGGTCGGCAGGCCGACCTCGGTGCCTGAACCGGAGTTCGACGTCTTCACGCCGATCCGGCGGACCGAGCAGGACGGTCCCGCCGACGCCGCGCCGCCGCAGCCCTACCCGGACTTCGGCGGCAAGGCGACCGACGCCTACGTCAGCCCTTACAGCAACGCTCCCGAGGCAAGCGCCTACCAGGGAGACAGCGCCGCCGCCTACCAGGGAGACAGCGCCCCGCACCAGGACAACGGGGCTTCTGGAGCCGACGGAACTTACCGGGAACCCGGACTTTACGGAAATGAGGCCGCTTTCGGGAACAACGGAAATAGCGACGATAGTTACCAAAACGGGGAACCCGCAGGCGGCGATTTCAAGGGGCTGCCGCGCCGCGTCCGTCAAGCCAATCTCGCACCGCAGCTCCGCGCTACCGCGGCGGCGGCGGCTGGCTCGCAGGAGCCGGCGGGGGTTCCCCCGGCTACGGCGGCATCGCTGACCGACATGCGCAACACACTGTCCGCCATGCAGCGCGGCTGGCAGCAAGGCCGGTCACAGACGCAACGCGACGCAGAGGACTGAGTCGATGGAAACCAACCATAGGTACCCAGTCAATCAGCTTGACTGGCTCCTTGATGACCTGGTGATGCGGGTGCCGCACCTTACCCGGGCGGTGTTCCTCTCCCAGGACGGGCTGGCACTCGGCGCTTCCCGGGGCATGGAGCAGGCCGACGTGGAGCACCTGGCAGCGCTCGCGGCGGCATTCCAGTCACTAGCCCGCAGCGCGAGCCACACGTTCGGCGGCGACGCCCGTCAGTCGATTATCGAGATGACGTCAGGCTTCTTCATCGTGTCCGCGGCCGGCCAGGGGACCTGTCTTGCCGTCCTGACCACGAGCGATGCCGACATCGGCCAGGTGGCGTACGAGATGGCGATCCTCGTCCAGCGCACCGGCGACCATCTGCAGGTCAACATGCGGACTCGCTCCGCCTTATCACTGACACGCTAGGAACAGGCGCTCATGCCGTCGAACGATGAACGGTGGCTCGACGCGGAGGCCGGTCCGGTTGTCCGGCCGTACGCCCTCACCCGAGGCCGCACGCGACACTCCGGCGAGGCCTTCGATCTGGTCGCCACGGTGATCGCGACCCAGACCAGGATCGCGGAGCCTGGCGAGCTCGGCCCTGAGCACTTCTCAGTGCTGCGACTCGCGCAGGTGCCAGCGACGGTGGTAGATATCGCCTCCGATGTGGACCTTCCGCTCGGCGTGGTCCGAATCCTCCTCGCTGACCTGCGAGAACTCGGCCTCGTTACGATTCAGGCACCGGTTCCGATGAAGGCGCATCAGGTTGACAGAGAAACGCTGAGGGAGGTCCTCCATGGCCTACGGGGGCTATGAGGCTAACGGCGGGACGGCAGCCCGCCGACACCGCGCGATCAAGATCCTGCTCGCCGGCGGGTTCGGTGTTGGCAAGACCACGCTGGTCGGCGCGGTCAGCGAGATCAGGCCGCTGCGAACCGAGGAACCGCTGACGGAGACAAGCAAGCTCGTCGACAGCACCGTCGGCGTGGAGCGCAAGACCACCACGACGGTGGCGATGGACTTTGGCCGCATCACGCTGCGCGAGGACCTGGTGCTCTACCTGTTCGGCACGCCGGGGCAGGAGCGGTTCTGGTTCATG
>DATMKQ010000143.1:0-5366 GCA_035571275.1 Trebonia sp.
TGTGGCCAACTGTTCACCCGTTAGACGGCCTGGACACGCCGGGTGCCCAGGAGAATCTTCTAGCGGACCGGATACGGACGTGCAAAGTGGGGTGGTCGATGGCCGGGACCTTCCCGTCGCGAGGGGTGTGGCGCCGTCCCAACCTGCGCCCGGTGGACGTGATCGTGTTCGCGGCGCTGCTGGCGCTGCTGTTCGGGCTGCTGCGCCTGGCGCCGGCACTGAACGCCCCGTTCCTGCCCAAGACCGCGGCGTCCACCGTGTCCACCGACCCGGCCAACCTGCCGTACTACGCGGTGCGCTCGCTGCTGCGGATGTTCATCGCGCTGATCCTGTCGCTGCTGTTCACCTTCGTCTACGCCACCGCGGCGGCGCGGCTGCCCCGGGCGGAGAAGGTCCTGGTCCCGGTGCTGGACATCTTGCAGTCCGTGCCGGTCCTGGGCTTCCTCACGGTGACCGTCACCGCGTTCATCAACTTGTTCCCGGGCTCCGAACTGGGGCTGGAGTTCGCGTCGATCTTCGCCATCTTCACCTCGATGGCGTGGAACATGACGTTCGCGTTCTATCACTCGCTGCTCTCCCAGCCGCGCGACCTGGACGAGGCGGCGCGGGTCATGCGGCTGACCAAGTGGCAGCGGTTCTGGCGGCTGGACGTCCCCAGCGGGATGATCCCGCTGGTGTGGAACGGGATGATGAGCTTCGGCGGGGCCTGGTTCTTCCTGGCCGCCTCCGAGTCCATCAGCGTGCTGAACCACACCTACGCGCTGCCCGGGATCGGCTCTTACGTGGCCGCCGCGATCGAGCAGGCGAACCTCGGCCGGGTCGGCATCGCCATCGTGGTCATGGTGGTCCTGGTGGTCGCGGTCAACTTCGTGTTCTGGCGGCCGATGGTGGCCTGGGCCGAGAAATTCCGCGCTGAGGAATCCGCGGCGACCGAACGGCCGCGGAGCATCGTCTTGGATGCGCTTCGTCATTCGGTGCTGCCCGACGTGGTGGCTCGCCCGGCGCGCCCGGTCGGCCGGTTCCTGGACCGTGCCACCCGGCCGTTCGGCTTGGCTGAGCACCCGCTACACCGCTCGGCGACACGCGCCCGTACCGGGGACGTGTTCTTCGCGGGAGCGGTCAGCGCGGTGGTGATCTTCGGCGCCTACAAGGCACTGGACTATGTGCAGGTCCACGTGGGTCTCGGCTCGTTCGGCCACGCCTTCCTGCTCGGCGCCGCGACCTTCGGCCGGGTCGTCGTCCTGCTCATCTTCGCCAGCATCATCTGGGTGCCGATCGGGGTGTGGATCGGGATGAACCCGCGGGTCTCGCGGCTAGCGCAGCCCATCGTGCAGGTGCTGGCCTCGTTCCCGGCGAACTTCCTGTTCCCGTTCGCCGCGGCGTTCTTCGTCGCCACCGGACTGAGCCTGAACATCGGTGGCATCTTGCTGATGGCGCTCGGCGCCCAGTGGTACATCTTGTTCAACGTGATCGCCGGGGCTTCGGCGATCCCCAGCGACCTGCGCGAAGCGACGACCCTGATGGGGGTGCGCGGCAGGCTACGCTGGAAGCGGTTCATCTTGCCCGCCATCTTTCCCGCCTACGTCACCGGCGGGATCACCGCGGCGGGCGGCGCATGGAACGCCTCGATCGTCGCCGAGATAGTGACCTACGGCCACCATCACCTGGTCGCGACGGGCCTCGGTGCTTACATCGCCCAGGCCGCGATGACCGGGAATTTCCCTGAAGTGCTGATCGGCGTGGCGGTGATGAGCGTGTACGTGGTCGGGCTCAACCGGCTTGTCTGGCGGCGGTTGTACCGCCTGGCGGAAACGAGGTACTCGCTATGACCGCCGAGCACGTGGCATCGGGCGCGCCCGGCGCCTCGCCGACGCGTGGCGCCGGGGGGGAGGTGCTGATCGAGGCCAGGGGCGTGACCAAGACGTTCGCCACCCCTGACGGCCGAGCCCTGCCCGTCCTGGACGGTGTCTCCTTCACCTTGCGCGAAGGCGAGATCGTCGCGCTGCTCGGCAAGTCCGGATCAGGGAAATCCACCCTGCTGCGCTGCATCGCTGGCCTGATCGCCCCCTCGTCAGGCACCGTCACCTACCGCGGCACCCCGCTGAACGGCGCCAACCCGGGCGTGGCCATGGTGTTCCAGTCGTTCGCCCTGATGCCCTGGCTGACCGTCCAGCAGAACGTCGAACTGGCCATGCAGGCCCGCGACGTGCCCGAGGACGCGCGCCGCGACAAGGCGCTGCGGGCGATCGACCTGATCGGCTTGGACGGCTTCGAGTCCGCCTCCCCCAAGGAACTGTCCGGCGGCATGCGGCAGCGGGTCGGCTTCGCCCGCGCCCTGGCCGTCGACCCCGACGCCCTGCTGATGGACGAGCCGTTCTCGGCCCTCGACGTGCTCACCGCCGCCAACCTGCGCGGCGAGCTCACCCGGCTATGGGAAGGCCGGGAATTCCCGGTCAAGGCGGTCCTGATCGTCACGCACAACATCGAAGAAGCCGTCCAGCTCGCCGATCGCATCCTGGTGCTGTCGTCCAACCCCGGGCGTATCCGTGCTGAGCTGCCCGTCGACATACCCCGCCCCCGCGACCGGCACGACCCCCGCTTCGAGCAACTCGTCGACACCGTCTACGGCATCCTGACCGGCCGGGAAGAAGCCGCGGAACGCGCCGCGGCCGCGGCCCCCCCAGGCGCGCCCGCTCCCACCCCCGCCGAGCTGCCGCTGCCAGAAGTCTCCGCGGGCGGCCTGTCCGGCCTGCTGGAGATCCTCGCCGCCCGGGGCGGCGAGGACGGCCTGGCCGAACTGGCCGAAGACCTCAGCTTCGAGATCGACGACCTGCTCCCGCTCGTCGACGCTGCCGTCCTCCTCGGCCTCGCTGAGGTGCATGACGCCCAGCTGAGTATCACCGACATCGGCAGCGCCTTCGCGGCCGCCGACATCGACACCAGCAAGACCCTGTTCGGCGAACAAGCCGCGGACCACGCCCCGCTGATCAAGGCGATCCTGCGCGCCCTTCGCGCCACCAGCGACGGGTCCTTGCGTGAAGGGTTCTTCCTGGACCTGCTCCGCCGCGGCTTCTCCGATGAGGAGGCCCGCCGTCAGCTCGACATCGCCATCGACTGGGGCCGCTACGGTGAGCTATACGAGTACGACGCCGAACGCGGCGAACTGATCCTCGAGCCGTCGTCACTGCCCGCGCCCAGCCGCGCGGGCTAGGTAGGCGGCCGTGGCCCGCTCGCTGACCGCGACGTGCCGAGCGGCCGGGCCAAGGCGCAGTTCCTGGTAGCGGTCAAGCACGGTGGGTGTTGCCGTGGAGGCGCTTACGCCTACTGTGAGCTCGGCCATGAGCCGGGCCAGCGCCGCGACGTCGTACAACCCTTCGCGGAACCCGCCGCCGACCATCGGGCTGGCGGCGTGGGCGGCGTCACCGGCCAGCGCGGTCCGTCCACGGATCAGCCGTCGCGGCTTGTAGTGCACGATCGGCGTGCCGAACACGGTACCGTCCGCCAGGGCTTGGGCCAGCGCCTCGCGCCAGGGGCTGGGCCAGTTCGCCGCCGCGAACGAGGTGAGCCGCTCGCGCACCGGGTCCGGCAGGTCCCCGGGGGCCAGACTGCCTTGGATCGTCTCGCCATCAAGCAAGCCCATACCGCGAAGCAGGCTGTCCTGCTGAGGGTCATACCAGACCAGGTTGAGCCGGCGGTTCCCGACACCCGTGTCGCCTGCCGCGCCCGGCACCAGGTACGTCACCAGGCGGTAAGGCCCGGCGTAGATCTCCCGGGACGGCTCACCGGCCGGCAGCCGCGCCGCGCCGTCCGGCAGCGCCCGCTCGTCGACCAGCGTGCGCCACAGCAGCACCCCGGCGTACCGGGCGTCCGGTTCGTCCGGCGCCACGCTCGCGCGGACGGTGCTCCGCGCGCCGTCCGCTCCGATTACCAGGTCAGCCGGGTACTCGCCGCCATCCTCGGTCATCACGTATGCGGCCTGCTCGTCGTCGCCTGGCCGCACGCCGCTCACTTCGGTTCCGCGGTGCACGGTGATCCCGCCGCGGCGCAGCGCGTGGTCTTCGAGCCAGCCCTGCAGCAGGTGCCAGGCGGTGGTGTCACGGTCGGTGCCGTGCACGACAGGCGGCTCATCGTCGATCCCGGTCACCCGCTGCAGCAAGGCGACGTCCACACCCAGTCCGCCGCCGCCAGCCTCGGCGCGGGACGGGCTGCGTTCGAGCACGGTCACGTCGATCCCGAACCCGGACAGTGCGATGGCGGCGGACAGGCCAACCAGGCTGCCGCCCGCCACAACGCACTGCGGGGCTCGGTCGGCTGCTGCCTCACGCGTACTCACAGGGCCATCCTCGCCCTGGGCTCCTCGCCGTCATCAGTCACCCGCCCAGGTACGCGCGAATCACCTGGCCAGTGTGATTCGGGCACGCGTTGCGGGACGGCACTATCAGTGAGTCAAAGTGCCTGCGAAAGGGGACGCCATGGGAAGGGAAGCACGGATCGGGCTGCTGCTGGGCGCTGCGGCCTGCTTGGTGGCGGTCATGGTCGACTGGGTCGTGGAGGAGTTGCGGGAGGAAGAGGGCACCACCGGCGAGCAAGAGAGCCTCGCCGAGTCGACGCCAAGCTCGGCGGTCGAGCAAGACAGCGCGCCCGCAACCGAGGCCGCGATGACCTCCAGCAGCTGACTTCGTCGCAGCGCGCTTTCCACGAGGCGTTCACCGTGACGCCAGGACTTCTGCCCCGACGCAGGACCGAGCCCCCGGGTGAGGCGGGCAACGGCAGTTACCCCACCTCGGCGCCGGACGCCTCGGCCCCACCTTCACAGCCGGACGCCTCGGCCTCACCTTCACAACCGGACGCCTCGGCCCTACCTTCACAGCCGGACCGTCGTTTGAAAGATCTTGAAAAACGGTGCCGCGGAGGGTAGCATCGCGAGCTTGTACCCGATATACTGTTCGCAGAGGATCTCTCCTCACAAAATCCCCCCGAACGGAGGTCCGTTCGTGTCGCCTGCCCCGTTCCCCGCCCCCGGTCCCGACGGCGATGAGCCGCCGCTGCCCGGCGACGCCGCGCGGAACCACGCAGACACGGACGACTCGGCACCGGATGTAGCACGCGACGCGGCCGATGACCGCGCTGACGCCGACACGGCTTCGCGGCCCGGCCCGGGCCCGGCTGTCGTGGGCCCGCCGCCCGACGGCGCCGATGACTACGACGCGGACGCGGATCTGGCGCGGTGGCTGGACGATATCGATTCCGGTCGCGAGCCGATCCCCTCCGAAGAGGAGCTGCATGCTCCGCCGGTGATGTTTAGCTTCGGGCAGGCTGCTGATGTGGATCCGGCGGTGCTGGCGGCGATGGCCGGGCCGGACGGG
>DATMKQ010000144.1:0-12487 GCA_035571275.1 Trebonia sp.
CCCCCGTCCCCCCGTCCCGTCGTCACATGAGCCTCACCCGCTCACTTCGCACACCTTACGCATGGACAATTCGGTACAAACCTCCTTCGATAGTGGTCACAGGGTATGCAAGGTGAACATCAGAGGCAGGTGTGGCTGCCGGTAAACCGACCGGATGGCTTCCGTGAACCTCGTGCGACCACAGCGGCACCCGGCGGCGCGTCCACCACTGCGGCGACGGTCGGTGGACTGGTGGCGCTGCGCGGACGTGGGCTGCCCGCTAAACGCCGCGCGCGCCGTGCCGGATTTGACGGCTATTGTTGCTGCGTGCGAGATTCTGGCGCGTCGGGGGACACGCCCCGCGTGGGTGCGCCACGCGAGGTACGCCGGGCGCGGCGGGCGGTATCCGCGTTCTTCATGGTCATGGGGTTGACCGCGGGAGTGTGGATGGCCCGTATTCCCGCGGTCAAGGCGCAGGCCCACCTCAGCGACGGGACGCTCGGGGCGGCGCTGTTCGCGGTCCCCGCCGGGCTGGTGATCGGGGCCGCCGTCGCGGAGCGACTCGTGGACCGGGTCGGCAGCGCCCGTGTCGCCTGGGCGTTCGGGATCGGCAGTTGCCTGGTGTGCATCACGCCGGGTTTCGCGAAGAACCTGCCCGAGCTCATGGTGGCGTTGCTCGGCGTCGGCGTTACCGGCGGGACGCTCGACGTGGCTCAGAACGCGCAGGGTGTGCGGGTGGAGGCGGCGTACGGGCGGCCAGTGATGACGTCCCTGCACGCCGGCTACAGCTTCGGCGCGATCGCCGGGGCGCTGATCGGCGGCGGCTTCGCCTGGGCAGGCGTGGGGCTGCTGCCGTCGCTGGCCGCCGCTGGATTGGCCGGTGCGGCCGTCGACATAGTGGCCGGTCGCTGGCTCTTGGCGGGGAAGCGCCTCGCGGCACCGCCTACCGCGGCCCCGCCAACCGGAGCGCCGCCAACCGGAGCGCCGAGCACGAGGCAGGTGCGCCGCCTCGTCATAGCGCTCGGCGTGCTCGCCATCTGCGGTTTGGCCGGGGAAGGCGCCGTCGGCGACTGGAGCGCGGTGTACCTGCGGGACAACCTGGCGACCTCGGCCGGCTTCGCCGCGCTCGGCTTCGCCGCGTTCTCGGTGACGATGACCATCGGCCGGGCGGTCGGCGACCGGCTGATCTCCCGCTTCGGCCCGGTGCGCTTGGTCCGCGACTGTGGCCTGATCGCTGCCGCCGGCCTTGCCGCCGGCCTGGCTAGCGGCAATTCCTACGCCGCCGTCGCCGGGTTCGCCGTCTTCGGCGCCGGCATGTCCGTGGTCGTCCCGCAGGTGTTCGCGGCCGGCGGCCGCGCCAACCCCGCCCGGCCGGGGTCAGGGCTCGCCCGGGTCGTCGGCCTTGGCTACGTCGGCATGACCGCGGGACCTGCGGTGATCGGGGCGGCGGCCAGCCGGGTGGGTCTGCACCTCGCGTTCGGCATACCGGTGCTGCTCGCCTTGTGGATCGCGGTCGCTGCCCCGGTACTGGGCGGCCGGGCCGGGACGGCTTACGGTAGGCACATGAACGACAAAGAGATCTTGGAACGGATCAACGGTCTCATCGAGACCGAGCATGAATTGCGCGGCGAACTCGCGGCCGGAACGCTCAGCTCGGAACAGGAGCGGGAGCGTCTTCGTTCCGCTGAAGAGGCGCTTGATCAGTGCTGGGATCTCCTGCGCCAGCGGCGTGCGCGGCGCGAGTTCGGGGAGGACCCGGAGAGCGCGGCCGCGCGCCCGTCGGTAGAGGTCGAGGGCTACCAGCAGTAGCGGGCGATCGGGCCGGGGCCGGATAGGAAGCGAAGGAGAGTCGTGCGGATCGCGAGGTTCGCCAAGGGCGACAGCGTTGCCTACGGCGTCGTTGAGGGTGCGGCGGGCCAAACGCAGGCGGAGACGATCGCCGAGTTGTACGGTCATCCGTTCGGCGTCGACCCGTCGGGCGTGCGGCTCACTGGGCAGCGTTATCCGCTCGCCGAGGTCCGGCTGCTCGCGCCGGTGCTGCCAAGCAAGGTGGTGGCCGTGGGCAAGAACTACGCCGAGCACATCCGCGAAATGGGCGAGCTATTTGCGGCAGAGCCGTCCGCCGAGCCCGTTCTTTTCCTGAAGCCGTCCACGTCGGTGACCGGGCCTGGCGACAGGATCGCCTATCCCGTCAAGATCACCGACCGGGTGGACTATGAGGGAGAGCTCGCGGTGATCATCGGTCGGCTCTGCCGCGACGTGCCGAAGGAGCGCGCCGAGGACGTCGTTTTCGGCTACACCTGCGCGAACGACGTAACCGCACGGGACTTGCAGGCCAAGGACGGTCAGTGGACGCGGGCGAAGGGGTTCGACACGTTCTGCCCGCTCGGGCCGTGGATGGAGACCGGGACAGACCCGTCGGACCTGGGCATCACCACGACGGTGAACGGCGACGTCCGGCAGCACGCCAGGACGTCGGAGCTGCTCTGGGACGTGCCGTCGCTGATCGAGTACGTCAGTTCGGTGATGACGCTGCTGCCCGGCGACGTGCTGCTCACGGGCACGCCGGAGGGAGTCGGCCCGCTGACCGACGGAGACGAGGTCGCGGTCACGATCGAGTCCATCGGAACCCTGACCAACAAGGTGGTCATCAGGGATTAAGACGGGAAGTTCCGCCTTAGGTCACGCAGCTGCCACTCGGCGTGCGTCCGCGGCACGTCGTGCCCGCTGTACGGGTACACCGCTATGTCCTTGTCCGATGAGATCTCGTTGTACGCGGCGAACACGGTGGACGGCGGGCAGATGATGTCCATCAGCCCGACCGACAGCAGGCACGTCGCGGTGATCCGGCGAGCGAGCAGCGCGCAGTCCACGTACCGCAGCGTGAACAGTGCCCTGTCGATTAGGGCCACGTTCTGCGCGAGGAACTCGGGGATCTCGGTGTACGGGGCGTGCGGGGCGAGCGTGATCGCCCGCTGGATGTCGCACAGGAACGGCATGTCGGCGTGGCAGACCGTCACGTTGTCGCGGTGCAGCGCGGCGGCCGCGAGCGCGAGCCCGCCGCCCTGGCTCGCGCCGCTGACCGCGACCGGCTCGCCGCCGGAAAGCTCGAGCGCGACATCGACGGCGAGCGCCGCGTCGGTGAACATCCGGGTGTAGTAGTAGTCCTCGGGCGTGGTGATCCCGCGGCTCATCACCTGCGAGTTCTCCGGTCCCGGCGCGCCGTCGCCGGTGGCGCCGTACGTCCAGCGCCCGCCCTGTCCGCGGCTGTCCATGACGAGCACCCCGTAGCCGAGCGCGGGCAGCAGCAGATGCTCGGTCGGCGCGCCCCGGCCGCCGCCGTAGCCGATGAACTTGACCACCACGGGCGGGGTCTTGGTGCCGGACGGCTTGATGTACCACGCGCGGATGGGGTCGCCGCCCGCGCCGGAGAACTCCACGTCCTGCACCTGGTAGGGCCGGTACAACTGGGTTTCGTGAGGCGTGAACGTGGCCGGCTGAACCTGCGCCCGCGCGCGTTCCAGGCGCTGGGCCCACCAGTCGTCGAGCCCGTCAGGCTCCTCGGTCTGGGTGCGGTACTCACGGAGCCGCTCGAGCGGCATGTCATACCAGGGCATGGTCCTAGTGCCCCGTGATCAAAAGCACATTTATCCCGAACGGTCCCATGGTGACTGTGTCTACCACGTCGCGCGTGCCCACGGTGGCAAGCCCGCTGCCGCGGGCAAGGAACGGCTTGACCTCCAGTTGCTCGTCGGCGTGGCTGACCAGCACCGCGAACCGCGTGCCGTCCTCATGGACCAGCACGTCGCAGGCGATCCGCGGGTCGTCGACCGTCACCGGGCGGCGGACTCCGGCGTGGGTGGCGAGCGCGTTGTACAGCGCGACGGTGGCATCCGGGTTGACCCGCGGGGTGACCGCCGCCATGAATTCCAGGGGGTAGGTGCACAGGATCAGCGAGCCCCGGCCGACCTGGCGGCGCAGCAGCGCCGGCCTGCCGCGCCCGTCGGTCGCGATGACCTCCGCGATGGTGGGCACGACCGGCAGGTAGGACCGGCTGTGCTCGTTCCCCCCGGCCCGGAAGGCGAGCGTGGTCCCCCGGGGCAGGCCGCCGAAGTCACGCATGAACATCAGCTCGACGAGGTCCTCTTCGATCGGGTCGGCGAGGCCGACGTCAAGCTGGTGGCGCACGCCGAAAAGGTCGTTCATCCGCCCGTAGGACGGGCCGCGGTGCCAGCCGACGTCGCCCGAGGAGTAGGAGACGTAGACGCACGCGCCCTTTTCCGCGAGCCTTTCGAAAGCGGTGGCGGTCGGCGCGAGGATCTGCTTGACCGACGGGGCGAGGTAGAGCTTGGCGCCGGGCTCGATCCCGGTGCTCTCCCTGGTCAGCTTCGGCGGAAGGTCGGCTAGCCGCGCGGAGATATAGCTCTGTTGCAGCGCCTTCGCGACGGCGGCCGGCGAGTCAGGCGAGCTGAACGGGTACTGGGTATCCAGGTAGCCGGACACGATGAGCGCGGTGTCGGTGTCGGCACGGTCGCAGCGGCCCGCGTCGATGGCCTCGATCGTCCCCGCGAACGCCCGCATCTCGCGAAGGGTTCCCTTGGGGTTACCGCGCGAGTCGGTGAGCCCGAAGTTGAGCTCGAAGGCGTGGTGCCGGTAAGGGTCCTGCCCGGTGAGGGCGAAGTCGGTGTTGTTCCATCCGATCCAGCCGGAAGCGCCCGCGAGCAGCGTGTTGTGCAGTACGTGCCGGTAGTACCTGGACGCGTTCTCGTCCGAGGCGAAGTCCGAGCTGACGCCGAACTCCTCCATGATCACCGGCTTGCCGAACGTGCCCGCGAGCTCGCATTGCAGCGCCGCCACGTACCGCTGCCTGACCGGGTCGTCGCCGATTGGATAGACGTGCGGGCCGAGGAAGTCGGTTAGCTCGGCGATATCGGCGAGCCTGAACCCGTTGTCTTTGCCGGTGACCTCGATGCCCCAGGCGCCGTCGCCAAGCGAGAACGGCTGATGGCCGCCGGCCGCGCGCACCGCGTTCTTGATGAGCCGCGCCCAGCTGGCCACCACCTCGTGCGAGGTGGTGGCGCCGCCGTACAACGGCATCTCGTTGGACACCAGCCACCCCGCCACCGCCGGATGGCCGGCATAACGGCTCACCATCTGTTCCGCGAACCAGGCCTGGCGGCCGACCATCCAGACGTCCGCGTACAGGTCACGGCCCGCCCGCCAGGACGGGTCCCAGTTCTCACCAGACATGTGGCCGACGATGAACGTCGGCACGGTGGTCATGCCGTGAGCGACGTGCTGGTCGAGGAAGTCCGCGAACCGGCTGGTCATGGTCTCGTCGATCTCGTACGGCCCGGGCATGAAGTCGGGCCAGTAGAAGAACGAGCGGGTCATGGTGAGGCCGTGCCTGGCCAGCACGGCCAGCTCTTCGCTGATGAGCGCGGGGTCGTAGCTCCGCCACATGAGCGGACCGCCGCTCCGTGACCAGAAGTTCGCGCCGAGCCAGCTCAACGGCTTGCCCTCAGACACGAGTTTCGCAGTTTTCCTGTGCACCAGAACCCGACCCTTCCTCTCGCCGCCAGCCAATTCTCCTGGCTGTCGCGATCGCAGAACTATACCGGTTTAGCGCCCAGTGGTCTATTCTGGAACGCGTCCACGGACGCGTCCGCGGACGCGTCCTGGCACATGTCCGGGACGCGTCCGGGACGCGTCCCGGACATGTGCCGTATTCTTACCGCAGGCGCCTGGCTCGGAGGGAAGCGGATGAGACGTCCGACCATTGCTGACATCGCACAGCGGGCTGGCGTGACCAAGGCAGCGGTGTCCTTCGCGCTGAATGGCCAGCCGGGTGTGTCCGCCGCGACCAGGGAGCGCATCCTCGCGATCGCCCACGAAGTGGGGTTCCAGCCCAACAGCGCGGCGCGCGCGCTCACCGCGGGCAAGGCCGAGGCGTTCGGCCTGATCATCGACCGGCCGGCCCGCACCCTTGGCATCGAGCCGTACTTCATGCAGCTAGTCTCAGGCATCCAGGCCGAGCTCGCTCAGCAGCGCGTCACCCTGCTGTTCACGATGGCTGAGGACCAGGACGCCGAGATCGAGATGTACCGCCAGTGGTGGGCGCAGCGGCGAGTGGACGGCGTTTTCGTGGTCGACCTGCAGGTCAACGACCGCAGGATCGGCGTGCTCGAGCAACTGCACATGCCGGCCGTGGTGATCGGCACGCCGCTCGGGGCCGGGTCGCTGCCCGCCGTGTGGCAGGACGACCGGGCCGCCGTCACGCAGGTGGTCAGCCACTTGGCAGGCCTGGGCCACCAGCGGATCGCGCGCATCGGAGGTTTCTCCCGGTACTGGCACTCCACGCTGCGGTCGGAGGCGCTCTCGCAGGTCGCGGCCGAGGCCGGGCTTGACGCGGTATCCGTGGAGGCCGACTACACGGCCGAGCACGGTGCGCAGGCGACGCGCGGCCTGCTGGGATCCGCCGAGCCGCCCACCGCGATCCTGTACGACAACGACGTGATGGCCGCCGCCGGCCTCGGCGCCGCTCAGCGGCTGGGGGTCAGCGTGCCGTCCGGCGTGTCGATCGTGTCGTGGGATGACTCGGCGCTCTGCGAGCTGATGCACCCGGCGCTGACCGCGCTGCGACGGGACATCGCGCGCGCCGGCGGCCAGGCGGCCCGGATGCTGCGGCAAATGGCGGGCGGCGGGCGGCCGGAGAACTATGAGGAAGCGCCGGCGGTCCTGGAAATCCGGGACAGCTCCGGCGTGGCCGGCGTGCCGCAGATCGCGGCGCCCCGGCGTTCTCGCCTCACTGCCTGAGCCGCGGCGCGGCGGCGCCGGGCATCGCGAGGCCGCCGATGCTTCACCCGGCCCTGAAACGCACGGGCCTGACAAGGCCCCGGACCCCTGATGTCCGGAATGTCTCACGGCTAAATTCCGGCAAATCGGAGTATATCGGGCGAAAGGTTGCCGGTTGGTGGCCGGGGTGCGGCAAGAAGGCGTACCGAAAATCTTTCGAGACCTTTTTCTACGGTGCGGGAGACGGCAGCATGGGGTGGAGGTCCCAGATGTCGGTTCGCGGGGCAGATTACGGTCGCGGCAGGGTCCAAATCACGGACATCTGGGCTGAAACCAGTACATAGGTCGCAAGCGCGCGTTAGGGTGGCGTTAGCTGGTGATGAGTCCGATATCTGATCGGGATGTAGAGATACAGTGACGGCACTTTACTTGGACGCTGCTTTGGGTTAACACTTAACCGGTATAGCCCACCTGTTCAACGGCGTCACCGGGGCGACAGGATTCCCCGACGTCACGGCGACGCCGAGCCTAGAACGGACAAACACCCCAGGCGGGGGGTCGTTGTGGGAGCGGTTGGCGCACAGCTTCGGCACGTGCTAACCCGCGAACCTGCGGCTATCCGTCTCGGGGTTATCAGAGGACTTGCTAGTGAGGAGGTAAGAGCAGGTGAGATCTAAAGAAAGCACAACGGCTCGGCGATGGCGGACTGCCAGGTATGGCACCGCCGCGCTTGCCGTGCTGGCACTTGGGACCGCCACCGCGTGCAGCGGCGGCGGCAGCTCGACAACGAGCAGCACCTCGTCGCCGTCTGCGTCTTCGTCGACAACGCCGGCGGCTGCCAGTGGAGGGTCGATCACCAGCCTTCCGCGTACCGAGACGCTGTACACCAGCGGCACCTCGTACGGACCGCCGGTGAACTGGAACCCGCTTGACGTGGGTAACTTCGCGACGGGTACGCAAGGCTTGATCTACGAGCCGCTGAACCTGTACGACCCGATCAAGGATGGCGGCTCGTACGACCCGTGGCTTGCCACGAACACCCCCTCGACCGGGTGGCAGGGCAACAAGTACGTCATCGACGTGCGCCAGGGCGTGAAGTGGAGCGACGGCCAGCCGCTCACCGCCGCTGACGTGGCGTACTCGATCAACCTGGCCCGGACGAACACGGCCGACACCTACTCCGGCTTTGTTACGTCGGTCGCCAACGCCGTTGCCAGCGGCAACACGGTGACCGTGACGTTCAAGGGCACCCCGGCGTATCCGCAGTTCGAGGACTACCTGTGGAAGGCGCCGGTCCTGCCGCAGCACATCTGGTCCAAGCTGTCGTCGACCCAGATCGCGACCGCGGCCAACACCAACCCGGTCGGCACCGGCCCGATGACCGTGTACTCCACCAACCAGCAGGAGGTCGCGTACCAGACCAAGCCGGACTGGTGGGCCAGCAGCGCGCTCGGCCTGAACTTCAAGTTCAAGTACCTGGTCGACATCGTCAACTACAGCACGAACGGGGCGGCGCTTGGGCAGTTCACCGCCGCGAACGTCGACTGGAGCAACAGCTACCTGCCTGGCATCAACGACCTGATCACGTCCCAGAACGGCAACGGCGGCTACACGATCAAGACCTACTACACGGGTCAGCCGTACAACCTGTCCGGGAACACGGTGTGGCTGGAGCCGAACGACTCCAAGGCGCCAATGAACAACGTCAACTTCCGCAAGGCGCTGGCGTACGCGCTGAACCCCACGGCTATCGCCCAAACCGTGTATGGCGGCCTGGCCAAGGCCGCCAACCCGACCGGCCTGTTGCCCACCCTGGTGAGCGGCGGCTGGGTCAACCAGAGCGTGGTCTCCAAGTACGGAGCCACCTACAACCCGACCACGGCCAAGTCGTACCTGGCGAAGTCGGGCTACACCGGTCAGACCCTTACCCTGATGGCACCGCAGGGCTGGACTGACTGGAACACGGCGCAGGGCGTGATCCAGTCCGAGCTGAGCGCGGTCGGAATCCACATCCAGGTAGTCGAGCCGCAGGCCCCGGCCCGCCAGTCCGACATCACCAGCGGCAACTACGACCTGGCGCTCGACAACAACGCCGCTCTGGACACCACGCCGTATAGCTACTTCCAGCGGGTGTACCAGCTGCCGATCGCTGCCCAGCAGACGTCGCAGCTGAACTGGGAGCGGTTCACCTCACAGAGTGACTACAACCTGGTCAACCAGGCGGCGGCGACGTCACCGTCTGACACGACCAAGCTGAAGTCCATCTACTCCACGCTGGAGCAGGACTTCCTGCAGCAGCAGCCGGAGATCCCGCTGTGGTACAACGGCGTCTGGTTCCAGGGCAACACCACGTACTGGCAGGGCTACCCGTCAAGCAGTGGCAGCGACCAGAACATCGACGCCATGTGGGGCGGCTACATCGGCGCTATGACCACGGTCTACGCGCTGGCCCAACTGGAGCCGGTCCCGCAGAAGTCGTAGTGACGGCTGCACTCGCAAGAATCGGATTAGTCACTAGCACGGTCCCATTGCGACCCGCGTCCGGCCCGCGTGAGCGGGCCGGACGCGGGTCGCGGGGCCGTCGGAATTTAACGCCTGGGAGACAGCCGGTGCGGCGCTACCTCACAAGGAAAATCATCACGTATGTGCTGGCGTTCTTCGTCGGCGTGACAATCGACTGGGGCATCCCGCACCTTATGCCGGGCGACCCGATCCAGAACCTGCTGTCCAGGTTCTCCGGACTGAACTCGGCGTCGTACGCGGCTCTCTACCATCAGTTCGCCCAGGCGTTCGGCTTGAACGTCCCGCTGTGGGAGCAGTACCTGAACTACTGGAAGGGCATCTTCACCGGCAACTGGGGGATCAGCATCTGGGCCACGGGGGCCAAGGTCACCACCCTCGTCTTCCAGGCCATGCCGTACACGCTCGCGCTCCTCGTCCCGGCGGTCGTGCTCTCCTACGTCCTCGGGAACCGGCTGGGCGCGGCGGCCGCGCGGCGCAAGTGGCTCGACAACACGGTGCTGCCCGCCGGGTACATCTTCCAGGCGATCCCGTACCCCTGGCTGGCCCTCGTCGTGCCCTACCTGCTCGGTGACGTGTGGCACGTATTCCCGACCGCCTACGGTTACGGCCAGGGCCTGATACCGACCTGGGACTGGACGTTCATCTCGTCGCTGCTCGACCACTGGTTCCTGCCGTTCCTCACGGTGTTCCTCGTGAGCCTCGGCGGCTGGTCCATCGGCATGCGCAACCTGGTCATCTACGAGCTGGAAAACGACAGTTCCCGGTACATGCGCGCGCTCGGCGCGAACGAGCGGGTGATTCGCCGGTACGCCTACCGCAACGCCTCGCTGCCGCAGCTTTCCGGTCTCGCGCTGGCGCTCGGCGTCATCATCGGCGGGAACATCGTCACCGAGGTCGCCTTCTCGTACCCCGGCCTCGGCCACCTGATCTTCGAGGCGATCACGAACGAGGACTACTTCCTGCTGCAGGGGATCTTCATCTTCATCGTCGTGGGAGTCCTGATCGCTAACTTCGTCATCGACCTGGTGTACATCAGCGTCGATCCCCGGACTCGGCTGAGCATGCAAGGGTCGACAACATGAGCGAATCGGTCAGCGAAGTCCCGCAGGCACCGGACACTCCGGGCGCGGTCCCTGGCGCCCTGGCCACGCCGGTCGCCCCGGTCGCGGGAGTCCCCATCGGGGCCGGCGGCGGCGGGAGGGCCCGGCGGCAGAGCGACTTCCTCTACTACGGGCTGCGGAACAAGAAGCTGATCATCGGCATCACGGTGGAACTCCTGCTCCTGCTGCTGGCCATCATCGGCCCGATCATCGCCAAATACCCGGACCAGGCCTACACCGGGTTCCCGAACCAGCATCCGGGGTCTAAGTTCTGGTTCGGCACGACCGACGCCGGACAGGACGTGTTCTCCCAGGTCGTCAACGGCCTGCGGGAAAGCTACCTGGTGGGCCTGATCGGCGCGGTGTCCGCGGCGGTCATCGGGATGACCCTCGGCTTCATCGCCGGCTGGCGCGGCGGCATCCTCGACGAGGTGCTGCAGATGCTCACCAACATCATCGTGATGATGCCCGCGCTCGTGCTGATCATCGTGATCGGCTCGTACCTGAGCCACCCCAACCTCCTGTTCGAGGGCGTGTTCATCGGCCTGACCACGTGGCCGTGGGTGGCACGCGCGGTCCGCGCCCAGACGTTCACGCTGCGCTCGCGCGAGTTCGTCGATCTGGCCAAGTTGTCCGGCAAACGCCCGGTGTCGATCATCGTCAAAGAGATCGCGCCCAACATGGCGTCCTACCTGTTCCTGGTCGTCGTCTTGCTGTTCGGCAGCTCCATGCTGCTCGCGGCGAGCTACGACTTCCTCGGCGTCGGCCCGACCAACTCGGTGTCGCTGGGCTGGATCATGCAGCAAGCATCGAACGAAGCCGCGCTGCAGCTCCACTACTGGTGGTGGTTCATCCCGCCCGGCGCGCTGCTCACCGCGATGGTGGCGGCGCTGCTCGTCGCCAACGTGGGTCTGGACGAGGTCTTCAACCCCAAGCTGAGGGAACAGTGAGCGTCAACGTAGAGAACCTCTCCGTGGCCTACCGGAGCCACCGCGGCGACGTGACCGCCGTCGACAACGTCAGCTTCACGCTCGCCGACGGTGAGATCATGGGCCTGGCGGGCGAATCCGGCAGCGGCAAGTCGACGCTCGGGAACGCCCTCATCTACCTGGACCCGAGGATGAAGCAGACCGGCGGCAAAGTCATGCTCGACGGCAAGGACCTGCCGATCGCGGACATGAGGGCGATGCGGTCGCTGCGGATGACCGAGGTCTCGCTCGTCCCGCAGTACGCGATGAGCGCGCTGCCGCCGACCAGGAAGCTCAGCAAGCTCACCACCGACCTGCTGAAGTCGCACGGCATCCACAACGGCGACGAGGTCCTCACCGAGATGAAGCGGCGGATCGCGCTGATCGGGCTCAAGGACGACGTGCTCAACAAGTACTCCTTCGAGCTGTCAGGCGGCATGCGGCAGCGGGTGACGATCATCATGTCCACGCTGCTCAACCCGTCGTTGCTGATCGCCGACGAGGTGACCTCCGCGCTCGACGTCTCCACGCAGCGCGCGGTGGGCGAGATGCTGCTGGAGTTCCGCGACCGCGGGTTCATCAAGAGCGCGATCGCGATCACCCACGACCTGGCGATCCTGGCGCAGATCGCCGACACGATCACGATCATGTACGCGGGTCGGCTCGCCGAAAAGGCCAGCACCGACACGATCGTGAACGAGCCGCTGCACCCGTACACCCAGGCGCTGATCGCGTCGCTGCCCGAGGTCGGCGTCCGGTACGACCAGGGCACCCTGACCGGCATACCGGGCCGGCCGCCGTCGCTGGTCAATCCCCCGACCGGATGCCGGTTCCGGGACCGGTGCCCGTTCGCCTTCGCCAAGTGCACGGAAACTCCGCCGTTCGAAGAGATCAAACCGGGGCACCAAGTCGCGTGCTGGAAGGTGACGGAGGAGGCCAAGTGAGCACGCTGAAGGTTGACCAGGTCTCCAAGCTGTTCCGCGCGACCAGCCGCGGCGGCGGGCTGACGCCGGCGCTGCGCAAGGTGAGCTTCGAGCTGAACCAGGGCGAGGTCATCTCCCTGATCGGCGAGAGCGGCAGCGGCAAGACGACCATCGGCAAGGTCATCCTCCGGCTCGTGCA
>DATMKQ010000145.1:0-14764 GCA_035571275.1 Trebonia sp.
GGCGAACGCCTCGATGACCTGCGCGGCCAGCTGCGCGGTCACGGTGCCGTTGGCCGCGATCACGCCGCCGAAGGCGGACACCGGGTCGCATGCGAACGCCTTGGCGTGCGCGTCGGCGAGATCCCGGCCGATCGCGATGCCACACGGGTTGGAGTGCTTGATAATGGCCACGCACGGCTCACCGAAGTCGTACGCCGCCCGGCGCGCGGCGTCCGCGTCGACGTAGTTGTTGTACGACATCGCCTTGCCGTGCAGCACTTCAGCGCTGGCGACACCAGAGTCAGCCGGCACCGTTCGGGACAAGGGTTTGTACAAAGCCGCCTGCTGGTGCGGGTTCTCGCCGTACCTGAGCACGTCGGCCCGGCTCCACACCGCGGCGGTGACATCTGGCCAGCCGGTCGCCTCCGCGGTGAGGTCGGGTGCGTAGCGCGCGGCGAACCAGGACGCGACCGCGGCGTCGTAGGCGGCCGTGTGCGCGTACGCGGCGGCGGCCAGCCGGCGCCGCTCGGCCAGCGTGAACCCGCCGTCGGCCAGTGCCTTCAGCACGTCGGGGTACTGGCCGATGTCGGTCACGACGGCGATGCTGGCATGGTTCTTGGCGGCGGCGCGCACCATGGCGGGGCCGCCGATATCGATCTTCTCGACGCTCTCCTGCGGTGTCGCGCCGGACGCGACGGTCTGCTCAAAGGGGTAGAGCGTCGAGACCAGGAGCTGGAACGGCGCGACATCGAGGCTCGCTAGCTGCGCGACGTGCTCGGCGTTCGTCATGTCGGCGAGCAGCCCGGCGTGCACCCGCGGATGCAGGGTCTTGACCCGCCCATCCAGGCACTCAGGGAAACCAGTGAGGTCTTCCACCCGGGTTACCGGAATCCCCGCGGCCTCGATGGCGGCGGCGGTTTTACCGGTCGAGACGATCTCCGCGCCGGCATCGTGCAGCCCGCGCGCCAGGTCGTCGAGGCCAGTCTTGTCGTCGACACTGATCAGCGCTCGCGTGATCGGAATCCGAGTCAACTGCCGATCCTTACCCTTCTGCCGGTCTCTCCCGTAACGGACCAGCCTTCGCGTGCCATCCTGCCCACCGTGCCGACGAGCAACGCCCGCTCCGCGACCTTGATGCGCTCGTGCAGCGTCGCCTCGTCGTCCTCGTCTTCCACCGGGACGCACGCCTGCGCGAGCACCGGGCCCGCGTCCACGCCCTCGTCCACGATGAACACTGTGCAGCCGGACACCTTCACCCCATAGTTGAGAGCGTCCCGCACCCCGTGCATGCCAGGAAACGACGGTAGCAGCGCGGGGTGCGTGTTCAGGCAGCGGCCCGCGAAGCGATCGAGGAACGCCTTACCTACCAGCTTCATGAAGCCCGCGCACACGATCAGGTCCGGCTCGTACCGCTCGCAGCTGCCAGCTAGTGCCTCGTCCCACGCTTCCCTGGTGGGGGAGTCTCCGAGCCGGACCGTGAAGGTAGGAATGTTCGCTTTCGCGGCCCTTTCCAGACCGCCGATGCCATCGCGGTCGGCGCCGACGGCGACGATTCGCGCACCATAACCAGGGTCCGCGCACGCTTCGATCAACGCCTGCAGGTTTGTCCCGGCCCCGGAGACGAGCACGACAAGCCTGGCATCCATAGCAGCACCCTAGTCGGTGCGGCAAAATAGACTGCGATGGCCAGATACACAGACCGGCAGCAGACCCCGCCCCGGCCGCCCGCATACCAGCCGATGCGGCAGCGACCGCCCGCTGACCCAGCGCTTCAGCAGCGTTCCTGGGCCGCGCTGATGCTGGCTGTCCTCAGCCTGATCGCCATGTTGCTGATGTCCGGCAACGTGCGCCGCGGTGTGTTCGTCGTCGTGGTGGCCCTGATTGTCGCGATGACCGGGCTGTGGCTGGCGATCTCGGCGATGAATCGCGCGCGCCGCGGCGGGACCGGCCGCCCGCGCGGTGTCGTCCTGGCGACGGTTCTCGGCGTGGTCGGCTTCCTGTTCAGCGCTTTCGTGCTGGCCGGCTTCCTGATGTTCTGGCCGCAGCTGACGCAGTACTCCAACTGCCTGGCGGGCGCGAACACCGTCAGCTCACAACAGGTCTGCCAGCAGCAGCTAAACAACTCCGTAGGAAACGAGGTAGGCATCCTGGGCGGCTAACGCCCCCTCCGGCTGCCCTCGCGGCGTCGTCGCGCGCTCGGCCGCCTAGGCGCCGGGCTACTCGTCCTTTTCGACGGCCCAGGGGTCGTAGTAGATGCGGTGGCCGCCGGCGTCGTCGGTTTCGTCTACGACGGAGGGTGCCGGGGCCGTCGCCCGGGGATCGGGAGCCCGCACGACGGGAGCCAGCACGCGATGACCCGAAGCCGGGCCCGAGGAATCCGCGGACGCGGACGCCGACGCGGACGCGGGCGCGGGCGCGGCGGCGAGGCGGCGGATGTGGTGGCGGAGCAACAGCCAGTTCGCGGCGCCTGCCACCACGGCGGCGGTGACGCCGACCTCGAGGACTGCGACCAGCCCGACCTCCGCGCCAGCCGGCCCGACCGCGGCCAGATGCCCGGAACCGAGCGGGCCCCCGGAGAACTTCGCGGCGAACCCGATCACCACCCCGGCCAGTGATCCGCTGACAAGCCCCCACAGCGGCGCGGCCTCAAGGTACGGCGTCGGCGCGATCCGTACTGTTATCAGCCCGGCGAGCACCCCCGCCAGGTACGGCGCGGCGAGCACGAAAAAGCCCAGCCAGGGCGGGAACGCGGCACGCGCGCCGACGGGCAGCGCGGCCAGCATCGGAAACGCGGGAACCGCGCCGAGCGCCGAGCCGGACGGCGACACCGCGGTCCCCGCGCCGAACGAGAATCCGGGGCCGAGCATGTACGCGATCGCCCAGATCACGGAGTTCGGCAGGTAGCTGAGTCCGGCCAGCAGCAGCAGCGCGGACCCGCCCGCCCCGGGCGACAAGGACGCCACCGCCTCCTTGTAGGCCCGCAGGTGCAGGGCGAACGACGCCCCGGCGAGCAGTGTGCCGACCGCGGTGAGCACGGCCAGCGCGGCCACCGTGCCGAGAATCACCGAACGCCATCGGGACGGCAGCAACGCCGCCAGAGTGCGCCACGGCGCCAATCCCCGCGCCGCACCCAGCCCGCCTGCCACCAGGGCCAGCAGGAAACCGCTGCATACCGCCTGCCACAGCGAGGACGACTCCGTCGGAGTCCGGCTTCCTACCGCGACGGCGCCGGTGAACAGCGCGTACGGAAACGCGATTGAAGCGCCCGCGTAGGCGACGTCGCGCAGCTTGGTCACGTGGCCCGCATACGCCATCCACCGTCCGGCCCGCTCGAGCAGCACGCCGGGCAATATGACCAGGCCAAGTGGCAGGAACCCGATCCTGCCCACGCCGTGAACCGTGACTTCGACGTGGTGCGCGACGAGCCAGAGCAGCCCGGCCGAGCGCAGGACGCCGGACAGCCCGCCACCGATCCCCACGTGCGGTGCGGTGATCCAGCCGACCGCGGTGAGCGTGACGAGCACCGCGAGGCCGCCCGCGGCCGCCGCTATCGCCGCCATGGCGCCGGCCATCAGGAGCGGTCGGCCAGGGGGGAACGGGGGGGCGGGCAGACCCCCCGTCCGGGGGGGTTTGGGGGCCGGGGGAGATGGGGGGCGGCGAGCCCTCCATGCCGGAAGGCCGTCCCCCCGGGCAGACAGAGCCATATCGGCCATCCTGGCAACTGACCCGGCTGACGGCACGCCGCCACGCCGTTCGCGGTGACACGCCAGGCGCGGGGATAACGAGAGTCAGCTCACATGAGCGCGGTCGGTCCCTGGGCGGCGCTGGGCGCAGACCAGAGGCTACGCTGCTTGTGAACGCCGCTTGTTGCGCGGCCACACCAGACGCAAAAGCAACGGACCGAGATCGGACCCCCAGTGGACCTGTTTGAGTATCAGGCTAAGGAGCTCTTCGCCGAGTACGGCGTTCCTGTGCCTAAAGACAAGGTCGCCAGCACCGCCGAAGAGGCGCGGGAGATCACCACCGCGTTCGCGGCGCAAGGCTCCCCCCAAGTCGTCGTCAAGGCGCAGGTGAAGGCGGGCGGCCGCGGTAAGGCCGGCGGCGTGAAGCTAGCCGACGGGCCGACCGAAGCCTACGAGAAGGCCGAGCGCATCCTCGGGATGGACATCAAGGGGCACACTGTGCACCAGGTCCTGATCGCCGAGGCCACCGACATCAAGGCCGAGTACTACCTGTCGTTCCTGCTTGACCGGGCCAACCGCACGTTCATGTCCATCTGCTCGGTCGAGGGTGGCGTGGAGATCGAGGAGGTCGCGCACAGCAACCCTGACGCGATCGCCCGGATACCGGTCTCGCCGCTGACCGGCGTGGACCACGCGAAGGCCCTGGAGATCATCAAGGCAGGCCACATCCCGGACGAGGCCGCCGAACAGGCCGCCGTGCTCGCCGAACGGCTGTGGTCCATGTTCACCGACGAGGACGCGACCCTCGCCGAGGTGAACCCGATGGTGCTGACTCCGGGCGGCCGGGTGCTCGCCCTTGACGGCAAGGTCACGCTCGACGACAACGCCGCCTTCAGGCAGGACCACGAGCGGTTCGCCGACGACAGCTCCACCGACCCGATCGAGGCTCGGGCCAAGGCCAAGAACCTCAACTACGTCAAGCTGGAAGGCCAGGTCGGCATCATCGGTAACGGCGCCGGCCTGGTGATGTCCACGCTCGACGTCGTGGCGTACGCGGGCGAGGCGTTCGGCGGGGTCCGGCCGGCGAACTTCCTGGACATCGGCGGCGGCGCGTCCGCCGAAGTGATGGCGAGCGGCCTGGAGATCGTGCTGTCCGACCCTTCCGTGCGCTCGGTGTTCGTGAACGTCTTCGGCGGGATCACCGCGTGCGACGCCGTGGCCAACGGGATCGTGTCCGCGTTCGCCATGCTGGCTGAGCGCGGCGAGAACGTGAACCGGCCGATCGTCGTCCGGCTGGACGGCAACAACGCGGCGGAGGGCCGGCGCATCCTCACGGAAGCGAACCTGCCGGGGGTTGAACAGGTGGACACGATGGACGGCGCGGCGCGCCGCGCGGCCGAACTGGCCGACGCGAAGGGAGCATGAGGTGGCGATCTTCCTGACGGCCGAGAGCCGGGTCATGATTCAGGGCATCACCGGCTCGGAAGGCCGCAAGCACGGCGCCCGGATGCTCGCGGCCGGCACCACGGTGGTGGGCGGGACCAACCCCAGAAAAGCAGGACAAACAATGGAACTGAACGGAGGGTTGGTTCCCGTCTTCGGCACCGTGGCTGACACGATGACGGCGACCGGGGCGGATGTGTCTGTCGTGTTCGTGCCCGCTTCTGGCACCAAGGCGGCGGTGATCGAGGCGATCGACGCGGAGATCCCCCTGTGCATCGTGATCACCGAGGGCATCCCGGTGCACGACACGGCCGAGTTCTGGGCCTACGCCACCGAGAAGGGCAACAAAACGCGGATCGTCGGGCCGAACTGCCCCGGCATCGCCTCGCCCGGTAAGTCCAACGCCGGCATCATCCCGGCCGACATCACCACGGAAGGCCGGATCGGCCTGGTGTCCAAGTCCGGCACGCTGACCTACCAGATGATGTACGAACTGCGGGACATCGGTTTCTCGACCGCGGTGGGCATCGGCGGGGACCCGGTCATCGGTACCACGCACATTGACTGCCTCAGGGCATTCCAGGACGACCCGCAAACCGCGGCGATGGTGATGATCGGCGAGATCGGCGGCGACGCCGAGGAGCGCGCCGCAGCGTTCATCGAGCAGCACGTCACGAAGCCGGTCGTCGGCTACGTGGCCGGGTTCACCGCCCCGGAAGGCAAGACGATGGGCCACGCCGGCGCGATCATCTCTGGCTCTTCTGGCACCGCTCAGGCGAAGAAGGAAGCGCTCGAGAAGGCCGGTGTCCGCGTCGGCAAGACCCCGAGCGAGACGGCCGCGCTGGTCCGTGAGATCGTGCGCTCGGCCTAGCCCCGCTTCCTGGCCTCTGCTTTCCGAGGGCCCCCGCAACGTCGCGTCAGGCGGCGCGGCGGGGGCCTAGTGCTTCGCGGACCCAGGCGACGATCTCGGTGGTGGGCGCGCCCGGGGTGAAGATCTTCGCCACGCCCATAGCGGTGAGGTCGGCGATGTCGGCGTCCGGGATAATCCCGCCGCCGAAGACCACGATGTCCGCGGCGCCCTGCTCCCGCAGCAGTTCGATGACCCGGGCGAACAGCGTCATGTGGGCGCCGGACAACACCGACAAGCCGATCGCGTCCACGTCCTCCTGGACGGCGGCCGACACGATCTGCTCCGGGGTCTGGTGCAGCCCGGTATAGATGACCTCGACGCCGGAGTCACGCAGCGCGCGCGCCACCACCTTCGCCCCGCGGTCGTGGCCGTCAAGCCCGGCCTTGGCTATGATGACGCGGATCTTGCCCGCTGAGTCTGCCACTGTCCCTCCCGCCATCAGGGTAGCCGCGTCGCCGCGGGTCAGTACACGCAGGGAATCCCATAGCGGGCGCCCTGGTTGACCGTCACCGCGCCGCCGGCCGCTCCGTTGTTCGCGGCCGACGTGGCGGTCGGGGACGGGGCGGGCGCCGTGGACGTTCCCGTCGGCGTTCCAGAAGTCGCCGTGCCCGACGAGACAAGGCCGGCGGGCACCTCGGTGGAGGTCGTGCCGAGCAGCACCTCCACGCGCCCGGCGGGCAGCGAAGAACTCGAGGTCGCGGTCACCCCGAAGTAGTGCGCGATCTTCGCGGCGTTGGCGGACGTGCCGGCGCCGTAGAACACCTGAGTCGCCGCCGTGACGGTGAAAGACTGGGCCGACGGCTCACCGACGGCGCCGGGCTTGTACCCGGCCGACACGAGCGCCTGGGAGACGTGCGTGGCCAGCAGCGTGGTGCTGCCGCCGTTGTACACGTCCACGGTCACGGTAGACGCCGGCGGGATGGGAGCGGTCTTCTTCGCGGACTTCGGCTTGGACGCCGGCTTCTTCGGGCCAGACGACGCGGGTGGCGCGGTGAACGCCTTCTTGATGTCCGCCTGGACCGCGGGGATGTCGATCTGATTCGCGTCCTGGCCGTCGACGGTCTCGTACCCGACGATAGGCGCCGTGTAGAAGCTCAGGTTCCGGCCGGTCAGGGCGTGCATCTCGCCGGCGAACAACGGGACGTCCCAGCTCTTGTCGGTGATCACGTACTTGCTGGCGACACTGAGCAGGCTGGTGAGCTGACCTAGGTCCGTGAGCACCCCTTCGTGCCCCAGCTTCCAGATCACGTAGTCGATAACCGCCTGCTGACGGTGCGTCCGGTCCAGGTCGCCGTTGGGCAGGTTGTCCCGCTCGCGCACGAACGCCAGCGCTTGTGCCGGCCACAGGAACACATAACCCGCGTGCGGCTGGTTGAAGCCGGAGTTGGCGTCGTGCAGGTTTTGTCCGCCATTCCACGATTTCAGGCATACCTCGATGCCTTGGAAGACCCAGGCGAGCTCGTAGAACCCGGCCAGGTTCACCTCGGCGAAGTGGTCGACGTGCTGACCGGTTACCGCCTCGACGGTGTCGATCGTGGCCGCCTGGCCGGCCTCGTTGGCCAGGAAATAGCGCTGAGCCCGGCTCATGTTCGAGCTAACGGTCGCACTCAGGCTCTGCGAGTAGGCGAAGCCGTAGGCCTGGTCGATCTTGCCCTGCGTCTGTCCGTCGTAAGCCTTGGGGAACGTCACCCAGTCGTCACGCGGGATGGAGTAGCCGACCGCCTTCTTCCCGCCGGCGAAGACGTGGATGAGGATCAGCGTGTTGGTGTCCTGGCCGCCGACGCCGTTCTCGACGCCTTGCACGCTGCCTGCGTGCATCGCGGCGAGGAGGTCGCCCGACAAGATGTTCCCCTGGTAGTCGGTCCGGCTTTCCAGGCCCATCAGCAGGATGTTCATCGCGCCGGTCTGCGGGCCGCTCGTTATCACGTTGGAGCTTTCCAGCCCGTTGAACTGGTTCTGCACGAAGTGCGCGTAACCGCCGACGACTAGAACGATGGCAGCTACCATGCAGCTCAGCGCATACCCGACCTTGGCCGCGACCGCCGTCCCGCCGTGCATCCTGAACAAGGCTTGTTCTCCTCCGGCTGGCCTGCACTCCAGCCGCGAGGCTACCTGCTCAGTCCACGCACGGTATGCCGTATGGCGCGTTTTGCTTGACCGTCACGGCCCCGCCGTTCTGCCCGTTGCTATCAGAAGCATTGGGGGGCGACGAGCTGGCGGGCGCCGTCGCCGGCTGGCTGGCCGGGGCCGTTTCAGCGGCCGTGCCGCCCGGCGCCCGTGTGCTGGCCGAAGCCGCCGCCGTCTTCTTCGGCGCCGGCTTTGGCGCGGGAGGATAGAAGGTGTTATGGACGACCTGCTTGATGTAGGCCGTGTTCACCGCGTTGGCGTCCTGGCCGTCGATGGTTTCGTAACCCGTGATCGGCAGCGTCGTGAACGTCAGGTTCTTGCCGGTAAGGGCCTTCATATCGGAGAGGAAGTCGAGCAGGTTCCAGCTCTGATCGGTGATCAGATATTGCTTGGCGACCGTGAGCAGCTGGGAGAGCTCGCCGAGGTCGGTGAACACGCCCTGATGCTCCAGTTTCCAGATCACGTAGTCGATAACCGCCTGCTGACGGTGCGTGCGGTCGAGGTCGCCGTTGGCCAGATTGTGCCGCTGCCTGACGAAGGCCAGCGCCTGCGCCGCGTTGAGCAGGTGATATCCCGGAGGAATGTTCGCTCCCGAGTAGGTCGGATCGTAGGCCCTGTCGTTCAGGCACACCTCGATGCCGCCGAAGACCTGCGCCAGCCGGTAGAACCCGTCCAGGTTGAGCTCGGCGAAGTGATCGATATGGACGCCGGTGACCGCCTCGACCGTCTGGATCTCTGCCAGCCGCCCGGCCTCATTGCCCTGCCATGCGATCTCGCCCGGGGTCATGTGCGAGCCAGCGAGCTGGTTCTCCTTGTTCGCCATGGCGAAGCCGTACGCCTGGTCGATCTTGCCCTGCGCGCCGCCGTAACCGCCGGTGCCGACCATATTGACCCAATCGTCACGCGGGATCGAGAAACCGACCGCCTTCTGTCCGCCGGCGAAGATGTGGATCAGGATCAGCGTGTTCGTCGCGTCGCCGCCCACGCTCCCAATGTGCATGGCGTCTTCCAGGCTCTTCGGCAGCGGCTGGCCAGACCAGTAGGTACGGCTCTCCAGCCCCATCAGCAGGATGTTCATCGGAGCGACCGAGGGGCTGCTCACCGGCGACGAGATGACTTCCGAGCCACCGATGCTCGCGACCTGGCTTTTTACGTAGTAGGCGAAGCCGCTGGCGACCAAGACCAGGGAAGCGGCGACGCATCCCAGGGCGTATCCGGCCTTGCCTGCGATCGCAGCCCCCCCGCGGGCCTTGAACATCCTGTCTGCCTCACTTCAGATTGGCTGGCCACCGCCGCGAAGAGTACCTGGTCAAACTGAGGGCAAGCTTAATTGTAACGACGTTCTTCGAAACAGTAACGCGACGCCTTGACCATGGTTGATTACTCACAGTCGCGGCTTACGAGCGCCCGATATGGCTCGAACGCGGCCGCCGTACAGTGCTGGCGCGGGCGCGTCCAGCGATGGATGAGGCGAACTTTGGTTTCCATGCATTAATCTCGGCAGCAATGACGACACCACCTGGTCAGGATCCCGGACCCAGCCCCACCCGCGGCGGCCCTGCTCGACCAGCACCTCGGGGGGCCGATTCGAGTTGGCCGCCCAGTAGCGCAGACGGACGTGCACGCGGACCGGCGCGCGCCGACAGCGACCCCTGGGGACCGGCACCCGCGCCCGAACGCGGGCGGACCGGGCGGGCCGGGCGGACCGGAGCAGGGCGCGCCGGCGCGGGCTTGAGCGGCCAGAGCGGGACAGACCGCCGCGGCGCCGCCCAGGGACGGGACGCCAGGGACGCCCGTGAAACACGTGAAAACCGCGGCGCCGACAGGCGAGGGCTCAGGGACCGCAGTCGCGTGTCTGACGGCGAGCGCGGTGCCAGCGGAGCCGGACGCGGCTACCTGGGCCGCAAGGGTGGCGAGGGTGCGGGATCCCGCGGTGCCGGCGGCGGCAACAGGCGCGGCGGGGGGCCGACGGACAGTCCCGCGGAGCCAGCCGGCCTGCGCCGGGCGCCCGGCCTGCGCTGGCTCGGCACACTGTCGACTCAGGTCGCCATTTACATCATGTTGACAGCCGCCCTGCTCGGTGTGCTCGGCACGCTGTTGACCGGGAGCGAACCAGGCAAGCTGCTGAGCTACGTGCTCGTCATCGGCTCGGTCCTCGCCGCGGTCGGGATCAGGCGGCGCTCCCTGTACCTGCTTATCCCGCTGCCCGCGCTGACCTTCTTCATCTGCGCCCTGATCACCGGCGCGGTGAAAGACAGCAGCATTGACACGTCCAAGACTGAGCTGGGCCTGACGTTCCTGCAGTGGATCGCCAACGTCTTCTTCGCCATGTGCGCGGCGACGATCCTCGTCCTGCTGATCGGCGCCGGCCGGTGGCTGCTTTCCAGGCAACTCGTCGCTGGGCAGTTCGGACTGTCGTCCTCAGGGGCCGCCGCGGGCGACGGCAATGTGCCCCGCCCGACGCTGCCGCCTGGGCAGCGCACCGGCCGTGACCGGCGGCCGCCCGCGGACCGCGACCCCTGGGCGCCGCCGTGGGATCACGACGATCCCGGTGGTCAGCGGGCGAAGCGCCAAGGCGACGCCCGCGACCCGTGGGGGGACCGGCGCCAGCCACCCGGTCGCCCGCCCGACGACCGGCCTCAGCCGGGGAGCCAGCCGGCCACCCGCGCGCAACCCGGCGCCCAGCCGGCCACCCGCGCGCAACCCGGCGCCCAGCCCGCCACCCGCGCGCAGCCGGGCGCTCAGCCCGCCACCCGCGCGCAGCCCGGCGCTCAGCCTTCCGACCGGAGGGAGCCAGGCAGCGAGGATCAAGACCCGTGGGGCCAGCGCGACAAGTGGAACCGCCAGGGTCCACGGGGAGCCGGAAACCAGCCAGATGGTCGTGACCGGCCCGATCCCCGTGACCGGGGCAACCGCTAGATCTTCTCCAGCGGTGCGTACCGCAGCACCAGGTGCTTGACCCCGTAGTCGCCGCCGAAGTCGATCTTGGCCTCGGCCTGGTCGCCGTATCCATCGGTGGATACCACGGTGCCCAGCCCGAACTTGTCGTGAGTCACCCGGTCGCCAGGGACGAGCACGGGAACGGCCCGGTTGCCCACGGTGGATACACCCGGCCGCGACGCCATCCGCTGCGAAGCGGGCGTCGTCGACGCCGCGGCGGCCACGGCATCCCGCCGCCACTCGATCAGCTCAGGCGGGATCTCTGACAGGAACCGCGATGGCGTGTGGAACGACGGGCGCCCCCACCAGTTCCTCGAGGCGGCGCGGGTCAGGTAGAGCCGCTGCTCCGCGCGGGTGATCCCCACGTAGGCGAGCCGCCGCTCCTCCTCAAGCTCGCGCTTGTTGGTCAGCGACCGCTGGTGCGGGAACACTTCCTCCTCCATGCCCGTGAGGAACACCACGGGGAATTCGAGGCCCTTGGCGGTGTGCAGCGTCATCAGCGTGATCATGCCGCCGTGATCCTCACCGTCCGGGATCTCGTCGGCGTCCGCTACCAGCGCGACCCGCTCCAGGAAGTCGGCTAGCGTGCCGTCCGCCCGTGCTTGGCTTGACAGTGACGCGTCGAATTCTCGCGCCACCGAGACCAGTTCCTGCAGGTTCTCCACGCGCGTCTCATCCTGCGGGTCCAGGGAAGTCTCCAGGGACAGCTGGTAACCGGTCCGGTCGAGCACCGCCTCTACCAGCTCGGCGACCGGGCCCCCGGTCGCCGACTGCTCCCGGAGGTCGTCGACGAGCTGGTTGAACCCCGCGATGGCCGCGGCGGACCGGGCGGCCAGCCCCGGCACGTCGCTGGGGGTCTTCAGAGCCTCGGCGAACGTCGTCCGCTCGCGCGCCGCGAAGCCGGCCACGTACTCCTCCGCCCGATCGCCGATGCCGCGCTTGGGCACGTTGAGTACCCGGCGCAGCGACACCTCGTCCGCCGGGTTGGCGATCAGCCGCAGGTAAGCCAGCAGGTCGCGGACCTCGCGGCGCTCGTAGAACCGCACGCCGCCGACTACCCGGTACCGCAGCCCGACCCTGATGAACACTTCCTCGAACACCCGGGACTGCGCGTTGGTCCGGTAGAAGACCGCCACCTGGCCCGGCTTCGCCTCTCCCTCGTCGGAGAGCCTGTCCACCTCCTCGGCCACGAACGCCGCCTCGTCGTGCTCGTTGTCGGCGACGTAGCCGACGATCGGCGGGCCGGCGCCCGCGTCGGACCACAGGTTCTTCGGCTTGCGGCCAGAGTTGCGCGACACCACGGCGTTCGCCGCCGCCAGGATGTTCTGCGTCGACCGGTAGTTCTGCTCAAGCAGGATGACCGTCGCGTCCGGATAATCCTGCTCGAACTCGACGATGTTCCTGATCGACGCGCCGCGGAAGGCGTAGATGGACTGGTCCGCGTCACCGACCACGCAGAGCTCACTGGGAGGGACAACGTCGTCGGAGCCGGATGAGTCCCCCGCGAACAGGCTTGGGCCACCCGATACCAGTTCGCGGATAAGGACATACTGCGCGTGGTTGGTGTCCTGGTACTCGTCCACGAGCACATGACGGAACCGGCGCCGGTAGGCCTCCGCGACCTCGGGGAACGCCTGCAGCATGTTGACCGTGACCATGATCAGGTCGTCGAAGTCCATCGCGCCCGCCGCTACCAGGCGGCGCTGGTACTCCGCGTACGCCTCCGCCACGGTCTTGTCCCGCGCGTCCCGCGCGTGGGACGCGCGGGACGCGAACGACTCGTAGTCGATCAGCTCGTTCTTGGCGTTGGAGACCAGCGCCAGAACCGCTTTCGGCGGGTATTGCTTGGCGTCGAGCTCGAGCTCGCGGCATACCAGCGCCATCAGCCGCTGAGAGTCCGCGGCATCGTAGATCGAGAAGTTGCCCGGGTAACCGAATCGCTTCGCCTCCCTGCGCAGGATCCGCACGCACGCGGAGTGGAAGGTCATCACCCACATGGACCTGGCGCGCCGGTCGCCCACCAGTTGCGCGACCCGGGCCGCCATCTCACCGGCCGCCTTGTTGGTGAACGTAATCGCGAGGATCTCACTCGGCGTCACCCCCCGCTCGGCAAGCAGGTAGGCGATCCGGTGAGTGAGAACCCTGGTCTTGCCCGAGCCCGCGCCGGCCACAATCAGCAACGGGCCGCCGGTATGCACGACGGCGGCGCGTTGCTCCGGGTTGAGGCCGTCGAGGAGGTCCAGATGGTCTCCGCCGACAGGAGAATCGTGCGTCGCGGGAGAGGGCATGTGTCCAGCCTAGGGGGTGCTGCCGACAAAAGCCGGCAGGTGCCGGGCGACGCCCGCTGACCAGGGCTGCGACCTGCGGACATCGATAACCAAATGTACTGGTTTGGGCACGATCGATCGCTACTACGCGGTAAGGTGATGTGCTCTTACCCATAACCCGCAGGGGGTCTCATGGGATCGCGCGGTCGATCCATCCGGCTCAGAATCTACTTCCTCGTGGCGATACCGCTGATCACCATGCTCGGCCTATTCGCCTACGTTGCGTATTCATCGATCACGAGCTGGCTGAACGAGGACAGGGCGCCGAACCTGATCAACGCCACCTCCCTCCCGCTCACGAACTTCGTCAACGTGCTGCAGGCTGAGCGTGGCGCCGCCGTTGTTTACTTGTCGCGGCCAGATGCCGCCAACCTCAACGCCTATCAGAACGCGATCACGGCCACCAAGAACGGCGAAGTGAATCTCGAAGCGGCGCTGAACTCGGTGGGCACCAAGGACAGCACGACCGCGCAGGAGACCGCCGCGCTCGCGAAGATGACCGCCGACCTGAATGGCATGACGTCGCTGCGGGCCGGGGTCACAGCCAAGCAACTCGCTCCGCTGAGCGCGCTCGAGGCCTACACGAACATCATCGCCGACCAGGGGACAGTGCTCGAGGACGAGGCGAACAGCATCACGGACGTGGCCGGCGTCGAGCAGGGCCTTGGACTGATCTCCGCGGTCAATACGCAGGAAGACGTGTCAGAGCAGCAGGCGGTGCTGGCTGGCGCGCTCGCGAGCGGGTCGCTGACCGCCGCCGACCGGGTGGCCTTCAGCCAGGCCGCGGGGCGGGAACAGGACGACACGCTGCTGTACGAGCAGCTGTTCACCCCGGCCGAGCTCCAGACCTACAACAACACGCTGAACAAGCTGGTGCCCAAGGCTCTGCAGAACGACCTGACGCAGGTCCAGCAGGCCGTGCCGGCCGGCGTCTCGCTGAAAGCAATGGAACGGCAGGGGCTGACACCCTCGACTTGGCAGCTTCTGACCAAAACGTGGCTGCACGCCGCCAGCTCAGCGGGCACCACCACCGCCAGCACGGTGCTCGCCGTCAACTCGAATTCGGCGATCGCCGCCAAGAGGCGGGTATGGGAGACGTCCATCATCGGCGCCGCCGGGCTGATCCTCACGCTGATCGTCACGATCCTGCTCGCCCGGTCCATCAACCGGCGGCTCACCCTGCTGCGACGCTCCGCCCTCACGCTGGCCGAAGAACAGCTGCCCGCGGTGGTGACCAGGCTGCGCCGGGGCGAGAGCGTCGACGTCGCGGCCGAGGCGCCGCCACTGCGCGTCGGCGGTGACGAAATCGGCCAGGTCGGCCAGGCCATCGACATGGTGCGGCAGACCGCCATCAG
>DATMKQ010000146.1:0-21063 GCA_035571275.1 Trebonia sp.
GGGCCCGGAACAGGCGCATCTGCCCGACCGCGGCCCTGGCCCCGGCCCGGCTCATCTTCGCCTTCGCCGCCAGCCACGCCGACGAGGTCCCGTACCCATCCGCATCGTGGGCGTCGGCCGCGTCGAACCGGCGCAAGAACGTCACATGCGCCGCGGTCGCCTTGGACCGGATCTCACCCAGCGATATCAGCACATCCCCGCAGCCCGGCCCGTCGAGCGGGTCCGCCGCCGGGGAGTTCAGGAAGTCCAGGGCAGCCCGGCCATCGCCAGCGCCTCGGCCGCACTGCCGGGCACCCGATCGCCGCGAGTACACATCCTGGATCACCTCCTACCTACATTCTAGCATATATGTTCTATGTAGGCCAAGAAGTAGTACAAGATCATCTTGTAAACCGTTCCGGATGCGACCATCAGTGCGCGCCTTCTTCGCCCCAGTCGTGAAGCGCCGTACGCAGGAGCGCACCCGCAGCCCACTCAAGGGTCGCGACGATTTCTTCGTCGTCATCGAGGCCGGCGGAGTCTTTCATCGCGATGAGGGCTTCGGTACCGAGGGTCAGCGCGAGAGCGCACCGAAGCCGCTTACGGCCTGACTCGCCCAGCCGTTCGCCGAGCGGTCGGAGTGCTTCGTCGATGTATCGCATCCGTCGACCAGCTCGCACGGGTGTGTCGTTCCCATCGGACTGGTTCGCGAGCCACGTGTCCATGTAGATACGCTCGCCTGTGCGAATCAATGCCTCGTCAGATAGCAGGGTCGGCATCATCGTGCGGACGAGAGCCGCGAGACGTTCCGCGGCGTCGTTGGTCGGGAAGCTGGCGACGAGATCCTCGACCGGCTTCATCAGGGGTTCCACCTTGGCCACTTCCACGAGCAGTGACTCCTGGGTGGGGAAGTACCGGTAGGCGGTCGCTCGCGACACCAACGCCCGCTCGGCGGCCTCGGCCACGGTTGGCGGACTGCCTTCGCGCGTCAACGCGGTCGCGGCCTCGATGAGGGCGGCCCGGGTCCTGTTCCGTTGATTGTGGTTGACGCGTACGTCTTGACGTGAGACTGGCATCTCATTACGATACCACTATCTTGAAATGAGATGGTAGTACCGGATGGAAAGGGGGCAGCAATGTCCGCACAACCGGTAGTAGTTACAGCCGAGGACCGACCGCGGGGGCTCAACGTTGTCGGCGAGCAGATCACGGTTCTCGCCGATGGCGCGACAACGGGAAGTTATGAGATCTTCCGCCAGGCCGGGCCCGAAGGCAGCGGCCCGCCACCGCACAACCACCCCTGGGACGAGGCGTTCTACGTGATCGCCGGACAGGTGAACTTCGGCGTGAACGGTGAAGACGATCTCCTCGCCCGGCCGGGCAGCTTCGTGCACTTCCCGGCCGGAGCGACACATTGGTTCCGATTCGGTCCGGGCGGCGGTGAGATGATCTCGATGACGTCGCGACCCGGCGCCGCCGCGTTCTTCACCGACATCGACCGGGAGGTCTCGCCGACCGAGCCGGACTTCGGCATCTTGCTGAAGGTCGCGGCCGAGCACGGCCTGACGCTGCTGCTCCCAGCGAGCTAACCGGGCGAGCTAACCCGGCGATAACCCAACGCCGGAGGACAGGTAGTAAGCCCCGATGGCGATAACCAAGAAGCCTACCAGGCGGCGGATCAAGAGCTCGGGCACCTTGGATTGGATGCGAGCACCGGTATAACCGCCGGCCAGGCCCCCTACACCCAGGGCGATACCGGTCGGCCAGTCGGGAGCCACGGAGATGTGCTGGTGCAGGGACAAGATGGTGAACGTGATCACGCCGCCGGCCGAGGTCACGAACGTGGCGGCAAGCGCCGCGGGCGCGACCTGGGCTGGCTTGCGGCCCAGCCCGATCAGGATCGGTGCCAGGATCGCGCCGCCGCCGATCCCGTAGATGCCGCCCACGCATCCAACCACACCGGCAAGAACCACCAGCACGGGAGCCGGGATGCGCACGATGGGACGGTCCAGCGAATCGGTGCGAGACGGCCCCGTGAGCACGAGCCAGACGCCAAGCGGCATCAAGACAGCGGCGACCACCAGGTCGAAGACGCGCGCGCCAGGAAGCAGCTTCACCCGGATGAACGACCCGGCGATCACGCCCGGCAAGGTCCCGGCGATGAGCACCGGGGTCAGGCGGCCGCCCGTCTGTCCCTGCCGCCAGTACCGGTACAGCGCCCCCGGTGTGGCGACGACGTTGTACAGCAGGTTGGTCGGAGTAACCGAGGGGCTGGGCGTGCCCAGGACGCTGACCTGAAACGGCAGCAGGAGAACCGCACCAGAAATCCCGGCGGGAGTCGTGACCAATGCGATCACGTACGCCGCCGCCAGCGCTACGACCTCGGTCCAGCCGGTGCCCAACACGAGGTCACAGTAACCAGGTCAGCGCCCTTAAAAACAGCGCTGACCAGCAATTTTGCCCCGCGCAAGCTGTACTGGCGACCTCTGCCGTCAGTGCTCGTGGATGATCACGCCGCGGATGTTGCGGCCCGCCATCATGTCCTCGTAGCCCTGGTTGACCTCGTCGAGCTTGTACGTGGTCGTGATGAGCTCGTCCAGCTTGAGCTTGCCGGCCCGGTATAGCTCGATCATCCGGGGGATGTCGTCGAACGGGTTACCGCTGCCGAACAGCGCGCCCTGCAACCGCTTCTCGAACGCCGTCAGCTCGAACCCGGATACGTGCACCGTTTTGGTCGCCAGCCCGCCCATCCCGGTCAGAACGACGATGCCGCGCTTGCGGACCGCGGCGAACGCCGCCGAGACGACCTCCTCGGTGACCACGCCCACCGTGATCAGCGACTGGTCCGCGCCGACGCCGTAGGTCAGCTGTTGCGCCAGCTCGTGCGCCTCCTCCGCGGAAGCCACCGCGTGCGTCGCGCCCAGCGACAGGGCCGTGGTCCGCTTGAACTCGACCGGGTCGACCGCGATGACGTACCGCGCCCCGGCGTGCGCGGCGCCCTGCACGGCGTTGATGCCGACGCCGCCGACGCCGTAGACGATCGTGGTGTCGCCGGGGTGGACCTCGCCGGCCTTCACCGCCGTGCCGTAGCCGGTGGGCACGCCGCAGCCCACCAGCACCACGACCTCGAGGGGCAGGTCGTCCTCTATTTTCACCGCCGACGACTCGGATATCACGGCGTACTGCGAGAACGTACCGAGCAGGCACATCTGCCCGAAGTCGGTCGTCCCCTCGTGGTAGCGGTACGTGCCGTCGGGCAGGGAGTTATCTACCAGGAACCGGCCCAGGTCGCACAGATTGGTCTGGCCGCGCGAGCAGAACCGGCAGTGTCCGCAGACCGGCAGCCACGAGGTGACCACGTGGTCGCCCACCGCCAGCCGGGTGACTCCCGGGCCCAGCTTCTCCACGATGCCGGCGCCCTCGTGACCGCCGACGATCGGGTACCTGACCGGGATGTCGCCGGTGCGCAGGTGGTCGTCGGAATGGCACAGGCCCGAGGCGACAAACCGTACGAGGACCTCGTTGGCCTTCGGCTCGTCCAGGTCGAGCTCGACGATCTCGAAATCCTTGCCCACGTCCCTGAGCACCGCTGCTCGTGTCTTCATGCACGCCCTCCGAAAGCGAGTTTGCCTGCCATCATCCGCCCGTCAAGTGCGCCGGTCCAGTGGTGCCGACCCAACGCCGCCGCCGCTTGCTTGTGCTACAGCATCACGCCAGTAGCCGGACGGCGCCAGCGTCACACAGGTCATAGCCGCTGAGCGCGTGCACCGACGACTGCACGGCCGGATCCCGCAGCGCGGCGATCATCGGTTCGGCGGCGGCGAGCGCGTCCGCGCTCAGGACGATGTCGAAGTCCTCCCAGGTGACCGGTGTGAAGGCGAGGTCAAGCGCGGTCGCGGCGGCGCGCACGCCAAGGCCCGCGTCAGCTTGCCCGGAGGCGATGGCCATCGCGACCCCCAGATGCGAGTCGGCCTCCGGCCCGGCCACGGATCCTATCCCCGCCTCCGCCAGCAGCCGGTCAAGCAGCACCCGGGTCCCGGTTCCGAATCCGCGCCGCGCCACCCGCAGCCCGCGCAGCCCACCAACGTCAGTCACCCTCGAGCCCTCGGGCGTCAGCAGCCCCTGCTCCCGGCGCCACAGGTGGATGAGCGCCGGCCTCTTGCCGCGCAGCAGCGTTCGCGCGAACGGGCTGTTGGCGATGCCCGACCGATGCCGCAGGTGAATCGCCGCCGCGTCGGCGGTGCCCCGCCAGATCGCGGTCAGGCCGTGGAAGCTGCCGCGCGCCCCGACTGTCGCCACGTGATCGGCATCTGTCATACGCAAGACGATGTCGAGCGCCGGGTCGTCGCTGCCCGCCAGCCGCAGCATTCGCGCGGACGAGAGCAGCCGTCTAGCGGCGGCGTCGCCACGCGCGGCGACGCGCGAGCGGCGCCGGTCAGCCACGTCGATCACGCCCGCATCGGCCAGGCTCCGGTAGGCCCGGGCCACCGTGGTGGTCGTAGTCCCGTACCGCCGCGCCGCCTCGCGGACGCTAGGCAGTTCCTCCCCGGCGGCCAGCTCGCCGGACGCGACACGACCGGCGAGGTCGTCGCTGACCTGGAAGTGGGTCACCATGTCTCAGATGCTATAGCGCTGCTAGGCTCTGCACGGTCTGTGGTACCACAGATTGCCCAGCGGCCGAGAGGCAGGTGTCCAGGTTTGTTGCGCCGCGCAACCGGAGGTGGCTATCGTCGGGGAATGCCTGTTAACAAAAATAAGAGGCGGTTCACCGCCGTGCTTGGCATAACCTGTCTGGGGTTCTTCGCCGCAGCGTGCAGCAGTTCCCCGTCTTCCACAACAAGCACCACGCCGTCGGCGTCGACCTCTACCTCTACCTCGACCTCGCCGAGCGCCAGCGCCACGGCGACCTCGAGCCCCAAGGTGACCGGCACCGCGAACGTCGCCTACGCGTCGTCGCTTGAGTATCTCAACGAGAACGTTGTCAAGCCCGCGTTCATCGCGGCGACCGGCGCCGGGTTCTCCGGCACCGGCAACGCCTCCGGCACGCTGTCGTCTGACATCGCCGCCCACGAGATCAGCCCGAACGTGTTCGAGTCGGTCGGCGGGGACAACATCACCCCGCTCCAGCCGAAGTTCACCACGTGGTACATCCCGTACGCCGGCACCCACATGGTGATCGCTTACAACCCGAAGAGCAAGTACGCCAGCGAGTTCAAGGCCTACGCCGATGGCTCGAAGCCGCTGTCCACGCTGTTCAGCTCCCTGCTGCAGACGCCGGGCCTCAAGCTCGGCCGCACCGACCCGAACACCGACCCGCAGGGCCGCGACTTCATCTACATGCTCGAGCTCGCGCAGAAGTACTACAACCTGCCCAGTGACACCGTCTCCAAGATCCTCGGCACCAGCAACTGGGGCACGTCGAACAGCTCGCAGATCTACGCCGAATCCTCGCTTGACTCCACCCTTGAGTCCGGCCAGCTCGACGCCGCGAGCGCGTTCGTCACACAGGCGATCGAACTGCACCTGGACTACATCCCGCTGCCCCCGCAGATCAACCTGGGCGAGGCGTCGCTGGCGAGCACGTACGCGACCGCTACGGTTAAGCTCGAAAACGGCATGACCAAGAGCGGGTCACCGCAGGTGATCGACATCACGACGATCGGCACGCCCACCCCGGCGGGCGAGGCCTTCGTGGCCTATACGCTCTCGCCAGAAGGCCTCGCGCAGTACAAGGCAGGAGGGTTCTCGTTGATCACGCCGACGGTGGTCGGGAACAAGAGCGCCGTGCCCGCAGCGATCCTCAGTGAGCTGGGCAGCTAGCCCCCAGGCCGACCTCAGTGGACGGCGCGGCGCGTACCGTACGGGAGCGCGCCGCGTCCGTTCGGTATCAAATTATGTGTCCATAGCCGGGGCGGCGATCATCTGGATCGCCCTCCTCGGCCCCGTGATCACCCTGATCACCCGGATGTCGCCCGGCGACATCTGGACCGCGCTGACCGGCGCGGGCAACCTGGACCCGCTGCTGACCAGCATCGAGTCGGGGCTGGTGACGCTGGGCGTGCTGTTGCTGCTGTGCACGCCGCTGGCGTGGATGCTCGCCCGTGACCGGCTGCCGTTCCCGCGGATCTGGGAGGCGGGCATCCTGTGCTCGCTGCTGCTGCCGCCGCTGGTGATAGGGCTGCTGCTGGTGTTCATGGTGGGTCCGTACACGTGGGTCGGCTCGGTGCTCGACTGGGTTCACCAGTCCGCGACGAACACGTTCCTCGCCCTGGTGATCGCCGAGGTCTACGAGTCGGCGCCGTACTACGTGCTCGGCGCGCGGGCCGCGTTCGCGAGCGTCGACACCGGGCTCGAGCAGCAGGCCGGCCTGCTCGGCGACCGGCCTGGCCGGGTGTTCCGCCGCGTCACGCTGCCGATGGCCGCGCCGGGCCTGGCGATGGCCCTGGCGGTCTCCTGGGCGCGGGCGATCGGCGCGTTCGGCGCCGTCGTGATCATCGCCTACCATCCGTTCGGTATACCGATGCAGATCTTCACGACCCTGCAGGAGACCGGGCTGTACTCCGCGCTGCCGTACGCGCTCGTGCTCCTCGTGGTCGCCCTGCCGCTGCCGATGGCCGCCTATGTATGGAGCGCGCGTGCTGAGCGTCGACGTCGAGGTTGACCGCCGCGAGTTCACCGTGCGCGCGGCGCTCGAGGTGGCCGACGGGGAGCGGGTCGCGCTGTTCGGGCCGTCGGGGGCGGGCAAGACGACCGTGCTCGAGGCGATCGCCGGCCTGGTTACCCTTAGAGGCCACGTCAGCCTCAGCGACCGGGTGCTGACCTCTACCTCCGAGCACGTCGACGTACCGCCGTGGCGGCGCCGGGTCGGCCTGCTCCGGCAGGATCCCGGCCTGTTCCCGCACCTGTCGGTGCGCGCCAACCTGCTGTACGCGCGGTCGGCGCGGGAAGACGAGTTGGCCGAGCTCGCGGCCCAGCTCGACATCGCCGCGCTCCTGTCCGCGATGCCCGCGCGGCTGTCCGGCGGCCAGCGACACCGGGTGGCCCTCGGCCGGCTGCTGCTCGCGCACTGCGACGCGCTGCTGCTCGACGAGCCGTTCGCGAGCCTGGACGCGGCTTTGCGGCGCTCTCTCACCGCTTTGGTGAAAGATATTTCTTCCGAACGAATGGTGGCGTCTGTCCTGGTCACCCATCAGCTCGCGGACGCGCAGGCGTTCGCCGACCGGCTGGCCGTGATCGACGAAGGCCTGATCCTGCAGATCGGCGCGCCCGACGAGGTGGTCCTGCGCCCCGCGTCCCGCCGGGTCGCCGAACTCGTCGGCTACCTCGGCTTCGTCCCCGCCGGCGGCGCGCCCGGTAGTGCGGCCGGCGTGGTCGCGGGGGTGCACCCGGAGCGGGTTATCGCCGGGGCCGACCCGGACCGCGGGCTCGTCGTCACGGGCACGGTGACGGCCGCCAGGCCGAGCGGCGCCGGCTGGGAGGCCGACGTGCTGGCGGGCGACGCGACGTTCACCTGCCGCCTGCCGAGCCGTCCTGTCGCACAACTGGCCGTGACGGTGCTCGACCCCCCGTACTTCGCCGCGGACGGTGTGCTCCTCACTCCCGGCCAGCACATCCGCAGCGCCTGACCCCCCCGTATCTCTTGCTGTTATCAGCATGAATGTCCCGTTGAGCTGGTCATAACAAGCTGGGTGGGCCATTCATCCGGGGCGACAGCCAGGAATTCACACGAAAGAGGCGATGCCGGGTCAGCGGAGGGTCGTGAGGCTGGGCGGTGCGTCATCCGCCGGATGACCCGACATGAAGGAGATGCGGTGAGCGAGAAAAAGCCCATGATGCTCTTCGCGGCGGCGTATGAGAACGTATCGGACGCGATGTCCGCCCTCAGCGACATCGAGCAGATGCACAAGGACAACGTGGTCGGCGACTACGACGCGGCGGTGATCGACCAGAAAAACGGCAAGCCGCACATCGCCAAGCGGATGGACCGCCCGCAGATGCGCGTTATCCCTGAGCAGTTCGGGTCGGGGGCGCTGCCCCGCAAGGAACTCAAGGAGGCGGCCCAGACGCTGACGGGTAACCAGGCGGGGCTCCTTGCGGTCTGCGAGCCGACGATCGAGAAGGCGGTCGACAAGGCGCTGATGAATGCCGCGAAGGTCGTGAAGAGCCAGATGAACGCCGAAACCGGCCAGATCACCAGCGAGCTTCAGGAAGCACTCAAGGGATAAGGCGCACCCAGCGTCACCAGCAGAAAGCACGGTATTTCATGTCTCACCACCTCGACACGCCTCTCGCCGGTGTCGACGGGGCCGAGTCCGAGGCGCTGACGCTGCGGCTGGACGACGCGCCCGAGGCCGGCGGTGGCGCAGGAGCAGCGCGCCGCGAGCTTCCCCTACGTAGTGCCTGTCTAGAGTCCTCCTGTGGTTAGGTTGCGGGTCAACGGAACCGTCAGGGAAATAGACCTGGAGCCGCGGGTCACGCTGCTCGACGCGCTGCGGGAGCGGCTTGCGCTGACCGGGACCAAGAAGGGCTGCGATCAGGGCGCGTGCGGCGCGTGCACCGTGCTGGCGGACGGCAAGCGGGTGCTGTCGTGCCTGACACTCGCGGTCGCCTGCGAGGGGCGTGACATCACCACGATCGAGGGGCTCAGCGACGACGGGGACCTGCATCCAGTACAACGAGCGTTCATCGCCAGTGACGCGTTCCAATGCGGGTTCTGCACACCGGGGCAGATCATGTCCGCGGTCGCGTTGCTGGCCGAGGGACGAGCCGGATCCGACGCGGAGATCCGCGAGTTCATGAGCGGCAACATCTGCCGCTGTGGCGCGTACCCGAACATCGTGGCCGCGATCAGGGACGCGGCGGAAGCCCTTGGCCATGCGCCCGTTTGATTACATCCGCCCGCGCGACACGGCCCACGCGGTGACGGCCGCCACCGCCGATCCCGCCGCGGCGTTCCTGGCCGGCGGCACGACGCAGGTCGACCTGATGAAAGACGGCGTGCTCAGCCCGACGACGCTGATCGACATCACCGGGCTGCCGCTGCGCGGAGTCACAACGCAAGACGGCGTGCTCCGTGTCGGAGCGCTGACCACGATGGAGGAACTTGCCGCCGATCCGGTCATCACCCGGCGGCTGCCCGTGGTCAGGGAATCGCTGCTGCTGGCTGCATCCGCGCAGCTGCGGAACATGGCCACCATCGGCGGGAACCTGCTGCAACGCACTCGCTGCCGGTACTACCGTGACCTGAGCTGCGCCTGCAATAAGCGCGAACCCGGGTCCGGCTGCGGCGCACTGACCGGCCACCACCGGATGCACGCGATCCTGGGCACCAGCGCGCAGTGCATCGCGGTGCACGCCTCGGACCTGGCGGTCGCGCTGGTCGCACTGGACGCGGTCTTGTCTGTGCTGGGTGCGGACGGCGAGCACGCGATCCCCCTGACCGAGTTCTACTCCACTCCCGGTGACACTCCCGGCATCGAGAACGTGCTCGGGCACGGGGAGCTCATCACCTCCATACAAATGCCCCTGCTCCCAGAAGGCACGCGGTCGGGTTACCTGAAGGTCCGCGACCGCGCCTCCTATGAGTTCGCGCTCGCGTCGGCGGCCGTCGCCCTCGAAACAAAGGACGGGACGGTCCGCGACGCGCGGGTGGCTCTCGGCGGGCTGGCGACGATTCCCTGGCGGTCCCGCGCGGCCGAAGACGTGCTGCGCGGCGCTCGGGCCACGATGATCACGTTCGCCGCGGCAGCGGAGGCGGCGCTGGACGGAGCTACCCCGCATCCCGGAAACGCCTTCAAGGTCGAGCTTGGCCAGCGGACCATCGTCCAGGCCCTGTCGCGGGTGGCGGGGTCGCAGGTGGGAGACGTGCCCTCATGACGACGGCCACGCAGATCGCCGGGCTGGTCGGGGCGGGAGTCGACCGGGTCGACGGTCCGGCCAAGGTGACCGGCGAGGCGCGGTACCCGGCGGACTTCGGCTTCGAAGAGCTGGCCTACGCGGTCCTCGTGCAGAGCACCATAGCCGCGGGCAGGATCCGCCGGATCGACACCGCGGCGGCCGAGGCCGCGCCTGGCGTGCTGGCGGTAATCACCCACCGGAACGCGCCGCGACTGGCCCGCGCGCCCGGCGGGCTCGGCGTCGGGCCGCCGCCGCCGCTTCAGCACGACCGGATTGTCCACCACGGCCAACACATCGCCATGGTCGTGGCGCTGACCCTGGAGCAGGCGACCGCCGCGGCCCGGCTGATCCAGATCGGATACGAGGAGACGGAGCCGCTCCTTGACATCGATGATCCGCGGGCCAAGCAGGTGGAAAACGCGGCCGGCCGCGACGTGTCGCGCGGCGACGTCGAGGCTGGACTGGCGGCGGCCGAGGTGGTCGTGGCGGCCACGTATACGACGCCGACCCAGACCAACAACCCGCTCGGCCTGTTCGCGACAACCGCGTACTGGGACGGCGACCTGCTGACCGTGCACGATTCGACGCAGGGCACGGCGTTCGCCCGCGCCTCCCTCGCCGCGACGTTCGGGATTGGCGAAAGCGGGGTCCGGGTGCTGGCGCCGTTCGTCGGCGGCGCGTTCGGTGCCGGACTGCGGACCTGGCCGCACGTCGTGCTGGCCGCCGTGGCGGCGCGCATGGTGGACCGGCCGGTCAAGCTCGTGCTCACCCGAGCGCAGATGTTCACGTCAGTTGGCTACCGCCCGGCAACCGTCCAGCACGTCAGGCTCGGCGCCACGCGGGCCGGTGAACTGGTCGCGATCGATCACGAGGGCATCGAGCCCACCGCGCTGGAAGACGACTACGCCGAATCGCTCACCAGGGCAACCGCGGTTCTCTACGACTGCCCCAACCTGGCGGGCCGTACTCGGCAAAGAAAGTTGAACGTCGCCTGCCCGACCTGGATGCGCGGCCCCGGTGAGGCGCCAGGGGTGTTCGCGCTGGAATGCGCGCTCGACGAGCTCGCCTACGAGCTGGGTATCGACCCGGTCGAGCTGCGCCTGCGCAACTACGCGGACGTGCATCCCTCCAGTGGCCGACCATGGTCAACCAAAGCACTGCGCGCGTGCTACGAGCAGGGCGCGGACCGCTTCGGCTGGGCCCGGCGCAGCCCCCAGCCGCGGTCGATGCGCGATGGCCGGTACCTGGTCGGCTACGGGATGGCCAGCGCCTACTATGGCTACGTTCAGGTGCCGTGCCAGGCCAGGGTGACGCTTGGCCTGGACGGGGTGGCGGTCGTTCGCAGCGCGGCGACCGACATAGGGCCAGGCACCTATACGGTCATGACTCAGGTCGCGGCCGACCTGCTCGGGCTGCCGCTGGAACGGGTGCGTCTCGAATTGGGGGATTCGGCCATGCCGCGAGCGCCGCTGCAGGGCGGCTCCGGGCTGACCGCGGCGCTCGGCAGCGCGGTGCACGCCGCCTGCACCGAACTGGTGCGATCCTTCACCGAGCTGGCGGGCAGCCCGCCGGCGGCGGACACCTATCCCGGCATGCTCGCCCGGCACCAGCTGACCGAACTGTCCGCGGACGGTGCCAGCGCCAGACGCACCGACCTTGACGCGGAGCCGGGCATCTTCGCCGCCAAGTTCGCCGAAGTGCGCGTCGACCCCGACCTCGCCGAGGTCCGCGTCACCCGGTTCGTGGCGGCGGTCGACGGCGGTCGCATCCTCAACGAGAAAACCGCGGCGAGCCAGATCATCGGCGGCACCGCGGGCGGAATCGGTATGGCCTTGCTTGAGCAGACCCTGTCCGACCCGGGCACCGGGCGCATCGCCAACGCGACGTTCGGCGACTACCTCGTCGCGGTCAACGCCGACGTCCCCGACATCGACGTGATCTTCACGGGGGAGCCCGACCCGATCAACCCGGTCGGCGTCAAGGGCATCGGCGAGGTCGCGATCGTGGGCGTCGCCCCGGCGATCGCGAACGCGGTCTTTCACGCCACGGGACGGCGCCTGCGCGCGCTCCCGATCACCGCGGAGCAGCTTTTGTAGGAGCAGCCTTATGGTGGAGAGCTACGACGCGCTGGTGATCGGCAGCGGCGAAGCCGGCAAGTACCTGGCCTGGACGCTCGCCGGGGAAGGGCGCCGGGCGGCGGTGGTGGAGCGGGAGCTGATCGGCGGATCGAGCCCTAACATCGCGTGCCTGCCCAGTAAGAACATCATCTACTCGGCCAAGGTGCGTTCGCTCGTCGCACGGCACGCCGATTTCGGCGTCGAGACGGGGCCAGTGCGGACCCGCATGAAGGGCGTGCGGGACAGGAAGCGGACGATGGTCGACGGCCTGCGCCGGCTGCACCTGGACCGGTACCAGGCCAGCGGAGCGGAGCTCATCATGGGCGAGGCCCGGTTCACGGCGCCGCGGACCGTGGAGGTGGACCTGGCCGACGGCGGGACCCGCTGGATCAGCGGCGAGCGGGTCTTCCTGAACCTCGGCACCCGCGCCACCATTCCCGACGTGCCCGGACTTGTTGCGGCAGAGCCGATGACCCACGTGGAGCTGCTCGAGCTAGACCGGCTGCCCGAGCACCTGATCGTCATGGGCGGCGGCTTCGTAGGGCTGGAGCTGGCACAGGCCATGCGGCGCTTCGGGGCGCGGGTGACGATGATCGAGCCGGGTCCGCAGCTCGCCGAGGGCGAGGATCCCGACGTCGCGGCGGCGCTGCTTGAGTTGTTCGCCGACGAGGGCATCGACGTCCGGCTGCGCACGCGCCCAACAGGCGTGGACGGGCACTCGGGACGGTCGGTGCGGGTGGTCACCGCCGGGCCGGAAGGAGACGGCGTCGTCGGGGGGACCGATCTGCTCGTCGCGGTCGGCCGCACTCCCAATACAACAGAGATCGGGCTGGACAAGGCCGGGGTGGAGCTGACCGAGTCCGGCTACATCAAGGTCGACGAGCACCTGGCCACCACGGCGGACAGCGTGTGGGCGATGGGCGAGTGCGCCGGCGGCCCGCGGTTCACGCACGTCGCCTTCGACGACTTCCGGGTGGTGCGTGACCAGCTGAACGGAGGAACCGGGACGACCGAGAGTCGGCTGATTCCGTTCTGTATGTTCGTGGATCCCGAGCTGGCCCGGGTCGGCCTCAACGAAACCGAGGCCAGGCGGCGCGGGGTCGGGTACCGGTTGCTGCGGATGCCGATGGCCGCCGTGCCGCGGACCAGGACCCTCGCCGACCCGCGCGGGTTCCTCAAGATGCTCGTCGCCGCGGACAGCGACGAGATCCTCGGCTTCACCGCGTTCGGGGTCGAAGTGAGCGAGCTGATGGCCGCGGTGCAGGTCGCCATGATCGCCCGAATGCCGTACACCGCGCTGCGGACGGCGATCTTCGCGCATCCGACAACAACAGAAGGGCTGACCTTCCTGGTGATGGGAACCCCTGCCTGACGCATTACTACAAAATGTAGTTGAATAAGGCCATGGCTGATCAGCTGACAGCGGTCGTGGTGGGCGGGGGTATCGCGGGATTGGCCTCGGCGGTCGCGCTGGCACAGGCGGGCTGGCGGGTTACGGTGCTCGAGCGGGCGCCAGCGTTTGGCGAGGTCGGGGCTGGCCTGGCCGTCACGGGGAACGGCATGACGGCGCTGGCCGCGCTCGGGCTGGACGAGGCTGTCCGCGCGGTCGGCTACCACAGTGCCGTCGCGGGGTACCAGGACCAGGGCGGGCGCTGGCTGATGCGATTGCCCGCAGCGGAAGTCACCAGCATTTGGGGCCTGCACCGGCAGCGCTTGCACGGGGTCCTGCTCGCGGCCGCGCAGACTGGCGAAAGCGTGGAGCACGTGACCGATGCCGAGGTGACGGCGGTCCGGCCGGGCGCGCCTGGCGGCGAGCAGGCGGAGGTGACCTTCAAAACAACCACGATGCTGGCCGATCTGGTGGTGGCCGCCGACGGAGTGCGCAGCGCCGTGCGCGCTGTTCTGTTCCCCGCCGTGAAACCGCGCTACGGCGGGAGCACGAGCTGGCGGGCGGTGATCTCTTCCGTAGCAGAGGGGCGGCTGATCCAGGCGTGGGGGCCGGGCACCGAGTTCGGCGCGCTGCGGGTTAGCGACAGCGAGCTGTACTGGTACGGGTACTTCCGCTCTCCAGCAAACCAAGTTTTCCCCGACGAGCTTGCCGCCGCGCGCGCGAAGTTCGCGGGCTGGGCGCCGTGGATCCGTGAGCTCGTGAACGCCACCACGGCTGACCAGCTGATGCGTCACGACGTTTACCATCTGCCGCAAGGGCCGAGCTCGTACGTGTCCGGCCGGGTCGTCCTGGTCGGCGACGCCGCCCACGCCGCGCTGCCCACCTCAGGCCAGGGCGCGGCGAGCGCGCTCGAGGACGGCGTGTGCGTGGGGCGCATGATCGCGGCGCCGGTCAAGGCCGGAGGCGACCTCGCCCAACAGCTGACCGCGTTCGACCGCGCGCGGCGGCCGCGGTGTCAGCGGATCGTCCGGACAGGGATCATGGTCGCCCGGTTCGGCGCCGACCTTGGCGGCGGCTGGCGCCAGACGGTCCGCAACGCGGTCCTCCGCATCACGCCTCCCGGGCCGCTGATCAAGATCGGCGCGCCGATCGTCCGCTGGACGCCCCCGTAAATCGGCGGCCCCGGCGTGAGCGATGGCGAGGCTGGGCTGGGCGCCGAACACGACGCCTCGTTCCTCCCGGCCGAGCCAGGTCACGACGACCACCGCGACCAGCGTGGGGCCGACCGTGCAGGCCAGCGCGAACGGGTAGCCATGCCCCGAGGCCAAAGCCTCCTGGATCGGCACGTTCAGCGCGGCGAACAGGTTGCCGATCTGGTAGGTGACGCCGGGATAGAAGCCGCGGATCTCATCCGGCGACATCTCGGTGAGATGCGCGGGGACCACTCCCCAGGCGCCCTGCACGACGATCATCATCAGTACCGAGCCCACTATCAGGACCGCGATCCCGTTGCGAGGCAGCACGAACAGCGGCAGGATGGGCAGGCCAAGGCCCGCGGCGAGCATGATCGTGTTGCGGCGGCCGAGCTTCTCTGACAGCGCGCCGAACACCGTGCTTCCGGCGATCGCGCCCAGGGTGTAGCCCACGATGATCCACGAGGCGGTGGTCGGGGACAGGCCCGCCCCTCCGTCGTGCGCGGAGGACTTCAGGAACGTCGGGTACACGTCCTGCGCGCTGTGGGCCATCCAGTTGAGCGCCGTCATCAGCACGATCAGGTACCCGAACCGGCGTAGCACGGCCCGGTTGCGCAGGATGTCCCTGATCGTGGTCCGGTTCGCGCTCATCGTCTTTCGGGTGTCCTCCCATGCCTTCGATTCCGACACCTGCCTGCGCAGCAGCAGCGTGGTGAGCGCCGGGATGATCGACAGCACGAAGATCCACCGCCAGCTCACGCCCAGCACGGTGATCACCAGGTACGCCAGCGTTGCCATCAGGTAGCCGAGCGGGTACCCCTCCTGGAGCAGGCCGGAGAACAGCCCGCGTTTTTCCCGCGGGAGCTTTTCCATGGCCAGCGCGGCGCCGAGCCCCCACTCGCCGCCCATGCCGAGCCCGTAGATCCCGCGCAGGATCAGCAGCACGGTGATGTTGGGCGCGATCGCGCACAAGATGCCGGTACAGGAGTACAGCAGCACGTCGACGATCAGCGGGACGCGCCGGCCCACCCGGTCGGCCCACAGTCCGAACAGCAGCGCGCCGAACGGCCGCATCACCAGCGTCGCGGTCGTCAGGAACCCCAGCTCCGTGAGGGTGGCCGGGAAGTGCGGGTCGGCCGCGATGTTCGACATGACCAGGACGATCATGAAGTAGTCGAAGGTGTCCATGGACCAGGCGAGCAGCGCCGCGAGGAACGAGTAGCGCTGGTCGCGGTCGAGCCCGGTGAACAGTTCCACATCGAAAGGATGCCTGCCCCGGCCGACACGTAGGAGGGTTGAGGGAGTAGCGGTCATGAGCGGATCCGCGGACGCGCGCCGACCAGGAGCCCGGCTGCGCTGTACAGCGCGTCGCGGGCGAGTTCGTCGTGGGCCGGCAGCGCGAACGCCGTCGCGGCCAGGACGAGCACGAAAATGATGACCAGCCGGGCCACGGCAGGACCAGATATCCGGCAGCGCCAGCTGACCTGAATCCGGACCTTGATGGTAGGCCCGTTCTGTTCTTGCGGTCTGTTCATACCCGTCAGGTTGCCGGGGCCGCATCGACCGTAAAAAGAAGTGGGGGTACAGGTCACGCCGTCACCGCGGAATTGAGGGCTTTGCGGGTCCGGCTCGCCACTGCCGGAATTGGCCGCCAGACGCCTACCATGAGGACATGCTACGCATAGCGAGCCTGAATTCTCGCGGCTGGAGCCTAGCGCGGCAACTGGTCCTGCTACAGCTTTGCGTCGTGCTCAGCGCGGTCACTATCGAAGCCACCGTGGCCATTTACCACGATGGCCAGGTAATCGGCCTCGTGGCGCTGACCGAGGTAGCGCTGCTCGTCGGCATCTCGGGTTCGCTATTCGTGGCCGACCGCGTGCGCAGGCAAACGTTCGACATGGAGCCAGCCGAGATCGCCAAGCGATACCAGCACCATGACGCCATGCTGTACGCGGTGCGGGAAGGGCTCATCATCACCAACGTCGGCGGCGACATCATGCTCGCCAACGAGCAGGCACGCAAGCTGCTCGAGCTGGCCGACGACTGCGAGGGCAAAGCGCTGGGCGAGCAGGTGCCGGACGCCGAATGGGCCGCCAGCGACACGCCGGTGACGGACGAGCTGCTCTTCGCCGCGGGGCGGGTCCTGATGATCAGCCGGAGCCCGGCGCAGGTCAGCGGGACGCCCGCGGGCATGGTCACCACGCTGCGCGACCGCACGGAAGTGCAGCAGGCGCTCCACGAGCTGAGCGAGGCCCGGGTGCTCGCCCAGGAGCTGCACAAGCAAGCCCACGAGCACGCCAATCACCTGCAGATGGTCATCGCCGCCATCGAGGCGGAGCAGTACGACACCGCGATCGGCCTCTGCGCCGAGCACGGCGAGATCCCGCAGCAGCTCAGCGCGCAGGTGCTCAAGCAGATCACGGATCCGGTGCTGGCCGCCCGCCTGCAGAAGTCGCACGTTCGCGCCGAACGGCAGGGCGTCAAACTGCGGCTGGACGGCACGCTGGGCGTGACGTGGCCGGAGCAGCGCGGCGCCCTGGCGGACATCGTCGGGAACCTGGTGGACAACGCCATCGACGCCGCGTCGTCCGACGGCGGCTGGGTGCGGGCCCGGATGGCATCGGGCCCGGACGGATGGCTGCGCGTCACGGTTCGCGACAATGGCCCCGGGATAACGACGACCCCTATCGACCAGGTGTTCGCGCCGCAATGGACCACAAAGGGGGACGGACACGGCTTCGGCCTTTCCGTCGTGCAGGACAGGGTAAGGCGCCTGCACGGCAGGATTACGGTTCACAACGACGGTGGTGCCGTGTTCGAGGTGTTTATTCCTGACCCACGTGAGGCTAAAGATGAGTAGCACCAAATTCGATGTTCTTGTTGTTGAAGATAAAGACCTTATCGCGCGGCAGCTCGCCATATACGTGTCTGGTAACCGGTGGCTCAATCACGCCGGGACGGCGGGATCGGAACAGCAGGCGATCGAGATGGCCCGCCGCCTGCACCCTGACCTGGTGCTGCTCGATTTCGGCCTGTCGACCCCCACCGGCGGGTTTGACGTCTGGCGTGTCCTGCGCGAACTGGACCCGGTGCCTCATGTGATCGCGGTGACCGCCGCCGGTGACATGGCCACGGTGGACAAGGCCCAGCGCTGCGGCGCCTTCCGCTACGTCGTCAAGCCGTACACCCGCGCGACGATCGAGGCCAAGCTGGCCGACTACACGAGTTTCCGGCGGTCCGCGATGACGGCTCCGCCAAAGCCCACCCAGAGCGACATCGACAAGCGCTTCTCCCAGCGGCTGCGATCATGCGCGTCCCCTCGCGGGTTCGTCCTCGAAACCCTGGAGTCGATCGTGGGGATCCTGCGGGTGGCGCAGGAGCCGCTGCGCGCGTCGCAAGTCGCGGAGCGAGCCCACGTGGAGCGCGGTACCGCGAACCGGTACCTGAACTACCTGTGCGACCAGGGCATCGCCGACCGCGTCATCGAGCACGGGCCCCCTGGGCACCCGGCGTACCTCTACACGCTGGCGACCGGCTGGAAGACCTAGCCGGAGTGACGGACGCCACGCCTCCGTTCGGGCGAATCAAAAGCTCTTTATCCCGAACGGAGACGTGGCGGCTCTTGTCAGGTAGTGCAGGTAGCGCCGTTGAGGGTGAAGGCGGTTGGCGTCGCGTCGCTGTTGGTCCAGGTGCCCTGGAAGCCGACGGTTGTGGAGCCGCCGACTGCGATGGCGCCGTTGTAACTGGCGTTGGTTAGTGTCGCGGTCTCACCGGACTGGCTGAACGTGCCGTTGTAGTCGCTGGTCAGCTTCTGGTCGCCGGGGAAGGTGAACACGAGGTTCCATCCGTTCACCGCCGACGAGCCGGTATTGCTGATCACGACCTGCGCGGTGAAGCCGCCCGGCCATTGGCTGTTGGCGGTGTACACCACCTGGCACGCACCACCGCCTGTGCCGGTGCCACCTCCGCCGCCGGACGAATTGACCGTCCAGGAGAACGTGGTGTTCCCGGAGGCCCCGGTGCTGTCGGTGGCCGTGACCGTGACCGAGGACGTCCCGGACGAGGTCGGGGTCCCGGAGATCAGCCCGGTCGAGGAGTTGATCGACAGGCCCGCGGGCAGCCCGGAAGCCGAGTACGTGAGCGCCGCGCCGCCGGAGTCGGTGGCGTGGATCTGCGTGCTGGCGGCCGTGCCGACCGTGGATGTCTGGTTGCCCGGGTTGGTCACGCTGACCGTGTTACCGGAGCTGCCGCCGCCCTGGCTGACGGTGACGCTGGAGCTGCCGCTGCCGCCGCCATAGGACTCGGTCGCGAGAATCTGGTAGTTCAGCGTGCCTAGGTTCATCCCGTGGCTGGCCCACGCGTTGAAGAAGTTCTGCGTGGTGATGGTTCCGCTGCTGGTGGGCGAGGTCCGTATGGCCAGGTACTGCTCGAAGGTCGTGGTGCCCTCGATCGAAGGCTGGTTGACCTGCTGGTGCTCGTAGATGTCGAAGGTGCCGCCGTCGCTGTTGACGGTGCCCATGAATGTGCCGGCCGCGTTCGGCGAGCCGTTGTAGTTCTCCTCGACGTAGTACTCAACGAGCGGGTTGGTGGACCAGCCGTACAGCGATATCAGCGCGGTGCCGCCGGACGCGCTGAGGCTGCTGGTGAAGCTCTTCGTGGTGCTGTTGCCTGGGTTCCAGCCAACGCCGGCCACGAAGTCGCCGATGCCGCTCCACGTGGTGGAGTAGCTGTTCGACGAGTTCAGCGTGATGCAGGCCGACCCGGTGCTGACGTACATCTGGTAGTACATGCCGCCGTTGGTGCCGGTCTCGTTCGAGCAGATGGTCGTCGCTGCCCGGGCGGTGCCGGGAAGGACCATCGCCAACGTGGCCAGTGCCAGGGCGCATGCACTGCCGATGAGCAGCACGATGCGGCCGGGTCTGCGGTGCGTGGGGGGAGCGGGGGAATCGGTCATGCGCGTGCCTCCTCCTTAAGGCTGCTGACTGCCGTCATGGTGGGTCCCGCCCTGTCAAGCCGTCAAGATATCGGGAATATCCCGAAACTTCTTGCGAAGCATTATTCCTGGTCAAAAGCATTGTCGATTCCGGAGAATTAAGCATAGTCCATGAAATTCTCAGGAAAATGGGATTGCGTCCAGCGCCATAGCTTCGAAAGTTTCGAAGGCGGAGACAACTTCACAAAACTCGCTCGCGGCGCGACAGTTGCGTCATGGCAATCGGCACCTTCGCTGGGCCCTTCGCCCTCGGCACGCTTTCTGCGGACGCGACGGCGTTTCCGGCGCTGGTCGTGTCGGATGGTCGCGCTCTGGATCTGCGCCGGGCACTGGGCGATCCGCGGCTGACAGTGCGCGGGTTGCTGGAGAGCGGTGTGCTGCCCACGCTGCACGCCTTCGCGATGGACCCGGCGGCCGGGTGGCGGCCGCTCGCCGGGCTGCGGGTGCATGCGCCGGTCGAACCCCGGCAGGTCTTCCAGGCGGGCACGAGTTACCCGCGGGCGGCGGAGGACTTGCCGTACGTGTTCACCGGCCTGCCGACGGCGATCACCGGTCCCTACGACGATGTCGTGCTGCCCGCGTGGGCCGCCGTCGCGGGGTACACGATCGCCAACGACCTGACCGACCGCGCGTCAGTCTTCCGCGCGGACATGCCGGCGATCGGCAGCGACTGGCTGCGCAGTAAGAACGCCCCGGGCTTCACCCCGCTCGGTCCGTGGTTGGTGCTGGCTCCGTTCGTCCCGGATCCGGGTCATCTCCAGATCACCCTCACGCTGAACGGACAGGTCATGCGGGACGAGTCCACCAGCGACATGATCTTCGGCGTGGCGCGCTTGGTGTCGTACATATCGCAGACCGCCCGCCTGCTGCCCGGGGACGTGGTGCTGACCGGCAGCCTGCGGGGCGACGGCGGGCAGCGGGGGAGGCCCTTGGCCGATGGCGACGTCATGGAGGGCTCGATCACCGGGCTCGGCTCGCAGCGGACGAGGTGTGTCGCCGACCGCGCCTGACCGGGCTCAGTTCCTTTCACCCACATCTCCTTTCACCCAGCGTTCCTTTCACCCACAGCGTTCCTTTCACCCACAGCGTCCTTTCACCCACAGCAGAACTGGTGTTCTAGCATAGATACCCTTTTATGTGCTACTCTGCTCGTAGAGCTTAGACGTGCAGCCGCCGGAGGGAGGTGCCAGTTGGACGCTGAGGAAGCGTGGTTGGCGGATCTGGAAGACGAAGAGCCGCCGGAGGAGGAGCCCGAGTACTGGGAGGATGACGAGCTCACTTCGGAGGAGCTGACCGCGTGGGCCGACGCGGCGGAGGCTGCTTCCGTGATCCCGGCCCCGGCCCCGGCCCCGCAACCCGACGGGGGCGTGCCGGACGTGATCGGCGCGGTCCTTGACGCCAGCGGCGATCCGGCGCTGATGACGGACGGGGACCTGCTGACCTCGCTGGCGAGCTGGCATGCGGTGGCGTCGCGGGCGGTGGCCCGGGAGTTGC
>DATMKQ010000147.1:0-2809 GCA_035571275.1 Trebonia sp.
CCAGGTCGAGCCGGTCGGCCGGCGGTGTGGGCGCGGGACATTCCCCGAGATACGGCTTGATCGCCTCGCCGATCGACCGTGCCAGGTCGGCGACGGGATCATCCTTCCAGTAGCTGAAGACGACCGGGACGAACCGGAGCGGACGGCGCCGTACGAACCTTTCGTCGGCGAGCCTTCGCATCCGCCATGCGACGCCCGCGCGCAGCAGCGAGCTCTTCCCGACCCCGCTCTCGGCGTGCAGCAGCGTGAGCCTGGCGGCCTGAAGGTTCGCGGTGATCTTGTCGCTCTCGGCCTCTCGCCCGAAGAACCAGGCGCCGAACTGCTCGTCGTAGTAAGCAAGGCCGAAGTACGGGTTGTCGCGATGCGCGACCGGTTCGTCGGGCGTGCTCATTGCAGCTCATCGCAATGCTCGGCCAGGTACCGGTCAAGTCCTAGCACGTAATCGGTCAGGCGGCATTGGTACAGCCCTACCTTCGTGTCCGTCCAGGTCTGCCGCTCGATCATGCTGGGGTTGCTGTCGACCGCCCAGCGCATCGCGGCATTGGGTTTTTCGCCTGGCCAGATCCAGTGCAGGAACACCCGCAGCCGCCAGTCGGCGATGGCGTAGCCAAGGAACAGGCAACTCGCCTGATGCAGCTTCGCGAGGATCTGCGTCGGTACTACCTCCTCTGGCGCGCGCCCGCCGGTGTAATCGATGTAGTGGTCTTCCGTGATCACGTAGTTGTTTGGCCAGGGGTAGCCGGCGTCGTCGTCGTCGACCGCGCCGTTGGTCCTGACGATCACCGTCCTTGTGAGCTCGCAGCTGCCGGCTGATATGGGAAATCCGCGATATTCGTTGGGCGCCAGGATGACCTGCGGCTCCGCCTTGTCCCACGGGATGTGCACGAATCTGCCCGCGTGCGGGTGCTCGGTGCCCGGCGCGATGTAGATGGCGACGTCGAACGGCTGTCCCACCCTCCGCAGCGCCTTCTCGAGAGCTACGTCCAATTTCGGGGTCACGATCATCTGATAGCGCTTCTGCAGCTCTAGTTCCTCGAGGCGTTTTGGCAGCCTGGCCAGGTACATATGCACGGGTCCCGGCTCCGGATTGCTGCTCAAGGCCTGCTTTACCCAGCTCAGCACTCGCGGCTCGCCGCGGAACATCCTGGCGTACTGCGCCACCTCCGCCAGCTCGCGCTCGCCTGACTTCATGCGGGCCTTCAGAGCCAGGAATTCTGCGAGGCCGGTATCGTCAAGAAGCGCCGCGGCCGCGGACGGCAGAGACCGGTCATCCATATTGGCTCTGGCGCCGAGGAAGATGGCCAGATTATCGGCCTCATCAATCAGGGTCTGGTAATGCTGGTCGTCAACGGACAGCACCTCTGGCTCGTCGGGTTTAATGGGGCCCGGCTGGCCCAGCGGTTCGGCTCCTGAGGCGTCCTGATCCGCGTCGCCGCCCGCCTCGGTCGGGAGGCGGACGCTGATCTCGTCAAGGCGCACAGTGAGATATTCGACGTCGTCGTCCAGGCTGTCCATGCGCAACCTGGCCACTTGGCGGCTGCGAAGGGGCCTGATCGACGGCGGAAGCATACTCGCAGCGGGCAAGTGGGCGTCGTTCACAAGCAGCGGGATGAAGACCCATCCATTCTGCAGGCCAAGCTCGATCTCCTGGACGACATAATCCTTGCCGCCGAGCCGCTGGTGCTCGGTCAGCGTATCCGCCCATTTGGATCCGATAACGGCGATGAACGCCCCCGGCGGGTCGCCCAGGTGTGACGTGATCTCCTCGAGGAAATCCATCCCCGGCCGCAGGGTACCGCCGTCGAAAAAGATATTCTCCGCGCCGAACCGGCCCTTGAGCTCGCGATACAAGGTCACCGCCGCGAACGGGATGTCTTCGTGGCGGTAATTGATGAATAGCTTTAGAGCAGGTGCGGACGGCTCCTGCGTGAGTACTTCACTCGTCTCTGTATCTGTCACCGGTGCCCCCGTAGTTTTCCGGCGTCCCGCGAAGAGCACTGGTTCCCCGTTTGCTGTGCGCTCCTAAAACAAAACCTATACTCGCCGACGGCATTCCAGTCAATAGCGCCGTTTACGCGGCGAGGACCACCCGCGGCTGCGGCGGCACCGGGCCGCGGCGTTGCCATTCGCGGGGGTAACCGACCGAGACTTCCTCGAAGCGCACGCCGTCGTACACCGTGCTGCGGGGAATGTGCAGGTGGCCGTAGACCGCCGCGGTCACAGGGAATGAACGGTGCCACTCTGCCGTCAACTCGGTCCCGCACCACGGCGCGTACTCCGGGTGACGGAGGGCCGTGAGCGGGGCGCGCAGCAGCGGCCAGTGGCTGACCAGCACCATCGGCCCGGTCACCGAAGCAAGCCGCGCAGCGGACGCGGCGACCCGGTCGCGGCACCACGCCCCGACCGACGGGTACGGGTCGGGATGCAGCCGGTCCTCGTCGGCGGCGGCCACGCCGGCGGCCCGCGCCAGCGCGACCGCCCGCGCCCGCGTAGCGGCCGCGCCATCGCCGGACAGCGAGAACGAGTAGTCGTACAGCGTGAACAGCGGCGCGATCGTCACCGGGCCGTCCGGACCGTGCCCAGGCCATACGGGAAACTCGTCCTCAGGAGTGAGCACGCCAAAGCGGCGGCACACCTTCAGCAGCGCCTCGTACCTGGCCACGCCGCGCACCGCCACCGGGTCGGCGGGCAGCGTCCACAGCTCGTGGTTGCCCGGCGTCCAGATCACCCGCGCGAACCGGTCGGCGAGCGTGGCGAGCACGTACCCGACGTCGGCGAAGACCTCGCCGACGTCGCCGGCCACGATCAG
>DATMKQ010000148.1:0-7643 GCA_035571275.1 Trebonia sp.
CCACCGTCACCTCACCGTGCGGCTGACCCTGACTAGCGGAATACCCGGCGCCGCACCGATGACAAACGGAACGCAAGACCGCCGCCGGAGCCGAAGCCCGGCGGCGGTCTCGTGTGCCGCGGAGGTCAGAACTTAACGAAGATCTGCCCCTTAGGCTGCAGCGGCGCGCCGGACGTCACCACCGGGGTGAGCGCGCCGGTCGTGAGGTTGACCGTGGCCAGGTAGTTGGGCGGGTACCCGGGCGCCGGGCAGGTCGCCGGGGCGCTGTTCTCATCGCACGGGGTCACCGAGCTGTAGCTGGTCCCGACGTGGAACCAGCCGGTCACCGTGTCGACCGTGTCGGCGGTGGCGTCGGTCGTGTAGATCGCGCCGTACGGGGAGGTCGCCCAGGACGTGTCGTCGACCGAGTGGGTCAGCGCGAGCACGCTCAGGCCCGCTCCCCAGCCATAGGGCTGGTCGAAGATCAGCTCCTGGTCGCCCTGGGAGTCCAGCATGAAGTCGCCGCCGAAATTCGGCGAGTCGTACGGCACGACCTCATTCGAATCCGGGTCGGTCAGCGCGAGGTGGACGAGCGTCCCGGCGTGCGGGCCGTTCACCGCCCTGGCGATCGAATTGTCGTCGAACAGCCCGTGCACGGTGGCGATCTTGGTCCCCGGGTTCAGCGACACCACGTACACCGCCGGCGCCGAGGCCGGGGCCGTCCCGGTCGTGCCGGGCGCCGAGGCGCTGATGAGGATCTGTCCGTGGTAAATCTCGATCGCGTCGGTACCGCCCTTGTGGGGCAGCGCCACGTTGTAGGCGTAGTGGGTGACGTGGCCGGTGGAAGGCGAGATCGTGAACAGGCTTGAGTTCGCGTCCTCGTTGACGGTCGCGATGACCTTGCCGGTCTGCGGATCCGCGGTGACACCGTCCGCGTGCCCCGGCACGTCCCACTGCCGGACTTCCTGGCCATTCAGCGTGAACTCAACGATCGTGCTGTCCAGGTTGCCGTCGGCGCTCGGCTGTCCCTGGGGGCCGCCCCCGTTCTGGAAGCCGACGTAGATACGGCCCCAGAGCTCCGAGATGTCATCAGGCTGGGTGAGCGCTTCGGTGTGCCACGCGCCCTTCCCGTTGGCCTGGTAGTTGTGGTGCAGCTTCGCCCCGAAAGCGATCTGCCGTACGAAGAGGGTGTGGTGGCTCGCGGAGCCGTCCGGCTGCGCGCTCGCGGGCAGCGCGAGCGCCCCGGCCGTGGCCACCGCGCCGGCTGATACGACCGCGGCGGCCAGCAGCCTCGCTGTACGCCTGCTGAGTGTTCTCACAAGGAAACTTGTACGCTCCCGTCATGACGCCGGGCGCAGCGGACGCCAACCGGGAAATGAACGGCCGACGTCAGGAACCAGGCCGGAATCTATTGTTCCGCTTAAGCTGGCGGCCGGACCGCTCGAAGTGCTGGCTGCGGCTGGCTTGCGCCAGGTTCACTGAGGCGGTGGCGCGGGCACTCGTCGCCGCCCGCCGCCGCGTCGCGGGGCACCTCGCTCGTCATGGGTCGATCTTTACCTCATCTGTACCCTTGGAGATGGAAGGGCGAGCTCGGGCCGTTGGAACGCGAGGCGAGCATGTGGTGGACAGCGACAGCAGCGGCGTTGCGATCCGAACGCCTGATCAACGGGTCCGGGTCTTCGTCAGCTCGACGCTGGGGGAACTGGCCGCCGAGCGGCGGGCGGTGACCGCCGCCATCACGCAGCTGCGGCTGACGCCCGTGCTCTTCGAGCTCGGGGCCAGGCCTTACCCGCCGCGAGACCTGTACCGTGCTTACCTGAAGCAGAGCGACGTTTTTGTCGGGATCTACGCCGAGTCCTACGGGTGGGTCGCTCCCGACATGGAGATCTCCGGCCTGGAGGACGAGTACCGCCCGTCAGGGGACAAGCCGCGGCTGATCTACATGAAGGACACAGCCCGGCGTGACCCGCGGCTGGCGAGCTTTCTCGAGGCGATCGAGGCCGAGGGCGTGGTCTCCTATCGGCACTTCAAAAATGCCGATGAGCTCGCTTCCCTGGTCGCCGATGACCTGGCGCTTCTGCTGACAGAGCGCTTCGTCAGCCCGCCGGCGGCGCCGCCCGCCGCGCCGCTCCCCGCGCCGCGCTGGCCGCTTGTCGATCGGGTCGAGGAGCTACAGGTGGTCACCGGGCTGCTGCGGCAGGCTGAGATCGGCCTGGTCACGCTGACCGGGCCGGGTGGCGTCGGCAAGACGACCCTCGCCCTCGCCGCCGCGCACGCTGTCGCCGACCAGTTCGCCGACGGCGCCGCGTTCGTCTCGCTCGAAACGCTGACCGATATCTCCCTCATCCGCGAGACGGTGGCCCAGCAGCTTCGCGTCCCGGCCGTGCCGGGCCAGAGGCTCGAGGAGAGCCTGCTCGCCTTCTTCGGTCCCCGCCAGCTGCTGCTGCTCGTTGACAACGTCGAGCGGCTGGTCGTTGCGGCAGCACCGCTCGCCGAGCAGATTCTGGAGCGGGCGCCCGGGCTGAAAGTGCTGGCCACCAGCCGTGAGCCGCTGCGTCTCCGGGGCGAGAGGGTCGTGGCCGTCGCGCCGCTTGCCCTGCCGGAGGCGAGTGCTCTCGCGAACCTGAGCACCCTCGCCGTCGTTCCGGCGGTCGCTTTCTTCCTCACCTGCGCACGCGACGTCCGGCCCGGCTTCGAGCTGACCGAAGCCAACGCGGCCGCCGTGGCCGAGATCTGCCGTCGCCTGGACGGGCTGCCGCTGGCGCTCCAGCTCGCGGCCGCCCGCCTGACGGTGCTCTCGCCCGAGGCCCTGCTCGCGCGGCTGGAACGCCGCTTGCCGCTGCTGACGCGCGGACCCCGGGACCTGCCCGAGCGGCAGCAGACGCTGCGCGCGGCGATCGCCTGGAGCTATGACATGCTGCGGCCCGCCGAGCAGCGCCTGTTCCGCCAGCTCGCAGTGTTCGTCGGCGGGTTCACGCTCGAGGCGGTGGAAGCGCTCATCGACGGTGGGCCAGACGACCTCGACCCGCTCGAGGCGATCAGCACGCTAGTCGGCCAGAGCGTCGTGATCGTCCAGCCGCTGGAAGAGACCACCCCGCGATACCGCATGCTGGAGACGATTCGCGAATTCGCCCTGGAGAGGCTAGAAGCGGCCGGAGAAGCGCCCGAGACGCGCCGCCGCCACGCCGAGTTCTTCCGCGATCTGGCCGATCGCGCCGAGCCGATGCTGCTCGGGACGGCCGAGCAGCGCACCAATATGGCACAGCTCGAGCACGCTCACGACAACGTGCGCGCCGCCATGGCCTGGAGCCTGAGCGCTGACGGGGACTTCGCGGTCGGCATCGCCCTGGCGGGCGCGCTCGGGTGGTTCTGGCTCATGTCGGGCCGAGTCCAGGAGGCCCAGTCCTGGTACGCCGAGCTCCTGGCACGGCGGGGCGAGGCCGACGACAGCCTGGTGTGGGCCAAGGTGCTCCACGGCTCGGCGCTGCAGCTGTGGGGTCTCGGCGACCTCGTGCAGGCCACCGCGGTCGAGGAATCGGCCGTGGAGATGTTCCGCTCGGCCGGTGAGCGCCGCTGGCTGAGCTACGGGCTCGCCTTGCTGGCGCGGGTGCGCACGGGCCAGGGGCGGCTGGCAGAAGCGCGGGCGCTGCTCGAAGAGGCGCGTGCCATGTGGAGCCAGGTCGAGGTGACCTACGGGCAGCCCTTCGACGCCTACCTGCGCTATTACCTGGGCAGCGCCGCCCTCGTCCAGGGCGACCTCGACACGGCCAGCGTGCACCTCGAAGCAAGTCTGCGCGACCTCGAGGCCGCCAAAGACGACGTCGCCACCGGGGTGGTGCTCGGAAGCCTCGGCGTGCTCGCCGCGCAGCAGGGTGAGCACGGCCAGGCGCGGGCCAGGTTCGCCGAGGGTCTGCCGCTGCTGCGCGGGGGCCTCGACCTGTGGGACCTGGCCCTGCTGTTGCTGAACTCCGGCCTCGAAGAGGCGCAGGCGGCGTCGCCGACGGCCGGGGTACTGCTCACCGAGGCGCTGCGCGCGTGGGAGCAGCTTCGCGGCAACGCAGGCATGGCGGTCGCGCTCGCCGGGCTGGGCGAGGTCGCCGCCGGCCGCGGGCAGCCACACCGCGCCGGCCAGCTGCTCGGCGCGGCCCAAGCGCTGCTCCCGGCGACCCACCCCTTGGTCCGCGTCACCGTGCCCTACGACCTGACCGGCAGGCTGGCCGCCGCCCGTACCGGCGGTGATCGGCAGCCTTCAACCGCGGTCTGGCCGAGGGACGCGGCTGGACGATCGACCGGGCCGTCCAGGCTGGGTTGACCACCGCGGCCGACCCGGGGTCAGCCTCGGGTAGCGGCGACATCCCGGTAACAGCCGCGGGTCGATGTGAACCTTGGTTCCCGGGCCGGCATCGAGACGTCCCTCGAAGGCCTCGACGGCGCGATCGAGGCCGACCACGACGTCCGCCAGCGCCCCCGGATCCACCCGGCCGTCCGCGTAGTGCTCGATCGCCGACGCGAGGCCGGCCGACGCGCCGAGGATGCCGACCGCCGTGATGTCGTTCAGCACAAGGTCACGGGTGTCGATGGCGCTCACCGCGTGGGAAACGCCGATGTAGACCATGCGCCCGGCGGGCTCGACATGGCTCAGCGCCAGGGCGGGGACCGTTTCGTCGTTGGTGCAGTCGATCACCGCGTCATAACGCTCTGGCGGCAGATCGTTCAGCGTCCAGTAGCGGGCAGCGCCAAAGCGCTTCGCGAGGTTCTCGCGCCGGGAATCCAAGCCGACGACATGCACCTGCGCGCCCGCGGCGCCCGCGAACGCGGCGGTCAGCAGGCCGATGGTGCCGGGTCCCCAGACGAGCACCCTCATGCCCGGTCCCGCGCCGGCGGCCGCCGCCGCGCGCTGCGCGTTGCCACCCGGCTCGACCAGGGCCCCGGCCCGGTCATCCACGGTCACCGGCAGCCGGTACAAGCTCCCAGCCGGGACGAGCACCTTGTCGGCCAGCGCGCCCGGCCAGCCCATGATCCCGATCTCATGCCGGTTCGCGCACACGTGGTGGCGGCCGGACTCGCACCGGCGGCAGCGGCCGCAGCCGAGCATCGTGTCCCCGGTCACGCGCTCGCCGAGCCACGCCTCCCCGACACCGGCGCCGACCGCGGAAACGACACCACACCATTCGTGGCCGGGACACAGCGGAAAGCGCGACTTGCCCTGGGCGAAATAGGCCAGCTCCCCGGTGAACAGCTCCATGTCCGTACCGCAGATTCCCACCCGGTGAACATCCACGACCACCTGGCCCGGGCCAGGGACCGGCGTATCGACCTGCCGAATCCTGGCCGACCCTGGCCTTTCGATAACGATCGCGCGCACGGATCGACTGTAACGGAGCGGTTCTAGGCCCTGGGGAACGCCGGCAGGCTGCGGCCAGCGTGCTCCCGGAAAGCGGGGTCGTCTCGTTGCGCGACGGCCAGGGCGCCGGACAGCGCGCCGGGCCACGCGCTCGCGGCTGGTGGCCGGCTCCGCCGGCCACCACACCACATCGGAAGGCTCACGGCTAGCCCGCCCGATGGCTTCCACAGGTCTCGCGGCTCCTTGTTGGGCAGACGCGCCAAGTCCGTTACTTGCCCCCGATTTCCGCGTACAGTCGTGGTATAACCGGTTTCAATTTGCTTCGCAAGAATCGCGTACTACCGCTTACCGCAATAGCCGAGAGCGCTTTGTCGTCCATTTCGCATTCTCGGAACAAGCAGAGCATCACGAGCATGAAGACCGATTCAGTGAGGAAATAGAGGTCGCCTGTCTCGAACCTGATCGCGCGTTTCTCATCGTGGTGCGTTAGGCGATTTCTGATTTCCGTTACGACCCTGGCCCACTGTTCCGGTTCAGCGTAAACGCCAGCAAACGCATCACCAGCGTACGTCGCCAGTCCGGTCAAGCGGTCTCGGAGCCTGGGTTCGTTCGCGTATCGGATCTGGGTGTGGAGCCACTCTTTGTGGTCCTGAGGAACTGCCGCAACCAGTTCGCGGCAGAACTTCCTAAACTCTCCCTTGGGCCTGATCTGGTTCGAGAACCGCAGCCGATGGAAAGTCTCAGCGGCTGATATGACGTTGTTGAATCGATTCTCGACATACAACCCGGACGCATAGCGGATAGAAAGGAGCGAGCCCACCACGATTTGGTACTTGCGGGCAATGTTCACCCACCGGGCGATCGTGGGCAACCCTCCTATGTCGGAAAACTCGAAGAGGATGCGGCCGGCGGACTGCGGAGCGTCCAATCGCACCCGTTCGGCGAGTTGACCAGCGTAATACTTCATCTCTTGCGGGCGACGCTGGGGTAGCTGGTTTTCACGGGTGATGTCCGCCCGCCACAGCGTTATCTCCAGCGGAGCCGTTGCGGCGTTCGTAGCGAGGGTGAGCAAGTCTTGCAGATACTTGGCATCGCCCAGGATGTTGTCCAGTGGCCGCGCCGCCGGATACTCGAGTTCGAGATACGTAGTTTGGTTCAGATACGTCTTGGTTATGTAGTCTCCACCCACCGTCCACTGAGAGGTAAGCCTCAACTCCTCCCGGTCGCCGATGTGGGCGGTCTCGTCTTGGGGGGGCTCAAACTCGATCGTCTGAGTCTCGAAGTTCACCTTAGCAGGACGGCTAATCCAATGTGCAAGCTGATCGAAAGTGACCCGGCATTTATCGAAGGCCAGGTCATCGCTTTCAGCAAACAGGTTGCCCGTGATCACGCGGTTCACATAATAGCTCTGACTGTGGATCCCGTCCTCGAAATTGGTGCCAGTACTGAAGCAGCCGTCTAGCGTAAGATAGCGTCCGCCCGCCATGCCGTGAATGCGACGCATGCGCGTCTGGTCGTTGAATTGCTCTTGGATGTTGTCGAAGCCGCCCTTAATACTGAGCGTTGCCCCTTCGGCAGGATCGAACGTTAGACGACCTGTCCGCTGGCCAGCGTCCTTGCCGGGTAGCCAGAAAACGCCGTCAGCATCGAAAGCCTCCATGAGAAACAGTCTACTCGCCCGTAAATCAGCGGCAATGACTAATTGGCGGCGGCGCGGGTCAGGCGGTGATGGCGCTTTCTAGCAGCGCCCGGTGACGGATCATCCAGGCCGCTGACCGGCCCCGCCAGGCCAGCGCCCACAGCGGCGCGGGGTCGGCGGAGTCGGGCGTGACCTGTGCCTTGATCGCCTCGGCCGCGCAGTCGCGGATCGCGTACTCGATCATCCTGGTGATCAGCCCGTCCCGTTCGGCGGCCGGCAGCCGGTAGCCGTCGAGGAAGTAGCGCAGCTGCGCCGCCCGCGCCGCCGCCGGCGGCAGCGCTTGCCGCTCGGCGATGTCGTCGTCGTGCAGTTGCGCGTTCAACCAGGCGGTCGCGGCTACCTCGTCCAGCCGGTCGGTGGGCCCCGCGGTGTCCCAGTCGATGAGCGCGAACGGCAGCCCGTCGCGGGCCGCGATATTCCACGGCCCCGCGTCGCAGTGGCTGATGACCGTCCCGGGCGCGCCGAAGCCGGCGCGGAACGCCCAGGGATACCAGGCCGCGTCCGGCGACGGCCGGAACCCGGCGGTGGCGTCGTGCAGGGCGCGCAGCAGCCGCCCGGCCTGCCAGATCGCCTCGTCGCTCCAGGCGTGCGGGTGGATGAACGTCCCCTCGATGAACGTCA
>DATMKQ010000149.1:0-2023 GCA_035571275.1 Trebonia sp.
AGGGCTGTCCGGCAGCTATCCGGTGACGGCAGCGGCCTACACTTGCGCGCGTGTACTCGCTGGATGATGCAGAGATTCGCGCGTTCCTCCTGGAAGGGACGCGGACTGGCAAGCTCGGCTACCGCGCCGCCGACGGCCGTCCGCTGGTTGCGCCGGTGTGGTTCGTGATCGAGGAGGGCTGCCTGGTGTTCAACACGGGCGAAGACACCGCCAAAGGCCGCGCGCTGGCCCGTGACCCGCGCATCGCGGTCTGCGTGGACCTTGAGCAGCCGCCGTTCGCATACGTTCAGGTCCAGGGCGTCGCGGAGTTCTCCGAGAATCCAGCCGACCTCGTCGCGACGGCGACGGCCATCGGGGCCCGGTACATGGGAGCTGACCGGGCGGAAGAATTCAGCCGTCGCAACGGCGTGCCGGGCGAGCTTGTAGTCCGGGTCCGGCCAGTTAAGGTGATCGCCGACTTCGACGTAACCGGATGAACAGGCTAGACACAGGACTGGACGAATCAGCCAGCCCGCGAGCCTCTCGCGCTACGTGATAAGCCCTCGTCGCGGTAGGGAACGCGTGTAGCCGCCGTAGTAAAGCCCTATCCGGGTGTCTTCGCTGTAGCCGCCGTGGGTGTTTGTGTGTATTTGGGTAGCCGGATTTGAACCGGCGGCCCCTTCGAAGGCAGAGCGACACGCGCATGGCCTGCGCCGGTACCGCGTGTACCGGCGGATTACTGTCCACTGGAGTCCGCCAGCATCCACCCAAGACCGCATGCGTTGTCATCACTTAGATAGTCACCCGGGCTCGCCATCATGTGCGGCGGTCAGGCAGGTGACCGTCTCGGCTTCGATCTTGCCGGTAACGTCCGTGATTCTTGGGAGTGATGGTCGTGAGTCATCCCTGGCCGGTAGATTTCCCGGGTTGGGTCCCGCGCGTGTGCTGGGGCGAGGCGACATGGGAGAGAGCAGGCACGCATGGCGGATGACCCGATTGACCGTTCCCGGCTGCCGATCGCGGACCCGGGGTTCGCGGGTGTGGCGAACCGGACCCCGGAGGGGTCGCGGCCGGACTGGGACCTGATCGGGCACGTCGCCCACGGCATCAGCGGATAGCAGCACCATGACGCCGGAACGACCCACGGAACGCCGCACCGCGGGGACCTCCCTTGCCGAGCGGGCAACCGTAGGTGCCCAGCGGGCTAGCCCGGCAGCCATGACGGCAAACGGGTTCGGGTTCGGCTCACGACCGGTCTATCTCGACCGTGCCGTCTACACCACGATCACCGTGATGAGCGTGCTCATCGCCTTCGACGGCTGGCAGAACCTGAACTTCTGGGCCGCCGCCGGGGTAATCCTCGGCCCGGTGCTCGCCATGTTCGTCTCACACGTCTTCTCAGCATCCCTCGCCCGGCAAGCCGAGCTGCACGACCGTCCCGGCCGCAGCGAGCAGATGAAAATCGTCCGGACCGAGCTGCGCTTCCTGCTCCTGGCCGCTCCCGCCCTTACGCTTCTGACCATCCTGACCGTGGCCCGGGTCTCGCTGGGCTCCTCGATCCAGGTAATCATCTTCCTGGAAGGCGCCTCACTCGGGTTCTGGGGCTTCGTGGCAGGCCGCCGGGCTGGGCTTTCCGGGTGGCCGCTGGCCCGAACGGTGGTTGGCGGCCTGATCGTGGGCCTTCTAGTCCTGGCGCTCCAGATATTCCTCGACCCAGGCCATGCTTCCCTGGTGGCCTGACCTCGTCCCCGGTCCGCGAGCACAGGCCTCTTCGTCCCGAAGCCAAGTCGCGCCTGATGTCAACCCGCTTATCTGCGCACGGACCGTGCCGTCGCCGTCGACGCGCTGGCAGTTCCGCACCGGACGGTCATTCCTGTTAGCTGATCGCGCCCGCCGGAAGCAGCGCATGAACGCCCCAGGACTCGTTCGCCACTTGCGTGATCCTCAGGTCAAGCACCGGGCTGGCTAGCGCCAGCGCCGTTGCCTTGCCAACTCCGTAGCTGGCCTGCAGCCAGGTCAGCATCGCATCGAGGGCGTCGCCCAT
>DATMKQ010000150.1:0-7717 GCA_035571275.1 Trebonia sp.
CCTTTGGCAATACCCCGGTCGTCTTCATCCACGGCCTCTGGCTGCTGCCGGGCAGCTGGGCCGACTGGGCGGACTTCTTCAAGCAGGCCGGCTACGCGCCGCTGGCGCCGGACTGGCCAGACGATCCGGAAACGGTTGAACAGGCCCGGGCGAACCCGGGCGTCCTCGCCAAGAAGACCTTGGAGCAGGTCGCCGATCACACCACCGAGATCATCAATGACTTGGACAAGAAACCAGCGGTAATAGGGCACTCGACCGGGGGCTTGCTGGCGCAGATGCTCGCGGGCCGGGGACTGTCGGCGGCCACGGTCGCGATCGACCCGGGGGTCTTCCGCGGCGTTCTGCCCCTGCCGGCCTCGGTGCTCAGGGGGGTGGGCCCGTTCCTGGTCAACCCGCTCACGCGCGGCCGCGCGATCACGCTCACGTTTGGCCAGTTCACGTACGGCTGGGCGAACGCGCTGGGCGAGAAGGAAGCGAAGGAGCTCTACGACACGTTCCATGTCGCCGGCTCCGGGATCTCTCTCGTGCAGATGGGCAACGCGAACCTCAACCCGTGGACGGAGGCGAAGGTGAACACGAAGAACCCCGGCCGCGGTCCCCTGCTGATCATCGACGGCGAGAAAGACCACACGGTGCCGTGGGCGATCGCGAACGCCGCCTACAAGCGGCAAAGGCGCAACCCTGCCGTGACGGAGATCGTGAAGATGCCGAACCGGGGCCACTCCCTCACGATCGACCATGGCTGGCGCGAGGTCGCCCAGACGGCGCTCGATTTCGTCAAGCGGTTCGCCTAATGAAGCCGCGGATCTTCCTCGGGTCGTCCGCGCAGCAGGAGAAGCTGCTGCAGGCGCTCACCCGGGGGCTTCAAGACATCGCCGACGTCGACGCGTGGACGACAGTCTTCAACCCGGGTGTCTCGACCCTCAACCGGCTCGTCGAGCTCACCCGCGAGGTCGATTTCGCCGCGTTCGTCTTCGCCCAGGACGACTGGACGACGAAGGGAGCGTCGCCTGAGGCAGCCTCCGGACAGGCTTCACCGCGCGACAACGTCGTTTTCGAAGCGGGCCTGTTCGGGGGGGCGCTCGGTATCGGCCGGACGTTCATCCTGCACGCGAACGGTGCCAAGCTCCCCACCGACCTGCTCGGTTTGACCTCGATCCGGTACGACCCGGACACCACGCCGGCCATCGTGCGCCAGATCAACCAGAAGCTGCGGAAAGCGATCGCGGCGGAAGGCCGGATCAGCCGCTTGGAGGGTGATTGGTGGCAACTGTCCCTCACCGCCAGAACGGAACTCGAGCCGTCTGCGGTCTCGCTGCTGACGATCAGCCGTGATCGCGCCGGCGCGCTCCAGGTCTCGGGGCGGTCGTGGCAGGCCGACGGCACGCTGTCCGCGCGCTACTGGAGCGAGGCGTCGAAGGAACGCGTCGATCCGGCCGGCATCTTCTACTTCTGGAAGGGCGAACGTCCCCGTCATCCGAACGCCCCCCAACTCGAGGGGACCGGTGAGATCAAGCTCGAGAGCGTCGATCGCGCCGGCGGCTACTGGACGACGCGCTCGGAGGGCGCCGACGCCTTCCATGCACGGACCTCCGGGATCTACCTTCGTGCCGACCCAGGTGACGCGGCTGTGCTGGACGGCAACGCCGCCGAGCGCGCGGCACTCATCGAACGGAGGCTCGAGGAGTGGAAATCGTTCGCGAACTCCTGACCTCGCCATCGCGCCGTCACGTCGGCGAGAGTAACCTGCGTCACTTCGACGAGAGAGGCTGCAACAGGAATGAACGTCCGTGATGTGATGACCGCACGTGCGCGCTGCGCGGCGCCCGATACGCCGCTCAGCCGAGTCGCCGAGCTGATGGAGACCGAAGACATAGGGGCGATTCCCATCCTCGACGGGGACCGGCTCGTGGGAATGATCACCGATCGCGACATCGTCGTCCGAGCGGTCGCCAGAGAGAAGGATCCGCGAGGGATGCCGAGTCGGGAGATTTCGTCGGGCGAGCTCGTCACGGTGGGGCCCGATCAAGATCTTTCAGACGCGCTTCACCTGATGGCACAACATCAGGTGCGGCGGCTGCCGGTCGTAGACGATGAGAACCGGCTCGTTGGCGTGGTGTCCCAGGCCGATATCGCGCTCGAAGCGAAGGACAAGTCCGTGGGCGAGATGGTCGCTGAGATCTCCAAGCCGCCCCAAGGGCCGCGGCAGATGTAGCCCACGCCGCCGCTCTCCATCCTCTTCGAGCTGCCGGACGCCCCGCTCCAGCCGGCGTACCGTCCGACGCACGATGTTCATAAAACCTCCCGGTTGAGATACGGCGAACCCGGCCACGATGGCGGCGGCCCGGGCCTAGCGGGTCCTGGGTTCTACCCATCGCACCAGGGGCGGTCGGGAACACCAGTAAGTGCCCTGGTCTTTGGTCCTGGCCGTCGCAAAGGCTGCTTACGCCGTTCATCTCCCGTCGTTGCCGCGCGCGCTTCATGTCCACCCGCTTACCCAACATCGGTGTCCCGTCATCGTTGAGTAGCCCGAGTGCCCGTCCGCTGTGACACGAAGCGGGTGTTCCGTCGGCGTAGACGACACGCCACCACGGCACGCTGTCGTCGAGCAGGCTCATCGCCCGTCCCACCTGCCGTGGGCCCGCACCGATTCTCTTGCCGATGTCGCCATAGGAGGCGACGAAACCAACTGGGATGACGATGACTGCTTCACGGACATCTTCGATGATGCTCACGTCGGCGTCAGGCCTGAGGCGGGTAGGTGAGGCGCCCGTCCTGCACACGCGCATGCTTGTGCAGGACCGCCGGCTTCACCGTCGTGGTCGACATGATGTCGACAACCTCCGCGCAAGCGATGATCAATGCATCAGTAATCAACCGGCGATGGCAGCGCCACGGCACCGCCTCACTGCACATGATCACCGGCCGGCCGTGTTCAGCCAGCTCGAGCAACTCATTCAGGCCGTCCTTGAAGTCATCGCTATCCATGTAGTCGGCGTAGTCGCGGAAGGCTTTGACCTGCCATGCGCCGTTCACGCTCGAGACGTCCCCAGAGGAGTGTCGTCTGCCACCCAATTTCTGGAGCCACCGGTATTCGATATCAGGAGGGAGCGCGTCGATGATCGCAGACTGATTCCATTGCGGGAACTTCCTCGACAACGGGAACGAGCGAACATCCACCAAGTGGGTGATCTCGTTGTTTTGCAACATCGCGAGTACTTCATCGAAGTCGCGCGTCGAATGCCCTACCGTATAGATACGGTTCGTCATCCTGCCAGCCCGCCTAAGTCGCTGAATCGCTCATCTTAATTTTGTTGTACCCGGCCGTGTGATACCCGAATACGGGTCTGGAAGCAGACCGACAACTCTGCTCTCCAACCTTCTCTCTAAATCTTCGTTAGCGCGCCTACCTTGTGCATGGCGATGTGATCAGTTTTGTCGCTCTTGATCTCATATTGCGGATCACCTTCAGTGGCGTGATGCACGTAACCTTTGTACTCCACGTCGTGCGTGTGTATCTTTATAATAACGCCTTCAACGTATCCGGCTTCGGAGTTCCATCTGACATGGTCTCCAACACCGAATTTCTTCACCATTCCCGCTCCTTTCAAGACGCGGGCTGGCCGGGCGCTTGTCGGGGAAGTCGCCGGACCGCAGGCAGACACGGCCGTCTCGACCTTGCCTCCCCGCGGGGCCTTGCTTTGGTGCAGCAGCGCCTTCCAGTCCCGCGCTTCCCGCCAGCCACCTCGGCCAGCACCAAACTGAGCATCTCATCCGGGGCGCTGGCCTGCGACAGGCTGGATGGCGCTGCCAGTGTCCATCGGGTAGTCATCCGTGAGGAGCTGGTCCAGCGATGCCGCCCGGACTAGAGGACAGGAGGCGGTTGTACCGGGCCGACTATTCCGACCGGCACATGTCCACCCGCGACTTTCCGGATACCGGTGCGAACCGGCAAGAGCCTCCCATCAGACCGCGACGTGAGGTGCTCTAACCAGCGACCAAACGCCAAAACCGCAGGTGACTGGCTTCCATTTGGATTCCCGTGCAGGACAGGATTTCGAAAATTGTGGGCCGTACTGGATTTGAACCAGTGACCTCTTCCGTCTCAAGGGAAGTTTGTCGGTCGCGCTTGCTTTCATATTTCGCCAATGACCTGCGCCGAGTGGTCCGCACGCGTCCGCTGGTGTCTGTCGCCGTCAGCGGCGATCGTTCCTCAGTTGGTTACTCGGTCGCCCGAGTCGTCTTGGCTGACCGTTAGTGCCCGCTGATCATCATGGCCTCTGGCCCCGTCTGTGGTCCGGGGTCGTGGTCGCTTGCCACTGGGTCAGTCCAGGGTCGAACAAGGCAGGGCATCCTCTGCCCTGCGGCAGCTCCTCGGTAACGTCTCTGACCTGCGTTTTTTCATCTCAACACTTCTCATCGTATCCGGTGTCTTCCCGCAACGATGTACCCTCATGTGCCCCCGCTGGAGCCATCTCTCCACCACCAAGACGACCTGTCTAGGGTGGTCGATTCGTCATGTCCAGCACCTCGTGGTGCTGGTCCACGAGGTGAGGCGCGACGGCTATGCGTACCTTGGCCAGATGGACGATAGGCTCCTTGTTCTCCCTGATTAGCGGAAGGTCGACAGTTCGATCCTGCCCTGACCACCAGTCCGGAAGAGACTTTGTGGCTCTGACCAGCGAAAACGTAAGCTGTTGCGCCAGCCCGCGGACCCTGTTACTTGCCCGTTCTAATCCGCTGGCAACCGCAGATCGCCGTACCTTGGTGCATGCGGAGTGCACGGAGCGACCATCGCGGCCAGCTATCTGGATGCAAACTACCGGCGCGGTCCTGATGGCTGTCTGACGCTGCAGGCGGCTCAGGGTGGACATAGGTCTTATAGTCCGTGCTTCGTCGAGCTGGTGACGAGGTGTCAGCCGGCCGGGCGATCTAAGGCGTTCCGCAGCTCGATATTGGTCAGTCAGCCGATGCGGTGCCCCGCCCCTTAGCCCGACAGTGGACGTAATCCCACAACGGGAAAGCAAATTGAGCCCGGCCCGATCGGGCCGCGTGAAGTTGGCCCTCACAGGCGACACGACCGCCCCGCCATGCCGCGTATCACTGGTCCGGACACGCGCAGGAGCGCGTGCGGATCGCGATGCGCGCTGCCCTCAGCTACCAGCTGGCCGGGGCCCGTGCCGTGGCCGTGCTCACGACAGGTAAGGAACAGCCATGAACTTTGTCAGGTTCTCAGCCGGACTCGCCCGGCGCGGACGCTCACGGGCTGTGGCCCGGACCGCCGCCGCACGACGATTCGCCGTCTTCTCAGTTGCGCTCGCAGCGGTTCTCGCGGGCGTCGCTTTGACCACCGGCCCGGCATCGGCATCGGTACCGCAGTTCACACACGGTACCTGTCTTGATGCCAACTCCGGCCAAGTGTACGACGGCGGGCAGATCTTCCAGTGGGAGTGCAACGCCAGTGACCTCTACCAGGAATGGACGGCCGGATTCGTTGAAGAGACCGCTTACGGCCCCGTGTACCAGCTTCAGAACGTCGGTGCACTGGACGTCAACAACGCGGCGGAATGCCTCGACGCCGACGCCGGGCAAGTCTATGACGGTGGCGAGATCATCCAGATGGGCTGCGACACCAGCGACCCCTACCAGCTGTGGCTCATCACCAACACCGCCCCCGCCGACGGCGGTGGCGCCTGGTCCTATCAGAATTACGGTGCATTGATTCAGCAGGGTGCGGCGGACTGCCTCGACGCCCACGCCGGGCAAGCGTACGACACCGGCGCGATCATCCAGTGGGGCTGCAACGCCAGCGACGCCTACCAGCTGTGGCAATCTGCGATCGGCCCCAATGGGCAGGTTCTTGCGAACATCGGCACAGCTGTCGCCACCGGCGGAGGTGTCTAACCCGACTACAGAAGGTCATCGACGGCGGGTGGCGACACCCGGTGATCCGGCGGAGATCGATATGAAGTCCGTGAACAGGGAAAACGCGCAGGCTCAGGCGGTCGCAGCTGCTATCGGCAGCCTCTGACATTCTCCTGGCCTAATCAGCGGACCGTGCGCCGCCCGGCGAAGGCCGGGCGGCTCACGCTGATCCGTGCCGTGCCAGTCGGCCGTGCCCGGGGGAGGTACCGAGGCGACCGGCCATTCCTGCGGCCAGTGGAGCTGACTGGCCTGGGTACTGGACCTGGAGATCGGGCCTTCCGATGTCTCACTCCACCGGCTGAGGCTGGATGCCGTTAGTGGTCCGTACCAATGAAGGTTCGCCGCGCGCATTTCGGGCCTGGCCTTTGGCCTGGCCCCGCCGTCAGGCCCGCAGGGTCGGCTCCGGCGCTCAAGGGTCTGCGCTTGCGTTAGCAAGCGACGCGACCGCAGGGAGCGCCCTTGACGCTGGAGGGGCCGACCCGGACAATGCGCGGCGTTCCGGCCCCGTGAGCTGGCCTTTCGCTGGGCGGCTGGCACACCTGGCGGGAGACGACTGGTCCGGCCAGCTCGCGGAGCGCATGACCCACAGTGCGTTACGGCGGGGTTCACGCCACGGCGGGGTGCGGGACATCGGCGCGTCGGGCAGCGCCCGCGACGGTGCGCTACCGCGCAAGAGGAAGCGGGCCAGGCTGCTCCCAACCTGCGGCGAGAGTCCGCATCACTCCGGCCGCCATGGCGAGGCACTCTCCCGGCTCGTTCAACACTTCTCCGTGCACGTCCCGCACCTCCTCCACGAGATGGTCCGCTGCCAGTCGGCCTGGCGCACCGGAGGTGCGCCCTTGGTTCCGCGCTGTTCTCGCTGCTGCGGGTCTCAACCCGGCAGACTGAACGCCGCGCGAGCTACGGCACACCTTCGTCTCGCTCATGTCTGACGCGGGTGTGCCTATCGAGAAGATCGCTCGCCTGGTCGGCCACACCGGGACGACCACCACCGAGACTGTCTACCGCAAGCAGATTCGTCCTGTAGTCGTGGGCGGCGTAGAAGTCATGGACAGCCTGTTTCCCAGGCGGGACTCGGATGCTTAGTTACTCAGATAGTTACTCAGCGACGAAAGGCCATGACTCCCGATGGGTTGTCATGGCCTCTTACCTGGTGGGCCGTACAAGATTTGAACTTGTGACCTCTTCCGTGTCAGGGGAATTCCGGAGCCGTTTTGGCTGTCTGTCACCATCGGACTGAGTCGAACTGGGAGCCCATGACCTGCGAGAAGAATCTGATCGAGTCGTGCTACGTCTGAGGGCGGCTGAACACGTTGGCTCCCGTTTCTGGCTCCCAGAGCGTTCGGAGCGCCGGATGCTGTTCCAGGCCGAGATTGTCGACGGCTGCTCATAGCTCGATGCCGATCCGGTCGCTGCTCCGGCACAGCTGGCGAACCGGGTTCACAGGATGTCCGAGTCGGCGGGGGAGTGGTCGCGCGTCTGGCGGCTGCCGACCCGTAGACGCGAAAGCGGACGAGTGGGCTCTGCGGGTACGGGTCCCTCGGTCCACCTTCCAGCGTTCCGTGTGTAGACGTGCAAGAACGTTTGTTACGGGCCTGGGCACCGGGTGCCGACACCAGGTGCCCGGTGCAGCATGCGGACCGGCTGTCGGCGCAGCGGCTGTGCGGTTTGCCTGGTTGTGTGGCAACGTGCCTTTCATGGGACTTGACCTGAATCGCCTGCTTGAATTCCGGCTATTCCAGGCTTTCGATGTCGACGAGTCCGGCCGAGTGCTGGCCGGCAGCGATGACAC
>DATMKQ010000151.1:0-34311 GCA_035571275.1 Trebonia sp.
ACCGGGTGGGATTCCGGGCGCTGGACTTCTCGTCGAGCACGGCGATGGGCGTGTCGGTGCGCACGCACCGGGAGAACCCGTGGGACCTGCTCCGTCTCACTCGCAAGGCGATGCCGGACACGCTGCTGCAGTTCATCGGCACCGGGTTCCGGTTCATCTCCTGGGAGAAGGCGCATCCCGAGGTGATGGAGCTTGTCTACCGGCGCCTGGTCAACGCGGGCATGGACCGGTTTGTCGTGCTCGACCCGACGCACGACATGGACGCGGTGCGGGAAACCGCGCGGATCATCAAGGCGGCCGGCGGGACGTCGGGGACCGAGGTCATCGCCGCGCTCACCTACACGGTGTCGGCCGCGCACGACGACACGTTCTACGCGGGCATCGCGGCGCAGGTCGCGGCCTGCGGGGACATCGACCGGGCGTACATCAAGGACCCGGCGGGGATCTTCACGCCCGAACGCGCGCGCACGCTGATCCCCGCCGTCCTCGGGAGCCTGCATGGCAAACCGCTTGAGCTGCACGCGCACGCCTCGCTGGGACTGTCGCCGCTGACCTGCCTGGCCGCCGCCGAGCTCGGCGTGCGGGTGCTGCAGGTCGGCTGTGGCGCACTCGGCAACGGCACATCGCTGCCCGACGCGGAAAAGCTCGTGGCCAACCTGCGCGCCAGCGGTCACTCCGTCGACGTGGACGACCGGCTGCTCGCCGCCGTCGCCAGGTACTTCGATGGCGTCGCGGCGGCGGAGGGGTTGCCCGCCGGCCAGCCGCGGGAGTTCGACGCGGCGTTCATGCGCCACCAGGTGGCGGGCGGGGTGATGACGACGCTGCGGCGCCAGCTCGCCGAGCTGGGCGTGGAGCACCGGTTCGACGAGGTGATGGAGGAGATCACCGTGGTCCGCGCCGAGCTCGGCTACCCGATCATGGTGACGCCGTTCCCGCAGATGGTGATCGGCCAGGCGCTGGCGAATGTGCTGAGCGGCGGCGCGCGCTACGACCAGGTGCCCGACCAGGTGATCAGGTACGTGCTCGGGAGCTTCGGCAAGCCGACGATGCCGGTGGACCCGGACGTGCTCGACCGGATCCTGTCCCGGCCCCGCGCTCGCGAGCTCGCCGACGAGCCACCGCCGCTGTCGGTGGCGGAGCTCAGGCACCGGTTCGGCGACCGGGTAGGCGATGAGGAGCTGCTGCTACGGTTCGGCATGCCTGGGGCGGAGGTGGACGCGATGCTGGCCGCCGGGCCCGCGGTCACGCACTACAACCCGGACGCGCAGCCGCTGCTGCGGCTGCTGCGCGAACTGGGCCAGCGTCCCGCCGTGGACCAGCTGACCGTGGACAAGCCGGAGTTCCGGCTGGAGCTCAAGGGGCGGGGTGCGCGGTGACGGAGCAGGCACGCGAGCGGCTGCGCCGCGCCAGGGGCTTCATCTTCGACATGGACGGCACGCTCGTCCTCGGCGACCGGGTCAACCACGGGCTGCGGCCGCTGCCGGGCGCGGCGGAGATGCTGGACTGGGTGCGCGGCCGCGGGATGCCGTACGTGGTGTTCACCAACGGGACCAACCGGGCCCCGGCCCACTTCGCGCGCGTGCTGCGCGAGACCGGACTCGACGTGCCCGACGAGCTGATGATGACGCCGGCGAGCAGCGCGGTGGTGATGTTCACCAAGCTGAAGTTCCGCCGGGTGATGGTGCTCGGCGGGGAGGGGCTGGCCGGGCCGCTGCGCGACGCGGGCATCGAGGTGGTGACGCCCTCCGCGGAGGCAGCGGTCGACGCGGTGTTCGTCGGGTGGTTCCCCGAGTTCACGATGCCCGCGCTCGAGGCGGCATGCCATGCGGTGTGGGCGGGCGCGCGGCTGTTCAGCGCGTCGCAGACGCCGTTCTTCGCCTCGGCGCACGGCCGGGCCCTCGGCACCTCGCGCGCGATCTGCGCGATGATCACGTCGCTGACCGGGTGCCGGCTGACGGTCACGGGCAAACCGTCGCTCGACGCGCTGCGCGCCGCGGCCGCCCGGCTGGGCGTGCGGCCGGCCGACGTCGCCGTGGTCGGCGACGACCCGCTGCTGGAGGTGCCGATGGCGCACCGCGGCCGGGCGCTGGCGATCGCGGTGGACACCGGGCTTGGCGACGCGGCCGCCTACGACCACCTGCCGCCAGAAAAACAGCCGCACCTGCGGCTGCGCGGCGTGGACGAACTGCTGGAGATCTGTCAGAAGGAGACGCGATGAGCGAAGAGTCCGGCCCCGGCCCGAACGAGATGCGGGCGGTCGGCTTCACGGAGTTCGGTGACCCGTCGGTGCTTCATGTCGTCCGGCTGCCGATTCCTTCTCCCGGGCCCGGCCAGGTGCGGGTGCGTGTCGCGGCCGCCACCGTGAACCCGACCGACCTCGGGTTCCGGTTGGGTGGCCGGCGACTGCCCGACGGCGTGGCGCCGCCGTACATCCCGGGCATGGACCTGGCCGGCGTGATCGATGAGGTCGGTTCCGCTGTGTCGTCGTGGCACCCGGGCGACCGGGTGATGGCGGCGGTGTCCCCATGGCAACCAGGCGGCGGCGCCCAGGCGGAGTACGTGCTGGTATCCCCGGATCAACTCGCGCGGGTGCCGGACGGTGTATCCATCGAGGCCGCCGCGACGATGCCGATGAACGCGATGACCGTGCGCACCGCGCTGGACATGCTGGCGCTCGCGCCGGGTCAGACGCTCGCGGTCACCGGGTCGGCGGGCGCGGTCGGCGGCTACGCGATCCAGCTCGGCACCCGCGACGGGCTGATCGTGATCGGCGACGCGAAGCCGGAGGACACGGAGCTGATCAAGTCGTTCGGCGCCCGGCACGTGGTGGAGCGCGGCCCGGGGATGGCGGCGGCGGTGCGCGCGCTGTACCCCGATGGCGTGGACGCGGTGCTCGACGCGGCGCTGCTCGGGCCCGCCATCCTGCCTGCGGTCCGCGACGGTGGCGAGCTCATGGCGGTCCGCCCCTTCCAGGGCGAGACCGAACGCGACATCAAGATCTCCCTGGTTCTCGTCGGTAACCACCTGCACGAGGGCGGCCGGCTCACCGAGCTCGCCGACCTGGCCGCCAAGGGCGCGCTGACCCTGCGAATCGCGGAGGTCCTCCCGGCCGAGCAGGCCGCGCAGGCGCACCGGCGCCTGGAAGCGGGAGGTGTCCGCGGTCGGCTTGTGCTGTCGTTCTAGCCGTCAACTGGCTGCAGATACCGCCGGGGCCGGGGCCGTCCGGGTCTGCTCGTGATCAACTCGATCGCCAGCTTCGCGGCCCGGTCGTCGGCGTCGGCCAGCGCCAGGGCCATGCGTTCGCGCTGCAGGGCGGCCAGGGCATGGCCGACGAGGAACCTGGCGATGATCGCGTCGTCTTCGCTCGGGTCGCGCTCGGCCCAGGAGTGGGTGAGCACTCCGGCGAACGACGCGAACCCGTGTCCCGATGGTGCCTGGAACGGCGTGGTGACGCTTTTCCACCGCTTCCCTGGATACGCCGGTACGGCGGCTTCATCAGGGAGCGGGAAGGTGATCTCGAAGAGCGATTCGGTCCCTTCGCTCAGCTCGACCGCGCAGGCGTCGCTGAAGGCCGGGCTGCTGGCTCTCGCCAGGCTGGACAGCACGACGGCCGGTTCGTCTGAGCACATAATGCCGCTTATTACACTCTCGATGTCCCGCACGCAGTCAAGCCAAGCATCAGCGCCGTACGGTGACCACGAAGATCCGCACGCAGAAATGTATGCTCAGCGAGATCACGCCGTCTGTGGGCACAGGGAGAGGTTTTGGCTGAGCCGCCGGCCGGGTTCGCCGCCGTGCTGCGGAGCCTGCGCACGAGGGCCGGGCTGACGCAAGAGGAACTCGCCGGGGCAGCGGGGTTGAGCCCGCGGGCGATCAGCGACCTGGAACGAGGCGTGGTCCGCGTCCCGCACAAGGACACGGTGCGGTTGCTGGCTGATGCCCTGCGGCTGACCGGACCGGCCCGGGACGAGTTCACGGCCATCGCACGGGACCGGGCCGGCCAGGACGCGGCGGACGAGATGGCGGCCGGGGTCCGCACGCTGCCGCGCGATGTCGCCTCGTTCACCGGGCGCGGACAGGAGCTGGCCGCATTGGTGGACGCCGCGGCGACGACCAGCTCGGTGGTGAGCATCCACGCGATTGGCGGCATGGCCGGCGTGGGCAAGACCGCGTTCGCCATCCATGCCGCGCACCGGCTGGCGGAGCTGTTCCCAGGCGGGCAGATCTTCTTGCCGCTACACGGACATACGCCGGGGCGGCAGCCGGTCGGTCCCGCCGACGCGCTGGCAAGCCTGCTGATGACCGTCGGCGTCCCGGCCGGACAGATTCCGCCGAGCCTGGAAGCGCGGATGGGACTGTGGCGGGACCGGGTGGCTAGCCGGCAGCTGCTGCTGATCCTGGACGACGCGGCCGGCAGTGACCAAGTCCGGCCGCTGCTGCCCGGCAGCGGCGGCAGCCTGGTGCTGGTCACCAGTCGGCGCAGGCTGACGGCGCTGGAGGAGGCCAGGACTATCAGCCTGGACACGCTGCCGCCTGAGGAGGCCGCCGCGCTGCTGGTCAGGCTGGCTGGACGGCCGGGACTGAGCCCGGCTGACCCGGCGGTCGCCGAGATCACCCAGCTATGCGGGTTTTTGCCGCTGGCGATCGGGATGCTGGCCCGCCAACTGCACCACCATCCCGCCTGGCCGCCGGGCGAGCGGGCCGCCGAGCTTGGGGCGGCCGTGAACCGGCTGGAGCTGCTGGCGACCGAGAACCTTTCTGTCGCCGCCGCGTTCGACTTGTCGTACGCGGAACTAGCGCTGGACCAGCAGCGGCTGTTCCGTCGGCTCGGGCTGCACCCCGGCGGCGACATCGATGGCTATGCCACCGCCGCCCTCGACGGCACCGGGCTCACCGTCGCCCGTCGTCGCCTTGAGGCGCTTTATGACCGGTACTTGCTCTCCGAGCCGGCCAACGGTCGATACCGGATGCATGACCTTATCCGCGAGCATGCCCGGGCTCTGGCCGACCGTCTCGACCCGGACACTGACCGGGACCGGGCCAGCGATCGCCTGCTGGGCTACTACCAGCACACCGCCGCCCGCGCCGACGCCCTCCTGGCCCGTCAGGTCCGCACCGCAGCCGCCGCCCGCCCGGCCGGGATCGCGCCGGCCTCGATGCCTGTCCTGTCCGACCGCGAGCAGGCGTTGTCCTGGGCCCGGACCGAACGCGCCAACCTCCTGGCCTGCCTGGATCACGCAACCGCGGTCGGCCAGCGCGGCGATGTCGTGGCGCTGACCGCCGGCTTGGCCGGGCTGCTTGAACACGACGGCCCGTGGGCCGAGGCCGTCACCCGGCACGCCATCGCGGTGCTCGCCGCCCGGCGGCTCGGCGACCGACGCGGGCAGGCCGGCGCCCTCACCAACTTGGGGGACATCCGGCGGCTGACGGGGGATCATCCGGGCGCGGCTCGCGACCTGGAAGAAGCGCTAGCGCTCTACCGCGACATAGGCGACAGGGGCGGCGAGGCCGGCGCCCTCACCAACCTGGGGATCGTGCGGGTGCTGACCGGGAATTACGCGGCCGCGACCGCAGCCCTTGAAGAGGCGCTGAACATCTACCGCGACACCGCCGACCGGCGCGGCCAGGCGTACGTTCTCACCTACCTCGGAAGGATGCGCCTCACAGCCGGGAACTATCCGGGCGCGGCCGCATCTCTCGAGGAGGCGCTGGGCATCCACCGCGATACTGGTGACCGGCTCGGCCAGGCAGGCGCCCTCAACTCCCTGGGTCTCGTGCGCCGGCTGACCGGGCGCTATCACGAGGCGTTCCGGGACCTGGAAGAGGCACTGAGCATCCACCGCGACCTCGGCTACCGGCTCGGCCAGGCCCATGCCCTCTTGGACCTGGCTGATGTGCGGGCAGCGGCCGCGGACTACGCCACCGCGGCCAGGGACCTGGTGGAGGTGCTCGGCATCTGCCATGACCTGGGCGACCGGCTAGGCCTGGCCAACGCCCTTACGCTGCTTGGCGGCGTGCGCAGGCTGACCGGGGACTATCCGGGCGCGGCCAGGGATCTGGACCAGGCGCTGACCATCCACCGTGACACGGGCAACCGGTACGGCGAAGCCACGACGCTCAACGAGGAAGGGAACCTGAGCCGGGCCCGCGGCGACTTCGGTCAGGCCGGGACACTTCACCAGCGGGCGCTGGACCTCTCCCGCCAGATCGGTAGTCCCCTGGACGAGGCGCGGGCCCTAACCGGCCTGGGCCGGTGCGCCCTGGCGGCCGGCCGCACCGCCACGGACGCCGCCGCCGCGCTGCGCCAGGCGCTCGAGATCTTCGAGCGAATCGGCGCCGCCGAAGCAGCGGACGTGGCCGCGGAACTGCGCTCTCTGTCCCGGTAACCACCGTCAGGTGACGGCGCCGACGGGCAGCGGTTCCTTGACGCTGGTGGAGCGCAATCGGGGGTCGGTGGTGTTGAAAAGGGTGTCGTCGACGGCCATGTCGACAGGTGCCCCGGCCGGGACCAACAGCGATGGCCCCGCCTCGGCCCGTCGGAAGTCCGCTTCCGCGGCCGGTACTGCTACGTCGCCGTCGCCCTCCTCGGACACCGCCAGCCCACGCCCTTCCTGCGCCTGCGCTGGCAGGGCTCCCCGGACGAATGGGCCATCGACATCTATAAAGCCACCACCGGGCAATACGGCGAAAACGAGTTCCTCCGGTCCTACGGGCCGCTCACCGGCACGCCCCAGCAGGGAATCGACGAGACCCTCGCTCGCTACGCAGGGCCGCCGACCGGGAAGTAATCACGCCGTCCCGCCAACCGCAAAACTGCGAAAGTCGAGTGATCTTGAAACGGTCGTGATTCAAACCCCTTGCGACGAGCTAGGGGACGGCGTAAGAATTATCCATGTCCGTGACACAGGTAAGTGAGCTGCACCACAAACTCCGCGATGCCCTAGAGCGTGCGGAGATATGGTCAGAGGAATTGGCTGCGGCATCGGTTTTTTCGACGACTTCGGTTGTCAGCGATGAGGTTGGGACCACGCTCGCTCATCTGCGCACCCGGGCGGCTTCTACGTTGATCAACGTGGCTATGTTCGGAACCTTCTCGTCAGGCAAGAGCTTCCTTGTCAGCGGACTACAGGGTCACCTTGAGGTAGTAGAGGTGCCAAGCGACGGTTTTGTGGCCGAGAAGTTCATCGGGCTTCTTCCGTCCTCACCAGAACCGACCAGCAGTTGTCCGGCGCAGGTTGTCCCTGTGGCGGAGTGTTCCGGATTCGAAACATCGGGCGCGGGCTTCCTCAGGGTTCTGTTCACCGACTCTCCCGAGTGGGAGGATATCTGCAATAGCCCGGCGCCGGCGGTCCTTGCCGCGTATGCGACGGCCACCGGTGACGTCTCCAACCGACTGCGGGCTCACTGGGACCGCGACGTCGCCCAGGTTGAAATCTTGCTCTCCGAATTCATGATCCCGGCCAAACTAGATGATCTCCCTGGCTACGGGTCTCCCATAAATGATCATGATGTCATCATCAACAAGGCTATTGTTAATGCGGATTGCTTTATCTATGTCACGCGTGCCGTCCGCACTTTGGATGATAAGGATCTCAGTCTGATCGGCGACCTCTACACCCACTGTCGCGCCTGGAAAAAGCGGGTCATATGGGTATTGACGGGGATCGACGAGGCAACCCAGCTGAACCACAGGAACGAGGTTGCGTGGCGGACCATATTGGCTGAGAACAACAAGTATCTAGCGGATAACTTCAAGATAAACGGTCAGCCTGACGCTACCTTCATTGGAGACGGATTCATTGCGGTCTCCCCGGCCGTGGAGGCACGTGCCGCGATGTACAAGAAGGCAGGGGCGGGCGCCAATGCAAGTCGCCAGAGGGCACCAAGCCAGATGGATTCACTGCGCCAGGTCCTTCGGACGTTGATCGAGCAACAGTCCGGACGGAAGCACGTCGCGGACATCGCGGTAGCGGCCAGGGACCAGATCGCCCCACTGGCCGCCGTCGTGAGCACGCGCCTGCGGGAGGAGCGACTCCCCATCGAGCAGGTTACTACCGAGCTGAAAGTGCAGAAAGAGAACCTGCGACGGGCGAACACAGCTATCGACACGCTCCGTCGTGACCTAGATGAATCCGTGAAAGATCGTGTCAGGCGAGCATCGCGTACCTTCGATAAGCTGGCGAGCCATCTCCATTCTAAGCTGGACGCGACCATCCGCAGCTCTGACATCCGGGGCACGCGCGAGGCGAATGAGGTTCAGGTAGTCAGGACTAATGTGCTACAGGAATGGATGGAAGCGCCCGGCGGGCCGGCCGCCCGCTGGGATCGGCAGCTAGCGCAGTTCAGGGAGGACCTAATCGGACAGGTGCGCAGCAGCCTTGCCGATAATGATTCGACTGAGCAACTGCGAAGCTCGAAGCTCAATAGCTTCAACATAGAGGAACTCGACCTTTCGCTGCAGCGGGCCAAGCGGACCACCAAAGAAGACATCGTTCAGCGTGCTGCTCTCGTGCTCGGCGTGACCGTGCCCATAGCCGCGGCCGGCGTCTGGGTCGGTACAGCGCTCGCGGCCAGCGTCGTATTCCCGCCGGCCGCGGCCGTTGCAGGTGCCATCACCCTAGTATATATGGGTGCAAAACTAGTTAAGCGGAGGGCCACTTCGCTCGAGCTAATGCAACAAGAATGGATAGCGGATCTAGATAGTCTCGCGGCAACAGTGAAATCCCAGTTTGAATTTTCGCTGACAACCCAGTGCCTGGCCACATTCGATTATGCTGTGGGTAGTCTGGAGAAATATCGGGACCAGCTGGAGGATTCCATGGAACGCCTTCAGTCCCGCGCCGCCGATCCGGGATATCAGACCAGCCAGGAAATCGTGGATCAACTGGACCCGCTGAGCAGGGAAGGCGAATTCATAACGGCGACACTCAGCGAATTGGCTGCTCTGGGGTGACTCGACTTTCGTGGTTTAGGCGGCGAGGTCTTCGGCGTCTTCCCAGGCCAGCCTGATGGCGTGGATTTCTGCGGGTTCCGGCTGGTTACCGTATTCGACGCGCGCTCGGCATCAGACAAGACCACCGGGACAAGCTTCGGACTCGGCACCCGCCAAGCTTACAGCCTGCAAAGTTTTCAGTGACTCAGGACACCGTGCCTGGTCAAGAAGGGCACCGAACCGCGCCAGCTCGGCGTCCCGCTCGAGCAGCGGGGTAGCGAAGTCGGCCGGATCCACCATGCAGTCGATCGTACGGTCCCCGGCTGTCAAGTGATCTCCGGGCCACTGCCGGTCACGGCGGTGGCGGAGCTGAGGACGACCGGAGTGAGCCGCCGGTGCTCGTACCGCAGGCTCAGCATGAGCAAGGCGAGGCCGGAGACCACCCCGATCCCGGCGGCGGCGGGCAGCGGTGCCTTGAAGGCCAGGTCACAGATCAGCGCGATCGTGGCTCCGCCGAGCACGCAGTTGACCGTGATGACCATGCTGGCCATGGTGAACAGGAACGACCAGCGGCCGTACCGCACGCTGTGCCGCGTCGTGGCCGACTCGCCAGTCCCGAAGTAGGGCGGAGCGATCGGGGCGAGCGCCGCGTAATACCGCCTGATCAGTTCCATCCGGCGCAGCGAGACGATGTTGGCCACACTGGTGTCGATCAGCCGGACGATGGTGAACCAGCCGAGCACGAACACGGTCGGCAGGACCGTGAAGGCAAGCGAGCCGAACGCCCTGGGCGAGGCGCTGGAGAAGCCCAGCGCTACCAGCCCACTGGCCAGGGAGGACAGGTAGATGCTGACCCGGCTGCCGCTCTCGCTGATAGTCGAGCTAGCCGTGGACTGAAGCACGAAGTACTCGGTGCCGAGCGCGCTCATGAACTCCGGCGTTGGTTTCTCGTCTGCCATAAGCTCTGCCTTCCGCGTCCGCGCCTGGTCACTATATTCTGTAGAAGCTAGTTCTATGCTATACATATTGCCGTACCAGACGGCGTCACTTCTGGAGAGCTCGTGAGCACAACGGCGGCATCCGTCGCGAGGCACTGGATCGACGGTCAGTGGGCCGATTCCGGTGAGCACCGCGACTCGGTGAACCCCGCCACCGGGGAGGTCATCGGCTCGTACGCGATGGCGGGCCCGAAGGAAGCGCAAGCCGCGATCGAGGCCGCCAGGCGCGCGTTCGCCTATCGGCCCTGGCGCACCGACCGACTGCTGCGGGCGCGGGTACTGAACCGGATGGCGGACCGGTTCGACAAGCGGGCCGATGACCTGGTCGAGCTGCTCGGGCTCGAGAATGGCAAGGTCCACGATCAGGACAGGCTGGAGGTGGCGTTCGCGCCTGAGACGCTGCGGTTCAATGCCGCGCTCGCGTTGACGGACACCGGCACCAACAGCCAGGTGAGCGAGGACGAGCTCAGCCTGGTGGTCCGCCAGCCTGTGGGGGTGGCTGGCATCATCGCCCCGTGGAACTCGCCGGTGGCACTGGGCATTCGCTCACTGGCGCCGGCCCTCGCGGCTGGCTGCACGGCCCATGACAAGTCGATGCCGCTCGTGCAGGACGAGGTGTTCGGCCCGGTCCTGACGATGCAGACGTTCAGCACCGAAGCCGAGGCGATCACGCTGGCCAACGACTCGCGGTACGCTGCACGACCAGTTCGAGGAAGGCGGCTTCAAGGGCAGCGGCCTCGGCCGCATGCGCGGGTTTGCCGTCCTCGACCACTTCGTCGAGTTCGAGCACGTCCGGCTGCGGCCGGGAAGGACGCCGGCCGCGTGAGACAGGCCCGCCTTAGAAGGTCAGGACAATCCGGCCGCGGTGGGGGCCGGAGGCGAACTCCTCGTAGGCCTCCCGCGGCTGGTCGGCGTCGAATTCACGGGCGACCGGCGTGTGCAGCCGACCCGCCGTCGCCATGTCGACCAGAGCCTGGAGCGCGTCGCCGTCGGGCAGGCCGTAGATCTTCGTGGCCCGGATGCCACGCTCGGGTTCGGGCGGGTTCGTGGACGTGACATAGGCGCCGCCGTCCTTGACCGCGCCGAGCCCGGTGGTGCCGAGCGAGGTCGTCGTGTCGAACAGTGCGTCGGCGCCTCCGGGGAGGATCTTGCGCACGACCGCGCCGAGGTTGCCGTCTTCCCGGGCGGCGGCGTCCGTCGCACCCAGGCTCAGTACGTAGTCGCGGTCACGCTCGGAGACCGCCGCCACGACCCGGATCCCGCGCGCGGCGGCGAGTTCCAGGGCGAAGCCGCCGACCGACCCCGCCGCGCCGGCGATTACCAGCGTCTGGCCGGGCTCGAGTGCGAGTTCCCTGACCGCGGCCCACGCGGTGAGCCCGTTCAGTGAAACGGTCGTGAGCTGCGCCGACGGCAGTCCGTCGGCCGCGATCGCGATGTTGCCGCGCGGGAGGGCGACCAGCGACGCCTGCATCCCGTGCCCGGCCTCGACCCAGTTCGAGAACCCGACCGCGCGAGACCCCACCAGAGACCTGTCAACGCCATCCCCCACGTCCGCGATCCGCCCGGCCAAGTCCCACCCCGGCGTATACGGAGCCGGGACGCTCGCGGGAAGCCACGACGCGAACTGGCCTGTGATCATCGCCAGGTCTGCCGGATTGATCGTCGCCGCCTCTGCCGCGATCAAGACCTCTCCTGCCGCCGGCACGGGGTCCGGGACATCCGCGAGGCGAACATTCTCGATCCCCCAGTCGTTCAGCTGTACTGCGCGCATAGCCGCTCCTTGGTCTAGCTTGGTCTATCCGGAAGAAAGTGTGGTCGCTCAGTCTCCTCGGGTGAGAGCGAGACCGTCGGCGAAGCACCAGCCCCACTCCTGGTCACCGGCCGCGGTAGCCACCACTGGGTGGCCGGTCTGCTGGTAGTGCGCCAGCACGTGCCTGCGGGGCGAGGACTCGCAGCAGCTGTTGACGCCGCAGACCAGGCACCTGCGAAGCTCGACCCACGTCGTGTTCTCCCGCAGGCATTCCTTACAGGCATCTGCCGGATCCGCGGGCACCGGCGGGGTGGCGATCATGCGGAGGTGGCCGCAGACCACGCCAGGACCGGGTTCGTCGTTGTAAGTCTCGTGCCAGCCGTTCACGCTAGCTCCTCAGCCGGCCATGTCGAAGGAGGGTGACCCACGCCGAACCCGTGCGGCCGCTCCTCCTGGCCGCGCACGTCGGCCGAGGCGACCGTCAGCCCGTCACGCACGTTGCGCAGCCTGGCCCGTCCAATGTCGGCGGCGCCGCCGCCGATCGCGACCTCGCTTTCCGGCACGATCACGGTCACGTCCTCGAGAACGCCGGCATGCCGGACAGGGAGCCGTCGACCTCGATGTCGTCCGCCGTCGCGAGCGCGTCCAGCAGTACCCGCGCGTTCGTGACCACCGTCATAAGCGGCGTGCCGCAGCCGCGTTGGCCCGCAGCTCATCGGCGCTCTGCCGGGTGACGAAACCCTTCTGGCCTGGGTCGACCCGCCAGCTCTGAGCCAGGCCGCCCAAATCCACCACGTCGAAGCCGAACTCGTCGACGAGCTTCGCCACCAGCTGCTTGGCCGCCGCGTCGTCCCCGGCGATCGCGATCGCCCGCCGCTTCGGGTCGCCCGCCGGGTGCCCGTCACCGGACATGTCCGCGGCGTCGATCATGTTGAACGCCCGCACGACCCTGCTGTCCGGCAGGTGCCGTTGCAGCACCCCGGGTACCGTGAGGGTTCCGTTGTCTATCTCAGCGATGTGCCCGTCCCGCTGCGCGAAGTAGTTGATCGTCGCGATCACCACCTTGTTTCGCAGCGGCTCGACGGGGATCCATCCGACTGCCCCGATCGGCGTGGCGACGATCGCGAAGTCTGCCGCCTCGGCGGCTTCCCCGGCCGTCGCCGCCCGCGCCTTCGGCCCGAGCTCGCCGACTAGGGCTTTCAGCCCGTCCGGCTTGCCCGAGCCGCTGAGCACCACGTCATACCCGTGCGCGATCGCGGCCTTGGCGAGGTTCGAACCAACATGTCCGCTTCCGATGATCCCGATCGTGGTCACGCTAACGGCCTCCTTGCACTTAAGCTTCCATGGAAGATACTATCATGGAACCATAGCGGAGGGCGGGAAGGAACAACCCATGAGCACCGCGAACAGCTCGACCGACGTGCTGATCGCCGATCCGCCACCGGGCGCGCCGGTGCCGCCGATCCTTCCGCCCAAGAACGGCTTCCTGTTCCTCGACCGCGGCGAATTCGCCGCGGCGTTCGCCGCCGACGTGCCCGACGAACAGGCCGCTTTCATGGCCGACTCGCAGGTCCCTTGGGGCGTCGACGCGGCGGCGGGGCGGTCGGCCAGCCGGCCTGGCGGATGAAGCCGAGCTGGTACCTGGTCACGACCGAAGACCACATGATCCCACCGCCGCCGACCTGATCAGGCAGGCCGCGGCCGGATGACGATGGCGGCGCTGGCTACGCCGACTCGGCCGCCGCTTCCGTGGCGCCGGACGAGCGGACCGCTGACCGCAGCTTGGTGAGGGTCTTGGTGAACTGCGCCAGCGAACGCTCTGGCATCGCGGTGCCGATCCGCTTCCGCAACTCGTCATCAACCGTCGCCGCCGCCCTGCTCGCGAGGCGCTTTCCAGGCGGGGTGAGCTCGATGATCGACGACCGGCGGTCGCTGGGGTTAGCGCGCCGAGCGCACAGCCCCGCGGCCTCGATCCGGTCGACGATCTTGCTGGTGCCGCCTACGGTGATGCTCAGCTCGGCGGCGATGTCCTGCACCCGGCAGTCCCGGACCCGCGAGATGACCTGGACGAACTCGTACGTGGGGAGGTTCACGCCGTGGTCCTTCTTCAGCCGCTCTTCGACGGCGTCCCACAGCTCGGTCTCCAGCCGTACCAGCTCGCTGAAAAGGATCTTCAGGTCGGGCGCGGCGTCGCCGACGGGAGCCGCGACCCGGTTTCTCGAAGGCATGCCAAAAGCTTAGCAAAACTTATCTTCCGAGGAAGATACCAAGGCAGAGGCTACCCTGCGAGCCTCTTGCTGTTATCGAACCGGAGTGCCTTGTTACTGCGGCTCGAGGATGTCCGTGCCGCCTTCCTCGGGTCCCAGCTCGTCCGTGCCCCCGGCCTCCGGGCCGAGCTCGTCGGTGCTCTGCTCGTGGCCAAGGACGTCCGTGCCCCCGGCCTCCGGGCCGAGCTCATCCGTGCTCTGCTCCTGGCCAAGGATGCCCGACTCCTGGGGATCGTTCGTCATTGCACTCTCCTTTGGGCTTTGGGCCGCTTACCACCAGTCTTGATCATCCGCCGCCGGATTGCCACGCCGGTCCCCTCATTGGGGCCTCTGGCCCCCCAGCCAGGCGTCGATGCTGCGCGCCAGGGTAGGCATCGGGAGCGAGCCGTGGTCCAGGACGGCCGCGTGGAAGGCGGGCAGCGAGAACGCGGGGCCGAGGCGCCGGCGTGCGTCATCCCTGAGGCGCGCGATCTCCAGCTTGCCGGTCAGGTAGGCAAGCGCCTGCCCCGGCATGACGATGTACCTGTCGATCTCGGCGGCCAGCACTTCGGGCGGCATCGGGACGTGGTCGACCGCGTATTCCAGGGCCCGCTCGCGGCTCCAGCCGAACGCGTGCAGTCCCGTGTCCACGACCAGCCGGACAGCCCGCATCAGGGACGTGCTGACCGCGCCGAGCAGGCCGCGATCGTCGGCGTACAGCCCGGTTTCCTCGGCGAGCTGCTCGGCGTACAGGCCCCACCCTTCTGAGAAGACCGGCAGGCTGCGCTGCCGCTGCAGCGCGGGCAGGCTAGTGAGCAGCTGGAGACGGGACAGCTGGAGGTGATGGCCTGGCACCGCCTCGTGAAAGGCCACCACGTCGGTGTCCCATCCGGTGCCCGGCGTGGGCCGCAGCGTGTTGAACCAGAACGTTCCTGGCCGTCCGCCGTCCAAGCGAGGCGGCGTGTAATGGGGTGCCGCGCCGGCCCTGGCCACGACCTCGGGCATGGGCGTCACCTCGCATGGCGGCGGCAGCGGTGCGGGGAAGAACTCCGCCGCCCGCTCCTCGGCTCGCCGCACGGCCCGCACCGCCCTGGCGACCGCCTCCTCTGGCGGGATCTTGCCGGCCGAGTCCCGCAACGCGTCGAAGACCTCATCGCGTCCGGTCAGTCCCAGTCCGGCACCCAGCTCCAGCGCGCGGGCCTCCAGCGCCGCGACATGATCCAGGCCGGTCTGGTGCAGGTCCTGCGCCGACAGCGGCAGCGTGGTGTAGATCCGGATCGCCCGGGTGTAATCCGCGTCCCCGCCAGGCAGCCAGCCAAGCCCGGCGCGGTCGGAGGGCCGTGCCCGCGGGAGCAGTTCCCTGACGGTGTCCACCCACCTGGCCAGCGCCGGGTACACGACATCCGTGACGGCCGACCGGCGCTCTTCCTCCCACGCCGTCGCGCGAGCCCAGCCCTCCGGCGGCTTCGGGGAAAGCACGGGGCTGGTCTGCGGTGCGGCCAGCAGCGCGTCGGCCCAGCTGATGGCCTGCTCGGCCAGCAGGGCGACCGGCAACCGCCCGCGACTCGCGCCTGCCCGCAGGCGCTCGGTGACCTGGTCGAGCCACGCACCGCTGCCACGCAGGCGGATGAGGTAGGCCTCGGCGGCGGTGGTGTCAACCAATACCGTCCGTGCCGCGACGGCGAGGAGCAGAGCGGGTCCTCCGTAGTGCATGGCGGTGACCCGATGGTCGTCCGCCGCCAGATCGATGATCGCCACTTCCTGCGCGGCCGCCTCCATCGTGCAGTCGAGCGTGACGGTATCGGCCGGCGTGAGCCGCCCGCGGTCGATCGCGTCCGCCTCGCCGGCGAATCGCTCCGCTTCGGCCCGCCGGGCCTGGTGCCCTTCCTCGGAGTCGTCAGGGAGCAGATGGTCGTACCCGGGAATACCGTACGTGGTGGCGGTGAACGGGTGGTCGTGCAGCCAGCGCTCATGGAACCGGTCGGCCAGGTCACGTGTCTGAGTCATGGAACCCGACTCTAGGCGGCGCCGGTGCGCTTGCGGGCTAGGTCGTGGCTCCGGGTGGGCAGGGCTTCGGCGGACCGGAGGCGGGGCAGCAGGTCCGGTTCCGTGGTCAGCGCCTTGAAAGCGACGGCGATGGTCACGTCGTGGGCGGGGCGGTGCTCGATGGTCACCGGGTCGCCGCCCTGGATCAGGCCCGGCTCGAGGACCCGGAAGTAGGCCCCGGGCCTGGCCTCCTGGGTGAACCGTTTGATCCAGCCGGCCTGGGCGAGCCATCCCTGGAAGGTGCCGCACGGGATCCGGGGGCAGCTGACCTCCAGGAGCACGTCCGGCCCGATCCGCCAGCGCTCACCGATCAGCGCGCCGGTGACGTCCAGGCCTTCCGTGGTGAGGTTCTCGCCGAAGACCCCGTTCCGCAGCGGCGTGTCCAGGTCGGCCTGCCAGCGGTCGAGGTCCTCGCGGGCGTAGGCGTACACGGCCTGGTCTGTTCCGCCGTGGTGCGCCACGTCGTACACCCGGTCGCCGGCCAGGCCGACGGCTCCGGTGCCCTTCGGACCCGGTGCTGTCACCATCACCGGTCCCGTGACCGGCCGCTTGTCGATGCCGGTCTGCTTGACCGGCTTCCACGGATTCGGGCGTGGCTTACCGACATTGACCGAGATGAGCCGCATGAGGTGACAATATGTAACGCGGCACGATCCTCGCGAATGGTTATTGGTGGGCACCTGATGGAGATCCTCGAAGCGAAGACCGCAGGTGCCCGTGCGATCGTTCTCGTCGAGGGCATCAGCGACCAGATCGCGCTGGAGACGCTCGCCGTCCGACGCGGCCGCGACCTCGCCGCGGAAGGCGTCGTGATCGTGCCGATCGGCGGCGCCCACGGGGTCACGCGTTACCTGCGGCGATTCGGGCCCGAGAACGCCGGTGTCCGGCTGGCCGGCCTGTGCGACGCCGCCGAGGAGGGCACGTTCCGGCGCGGCCTCGCCGCGGTCGGCGAGCGGCTTGGCTTCCACGTCTGCGTCGAGGACCTTGAGGATGAGCTCATTCGCGCCGCGGGCGCCGCGCTGGTCGAGGACGTCTTCGAGGCGCAGGGGGATCTTAGGTCGTTCCGGACCATGCAGAGGCAGCCCGCTTGGCGGGGCAGGGCGCGGGAAGCGCAGCAGCGGCGATTCCTTGGCGCGGGTTCGCAGCGCAAGCTCCGCTACGCGCGGTTCCTGGTCGAGGCCATCACCAACGACCGGATTCCGCGGCCCCTCGACGCCGTGCTCGCCGACGTCTGACCGGTGCGGTCACGTAAGGGCACTGACGAAGACGCCGCGAGCTTGCGCGCCATCCGGTAGCCGCCACGGCGCGGACAGGCACGGGTGGCCCTGCAGGCCTGTGCCGTCCGCCTCGAGGACCCTGGCCACGCGCAAGACGGCCGCGGTCAGTCGGACGCCGGGCACCGGGCGGACGGTGACCGTCGGGTCGGGGGTCTCGTTGATGCTCTGCGCCTGAGGTTCGGCGTCGCCCTGGATGCACGCGACAAGCTGCGCGACCAGAACCGGATCGCGGACACCGTCGTAGACCCACCGCCGGCCGAGGACCCCATGCTCGGTCGTCCCGATCAGCGCGTCATCCGCGCCGGCCAACGGCTCCCCGCGGTAGGTCATCGGTACCTGGTAGAACACCGCCGCTCCCGCCGCGTCATCGCCTACCACCATGAACTCGATGCCGACCTCGCCGGCCGGGTCGTCGAGCCGAAACCCGCCGGCCTTCGTCAGCTCTGGCGGGCGCCCGGCAACCACATACCACGGCTGCGCCGGCAGCCACGCGGTGAGCAGCTCCAGCTTGGTCGGGATCAGCGTCGTCTTGTGGATGATAGACATACGGGTCAGAGTAGGGCATACGCCCCCCAGACCCCTGGAGTGATATGTGCGCTGCGTGTGGCGTGCCGACGCACATCGTGCAAGAACCGGGCCAGCCGGCCAAGTTCGCGGCGCTGCGCAGCGGGCCGTGCCGGCTGTACCTCGGCGGCGCCGCGCTCGCGATGATGGCCGACAACATCGAGCATGTGATCACGTACTGGGTGCTGTGGCAGAAGTTCCACTCCTCCGCGCTTACCGGGTTCGAGGTGATCAGCCACTGGCTGCCGTTCCTGCTGCTCTCGCCGTACTTCGGCGCGCTGGCGGACCGGCACGACTGCCGCAAGCTCATCTCCGGCGCGCAGGCTTTGTTCATGGCCGTGTCGGTCAGCTGGGGCGTGCTGTTCGCGACGGGGACGCTGCGGGTCTGGAACGCCTGCTTGCTGCTGGTGCTGCACGGCATGGCCGGCGCGCTGTGGGGACCGGCCGAACAGCTGATGCTCGAGGACTTCGTCGGACCCGCCGACTTGCCGAGCGCGATCAGGCTGAACTCGACCGCGCGCAGCCTGGGCATCCTGTGCGGCCCGGTGGTCGGCTCCGCGCTGCTGCTCGGCCTCGGGCCGGTCCACGGCATCTGGGCCAACGTGGCGATCTACGTGCCGCTGACCGCGGCGATGGCGCGCACGAAGTTCACCGGTCACCAGCGTGACGGCGTCGCGGCGCGGACACGGATCGGCGTTCTCGGCGCCGTCCGGGTCTTCAAAGAGGTGAGCAGGGACCGGGTGCTGGCGGCGATGGTCGTGCTGGCCGGTCTCGGCTCGTTCTTCGTCGGCTCCGCCCTGCAGACCGTCATGCCCGCCATCGCCACCAGCATGGGCACGTCAAGCACCGGGACGGCCTACGGCGTGCTGCTGTTCGCCAACGGCCTGGGCGGCGTGCTCGGCGGCCTGCTGCTGGAGGGAACAGGCTGGCTGCGGCTGTCGGTACGGGCGGCCCTGTGGAGCACCGTGGTGTACGGCGCGTCCACGGTCGCGTTCGCGTTCAGCCACGACTACATCGCCGCCGCGCTGCTGCTCGTCATCGGCGGCGTCGCCAACCTGGCCGCGATGTCGATCACCCAAACCGTCGTGCAGCTGCGCGCGCCGCGCGAGAAGCGCGGCCAGGTCGTCGGCGTCTACGGCGTCGGCGCCAACGGGATGCGCATCGGCAGCGGGTTCACGGTCGGCATATTCGGCGCGATCGTCGGGCTGCGCCTGTCACTGGGGCTCAGCGCGTCGGCCCTGTGCGCCGCGACCGTGATCGTCGCCGGCTACCTCACGATCAGCAAAAGCAACGCCGTTAACCATAGCTTCATAAACAGAATGTAGTTACAGGACTGCGAAATGTCAGAATGTGATGGCAGACTGCCTGGTATGGAAACTCCACGTTCAGAACTGCTGGCCACCCCGGTCAGAACCGACGCGGACGTCCTCGCCCGGGTCGCCTTAATCATCGACGACGAGGCCAGGAGACTGCGCGCGCTGTGGCTGTTCTTCCTGGACCTCGACGGCCTGCAGAACGAGGTGGTCGTACCCATCGACTGCATCCCCGCCCGGCCCGACCCGCAGATCGCAAGCACCGTCTGCCACGTGGTGTCCCGGCTGCTATCCGGCACCGACGAGCCCGACGGCACGGCGATCATCACGCTGAGCCGCCCGGGAATCGCCGACCTCAGCGACGCCGACCGGCACTGGCTCAGCGCCCTCCAAGAGGGCGCCGCCACCCACAACGCACCGATCAGGATGCTCTGCCTGGCCACCCCGGGCGGCGTCCGCGAACTAGGTCCGGTCGCGGCAGCGTAACCGGCGAACAGGACGGGCATCTACGGCGTGGTCACCACACCAAAGATGGAGCGTCCCGATGACAGTCGCCCCCGACCGCTGCGCGGAAATTTCCGCCCGTCACCCCCTCGCGCCGCTCACCGTGGCCGAGGCCGGCACCGCTGCCAGCCTTGCCCTGCGGACCGTCGGAACAGGCAGCCGGCTCGTCTACTGCGCGCTCGCCGAGCCGCCCAAGGCCACCGTGAGCGGCTGGGACGGCACGCCGCTGCCACGCGAGGTCATGTGCGTGGTCTACCACAAGCCAGAGCGCGCGACCTGGATGGTCACCGTCTGCCTCGACACCGGCCAGGGCGCCGGGGTCGTCAGCGCCGCGACAGTGCCCGGTGTGCAGCCTCCCGTAACAGACGAGGAGTGGGCGGCCAACGCCGAGCAGGTCAAGGCCGACCCCGCCTTCCGCGCCAGCCTCGCCCGGCGCGGCATCACCGACCTGTCGCGGGTCCAGGTGGACCCGTGGACCGCCAGCAACTTCGGGCTGGACGTGGACAAGACCGGGCGCCGGCTCGGCCGCGGCGTGGCCTACGTCACCGACGGGCCGGGCGGCAACCCCTACGCCAGGCCGGTGGAGAACCTGGTCGCCATCGTCGACAGGGACACCGGCGAGGTCATCGAGGTCCAGGACGGGGAGGTGGTCCCCCTACCAACAGACCCCGGCCGCTACGACGCCGCGAGCACCCACCCGCACAAGGAACTCAGCCCGCTGCGCATCCTCCAGCCAAACGGTCCCGGTTTCACCCTCGACGACGGCTGCCTGCGTTGGGGCCCGTGGCAGCTGCGGCTCTCGCTGCACCCGATCGAGGGCCTGGTGCTGCACGAGGTGTGCTGGGTAGACAGTGAGCGGGCGCGGCCGCGGCCGATCCTGTACCGGGCCAGCATGTCCGAGATGATCGTGCCGTACGGGTCGACGTCGCTGAACCACTGGTGGAAGAACGCGTTCGACGCCGGCGACGTGGGCCTGGGCAAGACGGCCAACTCCCTCGAACTCGGCTGCGACTGCCTCGGCGAGATCGTCTACATGGACGCCGTCAGCGTCGAAGAAAACGGCGACGCCACCGCGCTCAAAAACGCGATCTGCCTGCACGAGGAGGACTACGGCATCCTCTGGAAGCACGTGGATCCTCTCAACCAGACCTCAGAGACGCGCCGGTCGCGCCGGATGGTCGTCTCGTCCATCGCCACCGTCGGCAACTACGAGTACGGCTTCTTCTGGTACTTCTACCTGGACGGCACGATCACCGCCGAGATCAAGCTGACCGGGATCATCCAGACCCAGGCGGTCCCCCTCGGCACCCGCGTCCCGTACGCCAATCCCGTCACACCAGAGCTCGCCGGGCCGCACCACCAGCACATCTTCAGCTTCCGGCTCGACATGTGCCTGGACGGACCGGCCAACTCGGTGTACGAGGTCGACGCGGTGCCGGTCCCCTCCGGCCCCGGCAACCCCTACGGCAACGCGTTCACCACGCGGTCGACGCTGCTGGAAACCGAGTCCCAGGCGCAGCGGATGGCCGCGCCCGACAAGGCGCGGTACTGGAAGATCGTCAACCACGGCGTGCTGAACGCGTGCGGCGAGCCCGTCGCCTACAAGCTGATCCCGACCCACGCGAGCGCCCCGCTGCTGGCCCAGCCAGAAGCGGCGATCAGCGCGCGCGCCACGTTCGCCACCAAGCACCTGTGGGTGACGCCGTACCGCCCCGACGAGCGGCGGCCCGCGGGCGACTTCACCAACCAGCACCCGGGCGGCGCCGGCCTGCCGCAATGGACGGCGGCGGACCGCCCGGTGACCGACACCGACATCGTGGTATGGCACACGGTGGGGGTCACGCACTTCTGCCAGCCGGAGGACTTTCCCGTCATGCCGTGCGAGTACACGGGGTTCACGCTCAAGCCGTTCGGCTTCTTCGACCGCAACCCCGCCATCGACCTGGCGCCGGCATGCACCTGACGCCCCGCGAACGGGAGCGGCTGCTGCTCGCGGCGGCCGCGGACCTGGCCCGGCGCCGGCTCGCCCGCGGCGCGCCCCTCGGCGCGACGGAGGCGGTCGCGCTGGTCTGTGACGAGATCTGCGAGATGGCGTGGGACGGCGTGCCGCTGGCCGAAGTCATCGACCGCGCCAGGAACGTGCTCACGTCGACCGCCCTGCTGCCGGGTGTCCCCAGCCTGGTCCCGGTGCTCGAGGTCGAGGCGCTGTTCCCGTGGGGAAGCACGCTGGTCCATGTAGACGCCCCCTTTCGTTCGGAAGAGGAAGAAGATCTGTATTCGGAACGAACCGGGGTTACCCTTCCGGCGCCAGGCTCCATCGCGCTGGCGGCCGGCGCCGTGCGGAGGTCTGTGGTCCTGACGAACATCGGCCCGCGCGACGTGTGGATCTCCTCGCACTTCCCGCTGGACCAGATCAACTCCGCCGTCGCGATCTCGGGCTCCGCCCGGCATTGCCGCCTTGACCTGCCGGCCGGCGAGGCGCTGCTGCTGCGGCCCGGCGAGCAGCGGGAGGCGGTCGTCGTGGAGTTCCCTCGATGAGCTCGCTGACCCGCGGCGAGTACGCGGCGCGGTACGGGCCGACCACCGGGGACCGGGTGCGGCTCGCCGACACGGACCTGTGGGTGGAGGTCGAGGACGACGACGTCTTCCCCGGGGACGAGCTCATCGGCGGGTGCGGCAAGACCGCGCGCGACGGCGTGCTCGTCACCGCGCGCGCGGACGGCGGGGTCCGGCGCGACAGCGCGCTCGACATGATCATCACCAACGTGCTCGTGCTCGACCCGGTGCTCGGCGTGCGCAAGACCAGCATCGGGGTCGCCGAGGGCCGGATCGCGGGCACCGGCCGGGCCGGGAACCCGGACGTGCAGGCCGGCGTGGACCTCGTCGTCGACTCGCACACCGCGATCGTCCCCGGCGAGGGGCTGATCGCCACCGCCGGCATCGTCGACTCACACGTCCACCTGTCCAGCCCGGCGATCGCCGAGGCGGCGCTGTCCGCGGGGATCACCACGATCGTGGGCATGGGGATGGGCGGCGTCTGGGACGTGGGCGCCAACCCGGCGTACAACATGCGCGCGCTAATCGCCGGCTGGGCGGGAGTGCCGGTGAACGCGGCGTTCCTGGCGCGGGGATCGAGCCGTTCTGCCGGGCTGCTGGAGGAGGCGGTCGCGTACGGGGCCGGCGGGTTCAAGGTGCACGAGGACTGGGGCGCGACGCCCGCGCAGATCGACACGTGCCTGGGCGTGGCGCAGGCGTCCGGCCTGCCGGTCGCGCTGCACACCGACACGCTGAACGAGTCTGGCTACCTGTCCGACACCATCGCCGCGACCGCCGGCCGCACCGTGCACGCCTACCACGTCGAAGGCGGCGGCGGGCACCCTGACGTGCTGTCGGTGCTCAACCACCCGCACGTGCTCGGGTCGTCGACGACCCCGACGCTGCCGCTGACCGTGGCGACCGTCGCGGAACTGGTGCCGATGACGATGACCGTGCACAAGCTGCACGCGCGGCTGTCAAGCGATCTTGGGATCGCGCACAGCAGGATCCGCCGGTACGGCATCGCCGCCGAGAACCTGCTGCATGATCTGGGCGCGATCAGCATCGTTAATTCCGACTCGATGGGGATGGGGCGGATCGCCGAGGTGGCCCGGCGCACCTTCCAACTGGCCCACGTGCGTGCGTGGGTTCGCGGGGAGACCGGGCCCGGGTTCGTGAACAACGAACGGGTGCTGCGGTACCTGGCCAAGCTGACGCTGAACCCCGCTATAGCGCACGGGATGGCTTCGCATGTGGGGTCGCTGGCCGCCGGGCGGCTGGCGGACATCGTGCTGTGGGAGCCAGCCCGGTTCGGTACCGTCCCCGAACTGGTGCTGAAGTCCGGGTTCGTCGCGTGGGGTGCGTCCGGGTCCGGATCGGGGTCGACGCGGATCACACAGCCGCGTGTGATGCGCGCGTTCTTCGGCGGGCTGGGGGAGGCGCCGCGGGAGCTGTCCGCGGTTTTCTGCGCCGCTTCCGTGCTGTCCTCCGCGGAGCAGCGCGCGACGCTGCCGTCTGGGGTCCGCTACCTGCCGATCGAAGGCGCCCGGGGCCTGACCCGCGCGGACATGGTCCTGAACGGGCACGTGCCCGTGGTCTCCGTCCCCGCGGAGGACGCCCCGGTGAGGGTCAACGGCGCGCTAGTCCCGGTCCACGAGGCGACCTCCCTACCCCTGACCCGCCTGCACTACCTGGGCTGACCCGCCCGTCCCACCCACATCGACGGCTGCCAGCGACATCAATCGCGTAATCGAGGTTGCTACAGCGCACTCAATTACGCAATCGACGTTGTAAACCTTGCGGTCTGGCACCGCGTCATAGTCGTAATGGGTCAAGATTGCTCAGTCCGAAGTTCGGGGAAAGGCTCACTGTGACCAGGTATTACTCGCCGCCTGAGGTGCTGCAAAAACTGGTGACCGACGCGCAGGACCCTCGATTTATTGGTGTCCCGTTCAAGGTGCTGGGCAGCGAAGCGAACAGCTTCGGTATTCGATGCGGAGATGGCTTTGCCGTCGTATTCGGATTCGAGAACGACGGTCAGCCTACCTGGTGGCTACGTATGGCGGCAGGTATCGCTCTCGACGTCCCAGATGTCGAGGGCGCGCTGCGCTGGGTAAACGAGCAGAACCGGGACATCTATACTGGGTGCTATCTGTGCGCCATCGATCAGAACCGCGGCCTAGCCGCGGTGGTCTACCAAGCGTCCGTTAGCAGCATCGTGATAAATTCAGACTCGGAGCTGGTATTCGCTTTCCTGACGAATATGATGACAGCGACATCAAAGGTAGCTGCCACCCAGCCGGCAGGGCTCATCCAGCGCTGCGGCGGAGTGCCCTTCCTTGAGGACGCCGCATGCTCGCTGCCGATGATGGTATGACAACGAGCTGGTCTTGCTAGCTGCGCCTGTGTGCAGCGCCAGCGGAGAAAGCATCCCCGCGATTATAATCGCAAAGATTCCGTTGCGGAGACAACGCTGAGCGGAATGCAGGCGAAACATGAGAAGATTGTTTACTTCGTAGTTCTTAACCGTGTAGAAAAGGTTTTTCTTCGCCAAGCGCAGGGAATACTCGTTAGAGTTCTGTTCGCCGAAACTGACGACAAGATCGCCGGGGTCCGTTACATTACCCCTTAGTGACGCTTGAACCGCGATCGCCATAGCGATAGAAAGGCCTACGTACACGAGCGCGATCAGGAAGGCGGCTAGGACAAACCAAGCCACAGCCTGATACGAGCCCTTCTGCTGCATCAGTCCGAGTTGCCCCGCGGCTACGAAGAGCGCGCCGAGTATGCCTCCCGTGCTCAGCACGGCACCGCTACGGGTATTAATGCTTTCACGCCTGGACATTTCGTCGTCGTACATCCGCTGGCTGGCGGCCAGTATCGCCGGGCCGTAGTCGTTGGGCTTCGCCGGGGGGCTGACTAGTCCCGCGATGGCGTCATTGTATTGTTCGTAATATCGAGCGTCTTTTTGGGCTACCGCCTCCGGGTATTGCCAACCGGGTATGACCTGGCGGAAGGGACTTTCCCTGTACGGCATGGCTACCACGCCCCTCCCTCGTGGCTGACGAGGATGTCAACGATCGCCTCCGTGATTGGCTGCCCGGTGGCGCGCTCGATCCATCCCCACTGGCCGCAGGGATTGACTTCGAGGAACACGTATGTGCCTCCGGGCTGACGGATGAAGTCGAACGCGCCATAGCTGAGCTTGGCGATCCGGCACAGTTCAAGGCAGCGCTCTGCCAATTCGGCGGGCAGATCGGTGGGACGGTAAGTCACGGTTTCCCGTGGCGCCGCACGCCAGTCTACATAGCCAGCTGGAGCATCTATGACTGCCGCGAAAACTTGCCTGCCAACGACAGTCACCCGAACGTCCGGTCCCGGTTTGACTTGTTCTTGGAAGATACAGGGGGCTGCCCGCACGGCAGCCGCGTCGAGCTCGGAAAGTGGAATGAGTTGCGTGTACAAGTCATGACGGGCACCGTCACGCTCAATCGTGGCCCCGCCAATGGTCTTCACAATGATCGGGCCCGGTTTGAGCCTGCCAACGACGCGGCTGCTCTCGTTGCCGACTAGGGTATCGGGGATATGGAATCCTATCTCCGAAGCTATGCGGAGCTGCCACAGCTTGTTGTTGGCTCTCTCTACGGCTGTGGGATCATTCACCCATGCCCAGGCCATCTCTCGCCATAGATAACGCAGGAATACCTGAGTTTCCCGCTGGATGTAAGGATCTTTATGCACGAAAGGCCGCGTGGGCCGATGCCACGCGACACTCACATCATCGGAACAAAATTCGTCACTTTCAGTGAGAAACACAGCTGACGAACTTACCGGATCATAAGCGATCTGCAAGTGGTCGGGGAAATGATCCAGGTTCAGCCGTCTGTACTGGATGGCGCGTCGCTGCAACTCGAGGACGATGAGGTCGGCGGCGAGATCGCCGGTATCCGTGAGCACGAGCACAGTCACAGTGCACCGTGCTTATTCTTCGCCCTCGATCGCTTGAGTTTTAGTAAGTATCGCCGCGTCCGGGCCTTCGACCGCCGGACACACATTACCGTTCGCGTCTGTGATGACGTTTATCCCGAGTCCCGGATCGTATCTGTGCGCTACTGGCAACGCGACTGACGGCTGAGCGTGACGCAAGAGTATCGGTTGCGTCGGATGTTCAAGGTTGTCCATAATAGCCCCAATTCCTAACGAAAGCGCACCGCGCATACTCCCCATAGCCAAGCGAATCTACTTTATACCAGTTTAAGCAAGTCCTGCTAGAGCGTGCGGCGCTATCTCGCAAGCGCGCACGGACACGGGCGTAGATCCCGAAGCAGGCGGCCTTTATCCGGCCTTGACGAGCTTGGCGGCGCCCCACAGGGATCCGGGGTTGGCGCGGCGAGGGTGCTTTCGCAGGACCGCTTCGTACAGCTCTTCCGGGGTGGTGGTCTGTGGTTCCACTCCCGGCGGGAGGCTGTCGTGCTCTCTGCCAGGTACATGTGGGTGTTGTTGTAGACCACGTCGCCGGCCACGATCAAGCGCAGGCTCGGGACCAAAGCGCCGTCGTTCCCGTGGTGTCGGTGTGCCCTGCCTCGATGACGCGCAGGTCGTGGCCCTCGAGAAGGATGGTGTCGCCGGGCAGTTCGGCCGGTAGCGCCGGCTGCGGGGATCTGGCCGGGAACAGCCTGCCCCAGAATCCGTCGCGGTACTCGTCGCTGGCCTGGACGCGGGCCTCCGCGATGGTTCCGGCCGTCGCCACGGCGTGAGCGCCGGGGAAGGCCTCCCGCAGCTGCCCGATGCCGTAGACGTGATCGCCGTGGCCGTGGGTGGCCCGCGGGCAAGTCCCGCGTGAGGCCCTCCCTGCGCACGAGAAAGGTTTCGTACTGGAGCTGGGACATCCTCTGGTCCTTCCTACGCGGTGAAGTCCAGGACGGTCTTGATGTCGTCGGGCTCGCGAGTGTAGGCCTGGGCCCAGTCCGATAGCGGCACCCGGCGGGTGATGAGGCCGGCGAGCCAGGTCCTGTCGGCCGCCGCGAGCGCGCGGGCGCCCTGTTCGTAGTGCTGCCGGTTGGCGTTGACGGAGCCGAACACCACCGAGTTGTGCAGCACCATGTTGCGGTTGAGGAGCCCGGGATCGATGGTGGACGCCGCCCCGGCCGCGGAGACTCCGGTGAGGCAGATGATGCGGTGCCGGACCCGCTCGCCGCCCGCCTCGAGCAGCATCTGGACGTGGCCGGTGCACTCGATGATGACGTCGGCCTCGGCGGCCGCCTGGGTCAGTTCCCCGCTGTGGACGTAGGTCGCGCCCAGCCGGCGGACCATCGCGGGCTTGCGGCCCTCGGTCACCAGATCGAGGACGTACGTCTCGTAGCCGCGCTGGACCGACAGGAGGGCGGCGAGCAGGCCGATTGGGCCGGCGCCCGTGATCAGCACCGTCCTTGGCGCCCAGGTCGACCGGCGGCCGATCTTCTCGATGTGGTCCCAGGCCTTGGCGACCACGGTGGCCGGCTCGAGCAGCACGCCAAGCTCGGCCAGATCCGGGTCGACGGCCACCAGGTACTCGGGGTGGATGCGGTACCGCTCGCTGGCGTACCCATGTCGCCCGGCGATCCCTCGCTCGGTGTAGCCGCCGTTGAGGCACATGTCCCAGTCCCCGGCGGCGCATGCCGGGCACGGCACGGGATCGGGCCGGCGCACGATGCCCACGACGAAATCGCCGGGGGCGAACCCGCTGCCCGGCAGGCTGTCCGCCACCCGGCCCAGCGCCTCGTGCCCGATGACGAGCCGGTCATCGTCCGGCGGCGCCGTCCCGTAGTCGCCGTTGATGATCTCCAGGTCGGTCCCGCAGACGCCCACCGCCTGCGTCTGGACCAGGACGGGACCGTCCCGCACCGGCGGTTCCGGCATCTCGCTGAGGGCGACGGAGCCCTGCTTGCCCGGGATGACGGTGATAGCGCGCATGAGCCCACTGTGCGGCACGCCGCCGGCCATGACATCACTCACGACAGGTGAGGCGCTTCGACGGGACCTCGCAGGCCAGGCCGATCGCGATCAGGCAGCCGGCGGCGGCGATCAGCGCTGCCTGGAGGTCGAGCCCCGGACCGCGCCCATTCGACTTCGCACACATGCTGACCACTTCGGGCTCGCGGATAAACAACACGCTGATTTCTAGGACTCAGCGCCGGGCCGCATCTAGCCCTTCGGGCAACCTCGGCCTCGCTGGTAACGCCGCTGCCCGCTTCTCTTGCGTCGGCGTGCTATCAGTCCTGCGTGGCGATCAAGATAGAACGTACTGCTGAATGTTTGACCGGCTCTGACCGGTCAAACATTCAGCAGTATCGAAAACCGGGCTTTTCCAAGGCGGACGATCTTGGTAACTGGCATATGTGAGGCGTCCGGAGCCGGAACTGACGTGTTATGTCTGCGCGGGCGCTTCGCCTAGAAACCGTAGTCCCATACCCGGACATAACGGGCGAGAAAATTGTCGTGGTCTATGAGAAGTGGTCGTGGTCTATGCGAAGTCGTCACGGGAGTGGCTGATGTGGTGGCTACGGGGGGCGGGGTGGCGAGGCTCAGGCCGCGGCGGGGATAACGCGGTGAGGATGACCGGGCCGTCTGCTGTTATCGCGACGGTGTGCTCGCTGTGCGCGGCGCGGCTGCCGTCCGCCGTCCGGATCGTCCAGCCGTCGTCGTCCAGGTAGCAGTCGTCGCTGCCGCCGCCCATGAACCACGGCTCGATCGCGATGACCAGCCCGGGGAGGAGCTTCATGCCGCGCCTGGGCTTGCCGAGGTTCGGGATGTGCGGGTCCTCGTGCATGGTGTGGCCGACGCCGTGGCCGCCCAGGTCGGTGGAGATGCCGTAGCCGCCGGCCCGGCCGACGGCGCCGATCGCGGCCGAGATGTCGCCGAGCCGCCCGCCGGGCACCGCCGCCGCGATCCCCGCCCCGAGCGCCTCCCGCGTGGCGGCGATCAGCCGCTCGTCGCGGTCGTGCGCGGCCTCGTCGCGGCCCTCCTTATGAAGGCGAGGCCCGACCGTGAACGAGATCGCCGCGTCGCCCACCCAGCCGTCGAGGGTCGCTCCAGCGTCGACGCTGAGCAGGTCGCCGGGGGCCAGCCGATAGCCGTCGGGGATGCCGTGCAGCGCCGCGTCGTTCACGGAAGTGCAGATGGCCGCGGGGTAAGGGGTCGGCGCGAACCTGGGCTTGTAGTGCAGGAACGGTGAGGTCGCCCCGGCCTTCGCGAGCACGTCCCTGGCGGCCTCGTCCAGTTCGGCGAGCGTCACACCCGGTGCCGCGAATGCCCGGGCCGTCGCGAGTATGTCCGCGACCACCCGCCCCGCGGCGCCCATCGCTTCGATCTCTCCCGGCGTCTTGATCTCGACCACGCACGACCCCTTCGTGAAGCCCTTGTGAAAGAAAGAACACCCATAATCATGCCGCCACCGGAACGGAGCATCGTCCCGCGGGAGAGACGGCCGGGGACCGTTCGGGATAAATGAGAGAATTTCAGCCTGAGGATCGCGCGGCCGTCGCGCCGTAACCGCCCGCGTCCCAGACCAGGTGCTGGAACTCCCCCGCGCTCATCAGTTGGTCGGCCTCGGCGCCCGCGGGCGCGGTGCTCGGTGCGAAGAACACCCCGTCGCACCGTTCGCAGTACCAGGCGGCCTGCCACACTTCGAGCGCGCGCGGCATCCCCCGCCTGACCCGATGGACGCTCGCCCGGCGCGCGGCGGCCAGCCCGTAACAGGCGAGGCCGTAGGCGAAGAAGACGCCGGCCAGGACGAGCATCGTGCCGGACACCGCACCGCGGACGGCGGTGCCGATCCAGAGCAGCGCCGCGCCACCCAGCCCGCAGATCGTGCCCGCCCAGGCGAGCCGGTCGGCGGACCGCAGGACCGGCACGGGGCTGAACTGGGTCGGCTCCGCCTCCGCGTACACCACAGACACCAGCCTGATCTGGTCCGGGCCCTTGTGCCGAGGGCAGGACACCGCCAGGGACTGCGCTGGTTTGTCCACGATGCTGCGCTCCGGGGGGACGGCGTGCCTTCCTTATCACGCCACTGTACGTTCCATACCCACCTGGGATGCTCAGCACTCAGCGTAACTGAAGCGTGGCGCCTCTCTTACGCGCTCAGCTCAGGCCCTCCGCCTTCAGGAAGCCCGCCGCCACCGTGGAGTAGTTCGCCTTCAGTGTGATCAACGCGTTGTCCATCTGCAGCAGGGCCTGCGTGGTCAGCTTGGCGGAGATCGCGTTGAGCGTGCTGGTGATCGTGGAGTTCATCGCCGGCTTGTAGACCAGTGGGACTACGTTCTGCGCGGCGAAGTTGTTCTTCGGGTCCGACAGCGGCACCAGGTGATCGGTGATGATGTACGGCGTCGTGGTGAACACGTCGGCCGCCTGCACCTTGCCGTCCTGCAGCGCCGCGAGCGTGATCGGCCCGGACTCGTCTAGCGGGTCGAAGCTCTTGAACACGAGGCCGTAGTTGGCCTTGAGGCCCGCCAGCCCGTCAGAGCGGGTCTTGAACTCCGGCGGGGCGCCGAGCGTCCAGCTCTTGGCGTAGGGCGCCAGGTCCGCGATCGTCTTCAGGTGGTACTTCGCCGCGGTCGCCGCGGTCACCGTCACCGAGTCGCTGTCCTGCGCGGACGCCGGGTTGAGGATCTCGAGCGACGAGGGCAGCTTGGCGGCGAGCGCCGCGTCGACCGCCGCGGTCGTCTTGGCGGTGCTCGTCGGGTCCACGACGACCGACAGCAGCGTGCCGTTGTATTCGGGGATGATCGAGACGGTGCCCTTCTGGACCTGCGGGTAGTAGACCTCGCGGGAGCCGATGTTCAGCTTCGGCGTCACCTTGATGCCCTTGCCCTGCAGCGCCAGGATGTAAATCTCGGCGAGCAGTTCGCTCTCGGGGAAGTTCCCTGAGCCGACGACGACGGTGCCGGACGCCGAGCCCTGGGACAGCGGGTTGCTGCTGCTGGAGGTTGCGGTGGTCGCGCTCGGGGTGGTGGTGCTCGAGCTTGAACTGCTGCCGCCGCCGCTTGCGCACGCCGCGACCGCGGTGACCGTGATGGCCGCGAGGGCCGCGGTGGCGGCCAGGCCTGTTCTGCTACGCATATCTGTAGGACCTTTCCATCCGGAATATAGCTATTCGGAACGTCTCTGCTTGCGCAGGCCCGCCGGGACGAGCACCCTGCCTAGCAAAGCGAACAACCCGAGTACGAGAACGGCGAGGCCGACGACGAGCAGCGCGCCGCCCGCCACCGGCCCGTACTGGTAGCTGGCCAGGCCGTCGAAGATAAACCGGCCGAGGCCGCCGAGGCCGATGTAGGCCGCGATCGTGGCCGTGGCGACCACGAAGATCGCCGCGGTGCGCAGGCCGACCAGGATCAGCGGCAGCGCGATGGGCACCTCCACCCGGGTCACCTGCTGCCAGGCGGTCATGCCCGCGCCCTTCGCGGCGTCCCGCACGCCCGGGTCGACGCCGGCCACGCCCTCGTAGGCGTTGACGAGGATCGGCGGGATCGCCAGCACGACCAGTGGCAGCAGCCAGGTGAGGAAGGAGAAGCCGAGGTAGACCGCCAGCAGGACCAGCAGCCCGAGCGTCGGGATCGCGCGCCAGGAGTTGGCCAGGTTGACCACGAACACCGAGCCGCGCCCGGTGTGGCCGACCGCGACGCCGGCCGGTATCGCGATGATCGCGGCGATCAGCAACGGTAGGCCGGCGTAGCCCAGGTGGGCGACGATCTGCTGCGGGATGCTGCCCGGCCCGTGCCAGTGGGCGCTTTGCGTCACCCAGTCCCAGGCGTAGTTGAAGAAGCTCATGCGCGCACCGCCCACGGGGTCAGCGCCCGCCGCACGCCGACGAGGATCAGGTCACAGGCCAGCGCCAGCGCGATGATGAGCACGAGGCCGACGTAGATCTCGGTCGGGAACGACCGCTGCTCCCCGTCGGTGAACAGGTAGCCAAGGCTGGACACGCCGATCAGCTGCCCGACGCTGGCCAGGCTGATGCTGGACACGACGCCGACCCGCAGCCCCCCCATGATCACGGGGACGGCCAGCGGCAGCTCGACCATGACGAGCCGGCGCAGCGGGCCGTACCCCATCGCGGTCGCCGCCTGCCGCACCGGATCCGGAACGCCGCGCAGGCCGGCGACGACGTTCGGCAGGATGACGCACAGTGAGAACAGCGTCAGCGCGACGATCACGTTGGTGTTGGTCAGCCCGAGGGTGGGGATCAGCGCGATGAACAGCGCGAGCGCCGGGATCGCGTAGATGACGTTGACCAGCGTCAGCACCGGCGGGTAGAACCAGCGCCAGCGCGCCGCGACGATCCCCAGCGGCAGCGAAATGGCCAGCCCGTACAGCGCCGGGACCACGCCGATATAGATGTTTTCCCGAGTCAGCTGCCAGATCAGCGACCCGTTGGAGGGGATCCAGGACCACATCATGGCAGGGCCCGCGCGTGTTCGGCCTCGGCTGCCTCGTCCGCCGCGGTGCCGGCTTTCCTGATGGCGTCCCTGAGCTGGTCGAACGTGACCACGCCGGCCACGCTGCCGTCGTCGTGCACACCGACGCCGAGCCCGGCCGGTGACAGCACCGCCGCGTCCAGGGCGGCGCGCAGCGAGTTGGCGCCGACCTTGAACGTGTGTCCTACGCTCACAGTGGGTACCTGGTCGAGCCGGGTGCCGTCGGGCAGGTCCGCGAGCCGGTCCGCGGGAACCCAGCCGCGCGGCTTGCCGCCGTTGAGGCCGGCGACGGTGCCGACGGCGTCGCCGGTGTTGCCGGAGTCGACGGAGTCGACGGAGTCGACGACCAGGATCCACGGCTCGCCCAGGGCTTTCGCCTTGGCGACGGTCGCGTCGGCGCCGAGTACCGGTCCGGTGCTCAGCGTCATCCCGGCCGCCGGGAAGAACGTCAGCCGCCTGATGCCGCGGTCGAAGCCGACAAAGTCCGCGACGTAGGAGTCGACGGGCGCGCCGAGCAGCCGTTCCGGGGTGCCGACCTGGGCCAAGCGGCCTTCCTGCCGGTACAACGCCACCAGGTCGCCGACCTTGATGGCCTCCTCGATGTCGTGGGTGACCAGCACGATCGTCTTGTGCAGCTCGGTTTGCAGCGCGATCAGCTGATCCTGCAGCGAGGCCCGCACCAGCGGGTCGACCGCGCTGAACGGCTCGTCCATCAGCAGCACCGGCGGATCGGCGGCCAGCGCCCTGGCCACGCCTACCCGCTGCTGCTGCCCGCCGGACAGCTGGTGCGGGTAGCGGCGCGCCAGCGCCTGGTCGAGCCCGACCAGGTCAAGCAGCTCACGCGCGCGGGCCCGGGCCCGGGCGCGGCGCCAGCCGTTCAGCAGCGGGACCGTGGCGATGTTGTCCTCCACGGTCCGGTGCGGGAACAGCCCGGTCTGCTGGATCACGTAACCGATGCCGCGGCGCAGCCGCGCCGGGTTCGCCGTCCGCACGTCCTTGCCGTCGAGCAGGATCCGCCCCTCGGTCGGCTCGACGAGCCGGTTGATCATCCGCAGCGTGGTGGTCTTCCCGCAGCCGCTCGGTCCCACGAGCACGACTATCTTGCCGGCGGGCACCTCGAGGTCGAGCGCGTCGACAGCCACGGTCCCGTCCGGGTACCGCTTCGTCACTGCCTCGAAGGTGATCAAGCCGCGTCCTTCTCAATTTTTCCGATCGTATTTATCTGAATATACCGTGTAATCAACGTCGCTCGCGACTCGCAGGCCCCGGGCCAACACATCCAACCACCCTAAAGGTTCGCCCGGCCTTCACGCTGAAACGGATCGTGCCGTTTCCGTAACATCCGCGCCGGGCAGCGCGTCAGCGGGCCGGACGCGGGCCGTGAAAGGCGGGTGTCCATACTGCGGCCCCCGTTCTGCGGCATGGCCACCCGCCCGCGCGCCCAATATAGGACTGACCAGGGCATTCGCGGCACCCTCCGGTTTTCCGGCGCGAACCCTGAGATAGGGGTCAGCGGACCCTCAGGAACCAAGGAGGCCTCAGGCCGACGCGCGCGGTCTCCAAGGGCAGCCCGACGTCGGCGGCGAGCTCGCGGGCACGCTCGCAGTCCTCGACCGCGTGGTCGTAGTCGCCTCGCGCGATCGCGATCTCGGCCGCCACCCTCGCCGAAGCCATCAGCGCGGATTTGCGCCC
>DATMKQ010000152.1:0-20017 GCA_035571275.1 Trebonia sp.
CCTACGGGGGCTTTAACGCGGATGCCGCGGTGCGGCGGCACCGGGCCATAAAGATCCTGCTCGCGGGCGGGTTCGGAGTAGGCAAGACCACGCTAGTCGGCGCGGTCAGCGAGATCAGGCCGCTGCGCACCGAGGAGCCGCTCACCGAGACCAGCCTCCGCACGGACAACACCACGGGCGTGGAGCGTAAGACCACGACCACGGTCGCCATGGACTTCGGGCGGATCACCCTGCGGCAGGACCTGGTGCTGTACCTGTTCGGGACGCCTGGCCAGGAACGGTTCTGGTTCATGTGGGACGAGCTGGCGCTCGGCGCCCTCGGCGCGGTAGTGCTCGCCGACACCCGCCGGCTGGCCGACTGCTTCCCCGCGATCGACTACTTCGAACGGCGCGAGATCCCCTTCATCGTCGCTCTCAACTGTTTCGATGGCGCTCGGCGCTATTCCGCGGAAGATGTCCGCATCGCACTCGACCTAGACAAAAGCATGCCGATCATCATGTGTGACGCGCGATCGCGAGAGTCCGCGAAAGAGGCGCTGATCGCCCTTGTGGAGCACGTCTTGTCGGTGGCTGACGAGCCGGTGTCCCGCTGAGACGAAACGGTGCGGCCGCGCATCCGTCAGGCGTACCGCAGGACGGCCCACACCGCCTTGCCATGGCCCTCGATGGGCGACCAGCCCCAGACGTAGCTCAACGCGCCGACGATCTGCAGTCCGCGGCCATTTTCCCCGGCCCAGTCAGGCATCTGTGGTACCGGGGCCTCATCGCTCGGATCAGTGACCGCGAGCATAATCTCCCCAACTCGCCTGAGCAGGCACAATCGCAGCGCGGGCGGCGCGAAAGGCCCTGGCATGACGCCTTGGGTGACGGCGCGCATCCCGTGCCTCACGGCGTTCACCACAAGCTCAGCGATGATCAGCTCCGCGTCGTCCGTCAGGTACTCCAGGCCCCAGCAGCTGAGCAGCTCCCTGACGAACTGACGGGCGGTCCTCGCCTCTTCAGGCGCGGGGATAAGAGGTCGGCTGGTCACGGCGGGCGTATCCCACCATGCCGAGGGCACCGGCAGCAGCTGCGGACCGGATGCGGTCGGGGCCGGGATGTTGACGGCCCCGTCGTCGTCCTCATCATCCGGCTCGTAAGCAACCCTCAGGTGAGCCAACGCAACCGCTTTCTGCATCGTCATCGGGGGCTTAAAAGCCTTGTCTGTCGCAGTATGTGGGTATGCCCTAGTTGTATGTTGCCTGATATATTGTGCAAATGCAAGACCGTATGCACGTTCATTCGATGCGTGCATACGGTTTCCAGGCACGTTCGGGTTACTGCGCGTGACAAGGGATCAGCGTGTTGGTCGCTAAGGGTGATCCCGCGATGACTTGCAGTGATTACATGGGGGGTGCTCTATAACTACGATGCACCACTGGAAGGAATATGAGTCACACCTATAACGGCATGCCGGCCTCAGAGATCCCGGACGTCACGTGGCAGAAAAGCCAGCGCAGCAACCCCAATGGTGAATGCGTAGAGGTGGCGGTCCTGCCGAACGGCGAGATCGCCGTCCGGAACTCACGCTTCCCGACCGGCCCCGCACTCGTCTACACCCGCGCCGAAATGGCGGCCTTCGTGGCCGGAGCCAAGGACGGCGACTTCGATCACGTTCTTCCATGACGCGATAACCAGCGGACAATACGGACGTTAAGCTCGCTCACACGATCGCTGGAAACACCGTCGGCCTCGGTGTCAATTGAATTGTCATCTACTCCTCTTTCGCGACGGCATGATCACATGGGAGACTGGCGCATGCCCATGACCATGAGTGGGCCTGACGGAACGAGGAGTGGCGATGGTATCGTCTGAGGACTCCGCCCAGGAGGCTCAGTCTCAGGACACCGCCTGGGAAGCTCCGCAGTCTTTGCATGCCCAGCGCTCAGGTGGGCCGACGGTGCAGCGCCTCGTCCTTGGCGGCCACCTGCGGCGGCTCCGTGACGATGCGCGGATGACGACCGAACAGGCGGCGGCCGCCATCCGCGGCTCGCACTCCAAGATCAGCCGCATGGAGCTTGGACGAGTCGGGTTCAAGGAGCGGGACATCGCCGATCTGTTGACCCTGTACGGCGTGGCCGCCGGTGAAGAACGCGAGGCCCTGCTCAAACTGTCCAGAGAAGCGAACACGCCAGGATGGTGGCAGGGGTACTCCGACATCTTGCCGCACTGGGTCGAGCCGTACTTCGGCTTGGAGGCGGCTGCCGCGTTCATCAGGAATTACCAGCTCCAGTTCGTTCCTGGCCTGCTGCAGACGGAAGGCTACGCCTGGGCGCTTATCCAGCTCGGCAGCGCGCTGGCTGAGGAAGACATCGCACGCCGCGTCGCGGCGCGGCTCTCCCGGCAGAACGTGCTCATGCGGGAGAACGCCCCGCGACTGTGGACTGTCATGGACGAGGGCGCACTGCGCAGGCCGATAGGCGGCACGGAGGTCATGCGGGACCAGATAGGCCACCTTATCGAGATGTGCGACCACCCCGCCGTGACGCTGCAGATCCTGCCGTTCCGCACTGGCGCGCACCCGGCGATGGGAGGACCGTTCACCATCCTCCGGTTCGCCGAGCCTGACCTACGGGACGTCGTGTACATCGAGCAGCTGACCAGCGCGCTCTACCTGGACAAGCCGACGGAGGTCGACAGCTACCTCGAGGTGATGGAGCAGCTGTGCCTCCAGGCCGAGCCGGCCGCCAAGACGGCGGACCTGCTCAAGAGCATCATGGACGGCCTGTAAGGTCCAGATTTACTACTCGTCGGGCACCAGCGTGGGCGTCGCCCTGGTCAGGGTCTCCTTGCGGAAGAACCCTGGCTGCACGAACCGCATCCAGACGCCCGCGATCAGGCCGACCAGTGCCGCGACGAACGCGATGATGAAGACGCCGCCGATGTACCAGTGCGGCCAGAACGGCATCAGCCACGACGTGAAGCTGTTGTTCGCCGCGTAGTCCCAGTCCGCCCAGATGCTCCAGCCTCCGGCGAAGTACATGATCAGGCCGCCGAGCACCGGCAGGATGCCCTGCAACCACAGGTTGCGGGCACTTGAGGTCAGCGTCTTGCGGTAGTACCAGGCGCAGGCGAACGCCGTCATGCCGTAGTAGAACGCGATGTACAGGCCGATGGCGGTCACCGCGTCGGGGATCAGATAGCCGCCCGCCGCATAGTTGAACGGGATGTATAGCAGGATCGAGATGCCGCCCATGACCAGGGTCGACACGGTCGGCGTGAGGTACCGCGGGTGCATCTTGGAGAAGACCCTGGGGATCGCCCGGTAGGTCGCCATCGACAGCGTGGTGCGCGCGGTGGGCAGGATCGTGGTCTGGGTGGACGCCGCCGCGGAGCTGAGCACCATCAGGATAAGGAGCTGGGTCAGGACACGCCCGAAGCCGGACGTGCCGAACACGCTGGAGCCGAGTATCGACAAGACGTCGCCCACGTTGTTCGGGTTGGCCAGGCCTATCCCCTTCGTGCCGACGCCAGCGAACGACTGGGCGGCGAAGATGCAGATCACGTAGGTGACCAGCAAGATGACCGTGGAGATGATCGCCGCGCGTCCCGGCGTCTTCTCCTTGTCGGCCGTCTCCTCATTGACCGAGACCGCGGTGTCCCAGCCCCAGTAGATGAAGAGCATCAAGATGATCCCGCTGACGAAGGCCGAGAAGCCGTTCTGCAACGGGTTAAACCAGGTAAGCCCCGGAGTGATCGAAACGCTGGGGTGATGGCCATCCCCCACCCGGACGAGCGCGACGACCGATAGCACTAGCAGCATGACCACTTCGATGCTGAGCAGGACCTTCTGGAACATCGCGGACACCTCGATGCCGCGATAGCAGATGTACGTCATCGCGATGATCCAGCCGACGCCGACCAGCAACACGAAGGCGCTCGTCGGCTTAGTGCCGATGCCATGCGCGCCGAAGAGCTGGAACATGTACTGCCCGGCTATCTGCGCCAGGCTCATCATGACCAGCACGTCGGCGGCTACGATCGCCCAGCCGCCCGCCCAGCCCGTCTTCGGACCGAACGCCCGCGTCGCCCAGGTGAACGTCGTGCCACAGTCCGGGTCGGCCTTGTTCAGCTCGCTGTACCCGATCGAAGTCAGCAGCATCGGGATGAACGCCAGGAAGGCGATGATCGGGGAGCCGAACCCCACGGCCGCCACGATGAGCCCGAGGGTAGCCGCCAGGCTGTAGGCCGGAGCGGTGGACGCTACGCCCATGACGACGCTGGAAACCAAGCCCAGCGCGCCGGACTTAAGCCCCTTGTCTACTTGCTGTTCGACGATGATCGACGGCGTGCCCTCGGCAGTAGCCATGGCGTCACCCCTCTCCACGGGTCGTGCAACGGTTTTAGCATAAAAATGAGCTAAAAACGAGTCATTCAGTTGCTTCATGGTAACGAAGCTTCAGAAAACGGTAGCCTGGCCCGATTTGTCACCTTCTTGGGCATTTGCGGTGTTCGCGGTGAGCTGTGCAGGCGGACCGCGCCGCCGAGGGGTGGTTCGTCGCCAGGACCCACCGGGGCGGACCGGGAACTCGGCGTGGCGCCCCCGTGACGACCCTCGCGGTGCGATCAATTTCCTAGCTTTTTGATCGCCTAAACTAGTTATGATACATTTCGATATGACCAGAATTTACTGTTTACCGGATTTTCATCTGAAATGGCTTGTGTCGTACACGGTAACTTATTCCTTAACCGGCTTTTTAAGATTTAGACAGCTTACAGCCCCCAAGAGATAGCCTTTCCGCCACCATCCGTTCCCTTGTCGGGGCGCATCTTCCCAGGCAGAGTCATCATCGGCATGCCCGCCGGCCTGCGCACCGGGACCGCACGGGATTCGAGACGGGCTGCAAAATGGAGGCAGGGGAATGCGAAAACTTACCAAGTTGTTTGCTGGTGCCGTGTCGGCGGCCGCGGCCGTCGCTATGGTGGCGGGCACGGTCGTCACCGCTTCGGCGGCGCCCAACGACCCGCCCAAGGTGGTACCGAGGGCAGTCGACATCGTGGGCGTCGGGTCGAACACGACCCAGTACGTCATCGACCAGATCGCGCTCGACTACGACAAGACCCCCGGGTCGAAGGCCCACAAGCTGTACAGCTTCGACGCGATCGGCAGCGCCAGCATCAGGACCAAGGCCGGCTGCAAGTACATCGATCGGCCGAACGGCTCTAAGGCCGGGGTACTTGCCCTGAAGAACAACACCAAGGACGGCAAGAGCAACTTCTGCATCGACTTCGGTCGGTCGTCCGGTGGACGGGGTTCTTACGCGGCGGCGCTCGGCCCGAACGGCATGGCCTACGTGGCGTTCGCCCGGGACGCGATCACCTACGCCACCAGGACCGCGAAGTTCGGCGGGACCGACGCCCCCGGCAACCTGACCACCAAGGACCTGACCGAGATCTACACCTGCGCCGCGAGCGCGCGCAACTGGAAGGCCTTCGGCGGCAAGAACGCCACCATCAAGCCGTTCCTGCCGCAGTCTAACTCCGGCACCAGGTCGACCTTCCTCAAGGACATCAACGTCACCAACCCGGGCAGCTGCGTCAGCGACGGGACCGGGGCCACCGGCTCGATCGAGGAGAACGAGGGCACCAACAAGCTGCTGAACAACGCGGCGACGATCTTCCCGTTCTCCGTCGGTTCCTACGTTGAGCAGGCCTTCCACTCAGGCAAGCACCAGAATAAGTTTGGCACCGACGCGATCGGCGTGCTCGGCCTGAACAAGGTCAACGGCATCGCCCCGCTTAGCGGCAAGGTCATCAACCACGCCCTCGCGGTGTCGCCCTTCGGGCGCACCCTGTACAACGTCGTCCGCTCGATCTCCAAGACCAAGATCGTGGCGGAACTCGTGCCGGTCTTCGGCACGAAGGCGCAGCACGGCTACTTGTGCTCAAGCAAGGCCGCCCAGACGGACATCACCGACTACGGTTTCCTGAACTGGCCGACCTGCGGCAGCCTCTCATAAGACAAGCCGCGCAGCGGCCCCCCACCCACCTGGGCGGGGGGCCGCTTGTTTTCCTCGCGCCCCCGCGCCACGCTGCGAAGCGCCTGGAGCGCGCCTCGCCCTATTTGAAAGTTACTAGGTCGGTTTGATAGGAAGTTCATTTTCCGTTCATCTAGAGTATTCCTACCGTATAAGTGGATATCGCACCCTAGACCCGTTTGGCCGGCGCATCCGGGCCGTCGGCGGCAACATGGAGGCAAGGGAATGCGGAAACTCACCAAGCTGCTGGCCGGCGCTACGACGATGGCCGCCGCTGTCGCCATGCTGGCGGGAACGGTTACCACCGCGTCAGCAGCGCCGAACGACCCCCCCAAGGGCGTCGTGCCGAAGGCCTACGACATCGTGGGTGTCGGGGCGCAAACCGACGATGCCCTCTTCGACCAGCTGTCCCTGGACTACAACAAGACCATCCCGGCCAAGAAGCACAACTCCGCGCACCCGTGGCTGTACAGCTTCGACGCGACCGGCAGCGCCAGCATCAGGACCAAGGCCGGGGCCAAGTACATCGATCGGCCGAACGGGTCCAAGGCCGGGATTCTGGCGTTGAAGGCCAACGTCAAGGACGGCAAGTCCGACTTCGCCATCGACTTCGCGCGGTCGTCCAGCGGACGGAGCTCATACGCGGCGGCGCTCGGCGCGAACGGCGAGGCCTACGTGGCGTTCGCCCGGGACGCGATCACCTACGCCACCAGGACCGCGAAGTCCGGCGGGACCGACGCCCCCGGCAACCTGACCACCAAGGACCTGACCGAGATCTACACCTGCGCCGCGAGCGCGCGCAACTGGAAGGCCTTCGGCGGCAAGAACGCCACCATCAAGCCGTTCCTCCCGCAGTCCAACTCCGGCACCAGGTCGCAGTTCCTCAAGGACATCAACGTCACCAACCCGGGCAGCTGCGTCAGCGACGGCACCGGGGCGACCGGCTCGATCGAGGAGAACGAGGGCACCAACAAGCTGCTGGACAGCGCGGCGGCGATCTTCCCGTTCTCCGTCGGTTCCTACGTGCAGCAGGCCTTCCACTCCTCCGGCAAGGACAAGAACAAGTTCGGCACCGACCAAATCGGCGTGCTCGGCCTGGACAAGGTCAACGGCATCGCGCCGCTGAGCGGCAAGGTCATCAACCACGCCATCGCCGTCTCCCCCTTCGGGCGCACGCTGTACAACGTCGTCCGCTCGATCTCCAAGACCAAGATCCTGCCGATCCTGGTGCCGATCTTCGGCACAAAGGCGCAGCACGGCTTCCTGTGCTCGAGCAAGGTCGCGGCCGCGGACATCACCGACTACGGCTTCCTGAGCTGGCCGACCTGCGGCAGCATCTCGTAAGGCTGGCCCCGCTGAACTACTAAGAACTATGACGCGTCCCGCGCCTTCGGGTGGGGACGCGTCATACTGTTCCTAGATACATCTAACAAGATCGCATATATAGGTATTTTTAACTCTCTGTTCACCTCCAGTTTGCGGTTTGTGCACCATCAGGCATGACCCTTGTCCAGCCCATCACCGAATATTGACGGACGCCGTTTCCACGGCGGGCCACGGAAAGTAAGGAACCGGGGGGAGCAATCGCGATGCCCGCTGAGGCGAACACCCGCATAATGCCGCCCGCTCTTCCTGAGGACACCCCGCGCGCGATCGTCGCCCATCACTCCACGGGAGACAGGATCTTCCGCGGCACCCTGCGCGCGTCAGGATGGTCGGTGTTCGTCATCACCGGGCTGATCCTGGCTTTCCTGATCGCTCGCGCCGCTAAGGCGTTCCGTTTCATGGGCGTGCGGTTCCTCACTACCTCGTCCTGGGTCACGCTCAGCCCGCAGCATTTCGGCATCGCGGCGATCCTGCCGTTCGGCATCATGATCGCGCTGATCGCGCTGATCATCGCGGTCCCGACGGGGATCGCGATCGCGCTGTACATCTCCGAGTACGCGCCGCCGCGGCTCAAGCGCTCGCTGATCGCGGTGATCGACTTGATGGCCGCGATCCCGAGCATCATCTTCGGGCTGTGGGGGCTGCTCTTCCTCGAGCCGCGGATCATCGGCTTCGACAGCTGGCTCGGCCGCCACCTCGGCTGGATCCCGGTCTTCAACTTCCGGCAGAACACCTCGGTAGCCGCGGACTACGCGGGCTCGACGTTCATCGCCGGTGTCGTCGTGTCGCTGATGGTCATCCCGATCGTCACGTCCCTGTCCAGGCAGGTGTTCTCCCAGGCGCCGCAGGGCGAGCGGGAGGGCGCCTACGCCCTCGGCGCGACCCGCTGGGGGATGGTGCGAACGGTCGTGCTGCCATTCGGCCGGGCCGGGGTGATCGGTGCCACGATGCTGGGACTCGGCCGGGCACTCGGCGAGACGATCGCCGTGACGCTCATCATCACGCCGGCCTGGGACTTCAACTTCCGTGTCCTGCAGGCAGGCAGCAACTCCATCGCGTCAAGGATCGCGGTGGATTTCCCGTCCTTTCCCCAAGGCGGGTCCATGGGGCTGTCCGCGCTCATGGCGGCCGGGCTCGTGTTGTTCGCGATGACCCTGATCGTCAACACCATAGGAGCGATCGTGATCGGCCGATCCCGGTCAGGACTGGCGACGGCCGACTGATGGCCGCTGACACCGAGACCACGCAGACCGCGGCCCCTGAACCCGCGGCCGACACCCCCCTGCGCCTCCGCACGGTCACCGCGGAGGGCGTGCTGACCCTCGCGGGGGCCGCCGCGGGCGCGCTGGGGCTCGACTGGGTGCTGTACGAGCGGGTGCTGCCGTTCAGCGGGGTGCTGGGCTTCTGGGTGAGCTGGTACGCGCTGTTCCTCGTCCTCTACACGGCCGTCGCCGCCTTGCAGTGGGACAAGCTGTCGGTCAGGGACAAGTTCTGCTCTGTCGCTTTTACCACCGGCGGTCTCCTCGCCACGGCGATCGTCATCGATCAGGTCGCCTACACGCTGGTGCGCGGCTGGGCGGCGGTCAAGTTCCCGCGCTTCTTCACCCAGACGATGGCGGATGAGGGACCGCTCAGCCCGATCCAGGTCGGCGGCGTGGCGCACGCGCTTGTCGGCACCCTGGAGCAGATCCTGCTCGGGACCGCGCTGGCCGTCCCGCTTGGCCTGCTCGCGGCGTTGTACCTGGCTGAGGTCGGGGGGCGCGCGGCGCGTCCAGTGCGCACGCTGGTCGATGCGATGACCGCGCTGCCTGACATCATCGCCGGCCTGTTCATCCTGGCATTCTGCGTGCTCACGCTGGGCCTGCCCAAGAGCGGTTTCGCCGCCTCGCTCGCGCTCGCGATCACCATGCTGCCGATCGTGACCAGGGCCTCGGAAGCCGTGCTGCGGATCGTGCCAGGCACGCTCCGCGAAGCGTCCTACGCGCTCGGCGGCAGCCAGTGGCGCACCGTGCTGAACGTCGTGCTGCCGACCGCCCGGTCGGGCCTGGCGACCGCCGTGGTGCTCGCCATGGCGCGCGGCATCGGCGAGACGGCGCCGGTGCTGCTCGTGGCCGGTTACGCCAGGGGCATGAACACGAACCCGTTCCACGGCTGGCAGACCAGCCTGCCGCTGTACATCTACTACGAGGTCACGAGCCCGGTGCCGGACGACAAGATCCGCGCGTTCGGCGGCGGCTTCGCGCTGGTCCTCCTGGTGCTCGTGCTGTTCACCATCGCGCGCCGCATCGGCGGCGGCGCGCCGGGAGAGCTGACCAGGCGCCAGCGCCGCCGCCTGGAGAAGCAGGACGCCGCGCGGCAGATCGAAGCGGGACAGCGCCTCACGAACTCAGGCGCCGCGGAAGGTGCGGAAGCATGAAGAGACTCCTCGCCCTGGGAGTAGCCGCCGGCCTGGCGGCCGTCCTCGCGCTGCCCGGCGCCGCATTCGCCACGGGCAGCCCGTCACCGTCGACGTCAGCGTCTGCGACGGCGAGTTCGGCACCGTCCCCCACCCCGTCCCCCACCCCGTCCCCCACCCCGGCCAAGACCCAGGGGACGGCGAAGAAACCGTCCAAAAAGCCCGTTAAGCCCAGCGGTACGACCGTCGCCGGACCGCGCATGTGCAAGTGCACGACGAACCCGAATACCGGCGCCGTCGACGGTTCTGATTTCCGGTATCGGAGCACTGTGACCGTCAGCCAGACCAGCAACCTGGTCAACCAGATGGTGACCGTGAGCTGGACCGGGTTCACGCCGAGCGCCAACCCTCCGTACAACGCGGACACCACCGACTACCCGGTGATGATCGCGCAGTGCTCGGGGACCGACCCGACACCCAGCCAGTGTTTCGGCGCCACCCACAACGGCGTGGATGAGACAAGCGGGCCCGACGGTCCCGACAACGCGGCGTACGCGGTTACCGACCCCAACGGCACCGGCCAGGCCGAGATCCTGCTGTACACCACCGTGCAGAACCAGGCCCTCGGCTGTGACGCGACTCATGCCTGCTCGCTCGTCGTCTGGCCCAGCCAGGGTGGTGACAGCCTCGACTACGGTGGCGTTAAGGCCCAGGACTATGGCTGCAATGATCACGAAGACGACGCGGCCGACCTAGATACCGCGCAGTACGCGTTCTCGTCCATAACATCTTCGCCGGGGAGCGCGAACGGATACTGCTCATGGCAGAAGCGGATCGTCATCCCGCTGCACTTCGCACCCACTCCGAACGGCTGCCCGCAGCGCGCCTATGATTTCACTTCCGGCGGCTCGCCGATGGTCGCGCGCGCGATGCTCGAATGGGAGTCGGCCCTGTGCTTCGGCGCAAGCCCGATCACGCTGCAGTACAACTCCTCGGTCAACGAGAGCGAGGCGCGGCAGGACTTCGCCACCGGGCTGGACGACGTGGCATTCACCACTCAGCCGCTCACTGGGCACACTACGCGCCCCTACACATACGCGCCCGTCGCGGTGTCGGCCGTCTCGCTCGCCTACTGGGTGGACAATATGGGCACCGGTCAGCCGTACGTGAGCATGAAGATGGACCCGCGGCTCGTAGCCAAGCTGCTGACGACCTCCTATGACTTCACCGAGGAGGGGTGCCCGCTATCGTCGAGCTCGACCACCTATCAATTCGGGTGCGACAGCGGCGTCGATAAAAATCCTGAGAACCTGTTCGCCGACCCGGAATTCATCAAACTCAACCCGAATATTACGAACCCGGCCGACCCGACCGGTTTCCAGATACCGACCGTGGTCGCCGGAAACAGCGACATGACGTGGGTCACCACGGGCTGGATCGCCGCCAACAAGGACGCCTCGAACTTCCTGGCGGGCCAGTTCGACCCGTGGGGCATGCATGTCGACACGTATTACCTGGGGGAACAGTACCCAACCGACCAGTTCGTAGCGGCGGACCCGTACTTCCCGCTGGCGCAGCAGTACAGCCCGACCTTCCCGCTTTCCCAGGTGGCGACGTACCAGGCATTGAACTGGATGCCCGGCGACACAGACACCAGGGACTCGTCCAACAACGGCAATTACGACGCGCTGTCCCCCGAGACGGTGGGCGACCGGGACCTGTTCGCGCTCACCGATCAAGCGGACGCGGCGGCGGACCTGTTCCCGACCGTCGCGCTGGAGAACACCGCCGGCAAGTACGTGGAGCCGACCGACGCCGCGATGGCCGCCGCGGTCAACGACATGGCCGTCAACCCGGACGGGATCACACGGTCGATGGACTTCGCCAAGGATGATCCCGCCGCGTACCCGCTCACGATGATCGTCTACGCGGTCGTGCCCACCGGCGGGATCTCCGCGGCCAAGGCAGCCAAGATCGCCCAGTTCCTCGACTTCGTCGCGAACCAGGGCCAGGTGCCCGGCACAGCGGCCGGCGACCTGCCGCAGGGCTTCCTGCCGCTGCCAAGCTTCCTGCGCCAGGAGACGCTCACCGCCGCTGACAAGGTGCTGAACCAGACCGGCGACCCCAAGCCGGCCGACCAGCATTCCGCGTCGCCGACGCCCTCGCCGTCCTCGTCCAAGACACCATCCGCGTCGGCATCGCCATCGCCGTCCCCGTCACCGTCCGCGTCGCGTACCCCGACAGCGCACTCGATCGCGGTGTCGTTCAGTCGCCCGGACGTCACCGGGATGTCCTGGGTCGTCCTGGCGCTGCTCATCGCCGGGATGGCGTTGATTGTCGCCGGGCCGGCCGCGCTGATCTACGGCAGTCCCGCGGCACGCGCGGCCATCGTCACGGGCACCCGGCGCGTCCGGCGGCTCCGGATGAAACGTTGGCAACCCCGCTCGATCTGGCGGAGGCAGTCATGATCAGGTATCGCCGCCGGCGACGCGGACCGCTATCCGCGGTCGCCACAATAATCCTCGCCGTGCTCGCGTTGGCATCAATGTCCTCGCCCGCCGCCGCGACCAACTGGACGACGCTGTCCGGTTCCGGTTCGTCCTGGGCCTCTGTCGCCCTCAACCAATGGGCGCAGGACCTGCAACCGAACGGGCTGACGGTCAACTTCAACGCGGACGGGTCCGCGTCCGGCCGCGGCGACTACATGCAGGGCAGCCAGGTGGACTTCGCGGCATCGGACCCGCCGTTCCGCAACGGCGCGGACGAACTGGCCGGCACCGGCGCGGAGACCCCCGAGTGGGGCTACTCCTACGTGCCCGACGTGGGCGGCGGCACCGCGTTCATGTACCACGTGACGGTAGGCGGGCACCTGATCACCAACCTGCGGCTGTCCGGGCTGACGCTGACCAAGATCTTCACCGGTCAGATCACCAACTGGGACGACCCTGAAATCACCCACGACTACGGCGCCCAGCTGCCCAACGAGCCGATCATCCCGGTGGTTCGCTCCGACGGCTCGGGCGCCACCTATTTCCTCACCCGGTGGATGTCGCACGAATACCCGTCGATCTGGGACGCCTTCTGCCAGCAAGTACACCCGGGGATCCAGCAGCCCTGCCCGCAGACGGAGTTCTACCCGGAGAGCTGGGGCAACGTGCGCGCGGAGAACGGGTCCAACGCCGTCTCGACCTTTATCACGTCGAGCTACGGCGAGGGCTCCATCGGGTACGACGAGTACGCCTACGCGCTCAACGCGCACTGGCCGGTCGTCGCGATGCTCAATCCCGGCGGCTACTACGTGCTGCCCAGCGCGTCCAACGTCGCCGTAGCGCTCACCCAGGCCCAAATCAACGAGGACCCGAACAGCCCGAACTTCCTGCAGCAGAACCTGGACAACGTCTACACCTACACCGATCCCCGTAGCTATCCGCTGTCCAGCTACAGCTACCTCATCGTGCCCAAGGCAGGAACAGCGATCCCGCCGATCTTCAACAACTCCGTGGGCGCGTCGCTCAGCTATTACATCGACTTCTACCTGTGCGCAGGCCAACAACAGGCCGCCGCACTCGGCTACTCTCCGCTACCGCTCAACCTCGTTGAGGGCGGCCTGCACCAGGCCAACCTCATCCCGGGACACATCGCGGGACCGAATCCGACCACGCTGGCGGGATGTGACAACCCGACGTTCACCAATGGGGTGCTGACGCTCCTCAAGAACGCGCCTTACCCGAACGCCTGCCAGAAGGTCACCGCGGCGCTGAACTGTGACCCCAGCGCCGCCACGACCACGACCGCCACCAAGACGGGCTCAAAGAAGACCAAAGACGGCAGGAGCTCGTCGACGGGAACCACGTCCAACGACCCGGCTACGGGCAGCGGGACAGGCGCCACGACCAGTACCGGGAACAGTAGCGGCGGCAACGGGAGCGTGGCGCAGAACGCCAACATCACCGGTTCGGTGGTCAACGTGCCTGGCAACGGGGCGGATCGCGTCCTGCTGGCCGTGCTCACCGCGATCGGGGTGGCAGTGGCGGTCGCCGCGCCGCCCTCTGTGGCGGCTTACCTGCGCCGCAGGCGGGGCAACGTCCGGTGACGCCGGCAGACGGGATGGGTCCCGGCCAGGATGTGGTGACGTTCGCCCCGCAGAAACCGCCTACGGCCAAGGCCAGTGCCAAGCCGCGTGGCTCCGACAGCACTGTCCGTTCCGTCGGCGTGACGCTCACCCTGCTCGCGGTGGCCATCCTCGGCTTCGTCGGTTACCTCTACTATCTGTCCGGCGTGCAGGAAGCCCGCGCGCAGACAACGCTGTACGCGCGGCTGCAAGGCGAGCTCGGAGGGGCCACCGCGCCGACCGGACCGGCGATCCCCGGCCACCCGGTGTCACCGTCGAGCGATGCGGCGGTCCCCGGCGACCCCATCGCGCTGCTGGACATCCCCGCCATCGGCATCAGCGACATGGTGATCGTTGAGGGCACCAGCCCGGAGAACCTCACGCTCGGGCCCGGCCACCTGCGGGACACCCCGTTCCCCGGGCAGGCGGGGATCTCGGTGGTGTTCGGCCGACGGGCGACGTTCGGCAGCCCGTTCAGCGACCTGCCGCTGCTGCGCACGGGCGACGTACTCACCACGACCACCAGCCAGGGGCTGGCCCGTTACCAGGTGATAGCCCTCTCGAATAGCAGTAAGCCCGTTCCGTTCAGTGAAATACCTAATCAAATCCTGCTCGTGACAGCGGATTCGCGGATCGCGCCCGCCCACTACATCGAGGTCGAGGCCAGGTTGCTCGGCACCCCCTTCCCCGAGTCGGGCTATCTGCCCACCGTGGGCTCGTCCGAGGTCGCGCTCGGCCGCGACTCCTTCGCGCTGATCCCCGCGATGGCGTGGGCGATCGCGCTGGCCGCCGCGGCGCTGACCGGTAGCTTCCTGGCCGGCCGCTGGGCCCGCTGGCCCGCCTGGATCGTCACGATCCCCGTGCTGCTCGCCATCATCTGGAACCTGTACGAGAGCCTGTCGGCGCTCCTGCCCAACCTGTACTGAGGATCCTTCGTCATGACTGAAATCGCACTGCCGCAGACCCAGCCGATCGGTGCTCCGCTGGCCGGGCTCGAGGCACGGCAGGTATCGGCCTGGTTCGGCAAGCACAAAGTACTCGAACGGGTCTCGATCGATATGGCGCCGGCCACGGTGACCGCGCTGATCGGCCCGTCTGGCTGCGGCAAGTCGACGTTCCTGCGGATCCTCAACCGGATGCACGAAATGATCCCCGGCGCGGCGCTGGCCGGCGAGGTGCTGCTCGCCGGCCAGGACATCTACCATCCCAGCCAGCGCCCGCAGCACGTGCGCAGCAGGATCGGGATGGTCTTCCAGAAGCCCAACCCGTTCCCCACGATGTCCGTCTACGACAACGTCATCAGCGGGCTCAAGCTGTCCGGCATGCGGGTCCGCGACAAGGACGGCCTGGTCGAGTCCTGCCTGCGCCGGGCCGGCCTGTGGGAAGAGGTCCGGCGCCGCCTGTCCACCCCCGGCGGGTCGCTGTCCGGCGGCCAGCAACAGCGGCTATGCATCGCGCGGTCGCTGGCGGTCTCGCCGGACGTGCTCCTGATGGACGAGCCCTGTTCGGCCTTGGACCCGACCTCCACTCGTCGCGTCGAGGAGACGATCGCCGACATCTCCTCCGAGGTCACGATCGTGATCGTCACCCACAACATGCAGCAGGCTCAGCGGGTATCGCACTATTGCGCGTTCTTCCTCGCCGCGGAGGGCGCGCCAGGCGGCATCGTCGAGGCCGGCCAGACGCGGCAGCTATTCGAGGACCCGCAGGACCCCCGCACCGCCGACTACGTGCACGGCCGCTTCGGCTGATCGGTCAGATACATTCGGGTCATGGAACCAGTGCTGGCCTGGCTGGACGGGCAGATCATCGCCATCGACCAGACCGCCCTGCCGCACGACCTGCGCAGGCTACGGCTTACCACGGTGAGCGAGCTCGTCGATGCGATCACCCGGCTAGCCATCCGGGGCGCCCCACTGCTCGGCGCGGCCGGCGCGCTCGGGGTCGCGCTCGCGGTCGGGCAGGCCGAGCGCGAGGGGTGGGACTCCGCGAGGCTCGCCGCCGAGCTGAAGCGACTCGCCGACGCCAGACCGACCGCGGTCAACCTGCGCCGGGAGGTCGACGCCAGCTCCGCCGAGATCCCTCGCGGATTCGCTGCCGTGGAGGCCGCCGCGCTGGCGAAACTGGCCACGACCGAGGCAGAAACGATCAGCATGAGCAAGCGGGGTGCCGCCTTCCTGCGCGAGCAATGCGGGCCAGGCCGGTTGCGCGTGCACACGCACTGCAACACCGGCGCGCTCGCCTGCCTGGGCTGGGGCACGGCGCTCGGCGTCATCCGCGCGTTGCACGCCGACGGTGCGGTCCGGCACGTGATCGTGGACGAGACCCGCCCGCTGCTCCAAGGTGCCCGGCTGACGTGCTGGGAACTCGACCAGCTCGGCATCGAGCACTACCTGGCCTGTGACGGCGCCGGGCCGTTCCTGATCAGCCAGGGCCTGTCTGATGCGGTCGTGGTGGGCGCCGACAGGATCGCCGCCAACGGGGACGTCGCGAACAAGATCGGTACGTACTCCCTCGCGCTCGCCGCGAAGAACAAAGGCATCCCGTTCATCGTCGCGGCGCCGGAGACGACGATCGACGCGGCCACCCCCGGTGGCTGGGCCATCCCGCTTGAGGAACGTGATCCCGACGAGATCACCGTCCCCGCGGCGCCCGCGGGCACCAAGGCCATCAACTATGCCTTCGACGTCACCCCGGCCGAGCTGGTCACCGCGGTAATCACGGAAGAGCGAATTATCCGGAACGGACAGTGGAAGCCCGCGGTCAGATCGCATCTTCGTCCATATCGGTACCACAATCGCCGCAGCTGCGGCGAGAAATCCGGAACCGTTCGGTATATCCGGAAACATTGGCTGACGCGGCGCGAAAGCAGTTTAGCGGCGTATGCCCAGTGCAACATCGAGCCTGTGGCCCGCGGGGCTGGTGAAAGACACTTCGGCGGTCTTACGGTGGTCCTCTAGCGCATCTGCGACGGCGAGGAGGCCGCGTATGAAGATGAGCGTTACTGTCGACGGCGTACGTTACGACGACGACGTCGAACCGCGCCTGCTGCTGGTGCATTACCTGAGAGAACAAGCCGGGCGGACCGGCACGCCGATCGGCTGCGACAGCTCCAACTGCGGCGCTTGCACCGTGCTGATGAGCGGGGTTTCTGTGAAAAGCTGCGCGGTGCTCGCCGTGCAGGCCGACGGGGCGGAGATAACCACCATTCAGGGGCTGGCGAACGGAGAGCTGCATCCGCTGCAGCGAGCGTTCCACGAAGAGCACGCGCTGCAGTGCGGCTACTGCACGCCCGGGATGATTCTGGCGGCTGCCGACCTGCTGCGGGACAACCCGAACCCCAGCGAGGAAGAGGTCAGGCACGGGCTCGAGGGGAACCTGTGCCGCTGCACCGGGTACCAGAACATCGTCAGGGCAGTCCTGAAGGCCGCCGGGAGCGCGGGGGTGACGGCATGACAACGGAGACCGCCGCGGCCGAGGTCGGCAAGGCCCGCGCCCGCAAGGAAGACGCCCGCCTGATCACCGGCCAGACCAACTGGACCGACAACATCACGCTGCCTGGCCTGGGATATATCGCCTTCCTGCGCAGCCCGAACGCGCACGCCCGGATCACGAGCATCGACGTGCAGGCGGCGCGGCGCTCCCCCGGCGTGATCGCCGCGTTCTCCGGTGCCGACGTGGCCGGCGAGCAGGGCAGCCTGCCCTGCGCCTGGCCGGTCACCCCGGACATCGTGATGCCAGACCATCCGGCGATGGCCGTCGACACCGTCCGCTACGGCGGGGAAATCGTCGCCGCGGTGGTGGCCAGGGACAGGTACTCCGCGGTGGACGCGCTCGAGCTCATCGACGTGAACTACGAGCCGCTCGAGCCGGTCCTCGACATGGAGGCCGCGCTGCGGCCGGATTCGCCGAAGGTACACGAGGCGGGCAACAAGTCGTACACCTGGACGTTCGAGAACGGCGACCTCGAGGCGGCCTTCCGCGACGCGCCCATCGTGCTGGAGCGCACGTACCGGCAGCAGCGGCTGATCCCGTCGGCGATGGAACCGCGCGCCGTGGTCTGCGCGCCGGTCGGCGACGAGTACACGATGTGGTCGGCCACGCAGATCCCGCACATCCTACGGGTAATGCTCGCCCTCGTCACCGGCATCCCCGAGCAGAACATCCGGGTAATCGCGCCGGACGTCGGCGGCGGCTTCGGATCCAAGCTCCAGGTCACCGCCGAAGAGGTGCTCTCGCTGCTGATCGCCAGGCGACTCGGCCGGCCGGTGAAGTGGACCGAGTCCCGTTCTGAGGGCAACGTGGCCGTACACCACGGCCGCGACCAGATCCAGCGGATCCGGCTGGCCGCCAACGCCGACGGGAAGATCCGCGGGCTGTCCGTGGACCTCCTCGCGGACATGGGGGCATACCTGATGCTGGTAACCCCGGGTGTTCCGCTGCTCGGGGCGTTCATGTTCAACGCGATCTACAAGATGGACGCGTACCGGTTCAACTGCACCGGGGTGTTCACGACCAAGACACCCACCGACGCCTACCGCGGCGCCGGCCGGCCCGAGGCGACGTACGCCATCGAGCACATCGTGAGCGACCTGGCCGCCGAGCTCAGGGTCGATCCGCTGGAACTGCGCGAGCGGAACTGGATCAAGCACGAGGAGTTCCCGTTCACCACGATCTCCGGGCTGACCTACGACTCGGGGAACTACGAGGCCGCGACGGCCGAGGCGCGATCGCTTTTCCGCTATGACGAACTGCGGGCCGAGCAGGCCAGCCGCGCCGCGGCCGGCGACAAAGTACGCCTCGGCATCGGGGTCTCCACGTTCACCGAGATGTGCGGGCTGGCGCCGTCCCGGGTCCTCGGCTCGCTCGCCTACGCGGCGGGTGGCTGGGAGAACGCCTCGATCAGGATGCTGCCCACCGGCAAGGTCGAGGTCGTCACCGGGTCGAGCGCGCACGGCCAGGGCCACGAGACCGCCTGGTCGCAGATCGTCGCCGACGAGCTGGGCGTGCCGTTCGAGGACATCCGCGTACTCCACGGAGACACGCAGGTGTCGCCACGCGGCATGGACACCTACGGGTCGCGGTCCCTCGTGGTCGGCGGGACAGCGCTGGTGATGGCCTGCGGCAAGGTACGGGAGAAGGCCCGGATCATCGCGGCGGGCATGCTCGAGGTCGCGCCGGAGGACCTGGAGTGGGACGCCGGCCGGTGGTCGGTCCGCGGCGACCCGGACCAGGGCAAGGCGATCGGGGAGATCGCGTTCGCCGCGTTCGCCGCGCACGCGCTGCCGGAAGGGGTCGAACCGTCGCTGGACTCCGACGCGACCTACGACCCGGACAACTTCTCCTGTCCGCACTGCACGCATCTGTGCGCGGCCGAGGTGGACACCGAGACCGGCCAGGTCCGGATCCGGTCCTACGTAGCGGTTGACGACGTCGGGGTCGTGGTGAACCCGCTGATCGTCGACGGCCAGGTACACGGCGGCATCGCGCAGGGCATCGCGCAGGCGCTGTACGAGGAGGCCGCGTACGACTCCTCGGGCAACCTGATCACCGCGTCGCTCGCGGACTACCTGATCCCGTCGGCGGCGGACCTGCCGTCGTTCACGACCGCCAGGACGACCACCCCGTCCACGCTCAACCCGCTCGGCGTCAAGGGTGTCGGCGAGGCCGGCACGATCGCGTCCACCCCGGCCGTGGTGAACGCGATCGTCGACGCGCTCCGTCCGTTCGGGGTGTCCGACGTTCCCATGCCCTGCACGCCCGAGCGCGTGTGGCGGGCCATCCAGGAAGCGCGTACGGAAGGAGCGGTGCGGTGATCCCGGCGAAGTTCGACTACACGCGGCCGGCCTCGCTCGGCGAGGCGATGTCCGCGCTTGCCTCCGGCGGCGAGGACGCGAAGGTGATCGCGGGCGGGCAGTCCCTGCTGCCGCTGCTCCGGCTGCGGTTCTCCTATCCGTCGGTGCTCGTCGACGTGGGCGGGCTTGATGAGCTGCGCGGCGTCCGCGACCTCGGCTCGTCGCTGGAGATCGGCGCGCTGACCACGATCCACGAGTTGACCCGCGATCCGCTGATCGCAGCGCACTGCGGGCTGCTCGCGCAGGCGGCGGG
>DATMKQ010000153.1:0-2267 GCA_035571275.1 Trebonia sp.
ACGCACGGCCGGGCGGTTCCGGCGCTGGCCTACCGGTTCGACACACCGGACGGCTCCGTCGCGTTCTCCGGCGACACCACCGTGAACGAAGACCTGATCACCCTGCCCGGGGGCCGACATCCTCATCCATCAGGTCGCCGACCTGAACTACCTCAGGCGGCACGGCACCGACGACGCCGAGCTGGCCCGGATGGCCGCGCTGCATACCGACGTCACCCAGGTTGGGGACGCCGCCGAACGCGCACGGGTCCGCGAGCTCATCCTCAGCCATTACCTTCCAGCGGACCCGGCTGTTATCACCGAGGCAGAGTGGGCGCAGCGCGCTGGGTATGGCTTCAGCGGCACAACCACCGCAGGCTGGGATGGCCTGCGCCGGACACTTCACGGGGAGCCTGTCCGTTTCTCTTGATCGGCGGCGCGGCGCTCGATGCGGCCACCGTGTTGCTTGCCGTCCGGGTGTTTCTTCCCGCCAGTTACCGACGTCCAGAGTCCGGGCAGGCAAGCACGGCCGTCTGGGCCTGTTCAGCCCGTCGAGCCGATCGAGGCAGTACCCGGGCCTTCATCTGAGCCTCATCGCCCACCAGGGCACAGCCCAGGGTAACGGCAAGGGTAACGCCCAGGGCATCGACCGGGGCGCTGCACCTGGCCCGTGCGCGATCGTGAGGCAGTACCAGCTATGCCGCTGGCCGCGAAGGAAAGCCGTTGCCGGTGTCGTCGGCCCGAAGCCGACCGGTTCGTCCCTTCCGCCGCCAACGTCACCGGATCCAGGGAAAGGGAAAGGAAACATCATGAACATCAAAGCCAACAATCGTCGCAGGCGTACCGCCGGCCTCGCCGTGCTCGCTGCGCTCGGCGCAAGCGCTACCGTCGCCGTGGTCACCGCCACGAGCTCCGCCGCGCCGGCGTATGGCGCCATGGCGACAGGCGGGATCGGCGCCGCGCCGGACAAGACCGTCGCCTCGCTCATCGCCCCGGACGGCGACCGCGATCCGTTCGGTATTGCCATCGTCCCGCTCACCATGGGCAAGCTCACCGCCGGGAACCTGCTGGTCGCGGAGTTCGGCGACAAGCAAGGTACCGCGGGCGCCGGGACCACGATCCTGCAGGTGAACCCGGCCACCGGGAAGACCAGCGTCTTCTTCCGCGGCGGCCCGGTCGCGGGTCCGGTCGGCGTGGCCATCAACCCGGCCAACGACGGGGTCTGGGTCGGCGACTACGGCAAGGCGGCCAGCGGCACCGCGGCCAACGACCTGCTCATCTTGCCCAACGGGAAGGTCAAGGCCGTCTACACCGGCGCGACGACCCACGGCGCGGCGTCCTTCGCCGGTGTCTGGGGCCAGGGAGTCAGCTCCAGCGACGGGAAGATCAGCTTCTACTACGGCAATGCGGGCAACGCCAGTACCGGCACCGGCGGCGGCGACGTGGTACGGCTGACACCGCACCCGAAGGGCCCGGTCAACGGCCAGCCGGTCAACGCGACCTACGCGCGGATCGCGACCGGTCAGGGCGAGACCCCGCGCGGCGGCAACGCCGCCATCGCCGCGGGCCCGCAGGGCTACGCCTTCGCCGCGGACGGCACCCTGTACGAGACCAACGACGCCGACAACACCCTGTACGCGATCCCGCATGCTGCCACGGCGAAGTCGCCGGCCGCCACACAGATCGTCTACCGCGGCCACGCGCTGCAAAGTCCGGAGAACGTCGTGATCGACCCGCGCAATGGCGACCTGCTCGTGGTGAGCGCCAACGACAACCGCCTGGTCGTGATCACGCCCGGAGGCAAGCTCGTCGCCACCCGCGATCTCGCCGCGCACCAGCCTGCCGGAGCGCTCTTCGGCCTGGCGATCGGCACCAATCCCGCAGGCGACCTGGTGCTCTACTACACCAACAGCAACACCAGTACTCTCCACGAACTGGTGCTTCAAGCCCACTACGCGAAGCAATGACGCGGAACCCCGCTGACAGCAAGGCTCGTGCCGGCCCGGGGCGCCCACCCGCCCAGCCGGCACGGCCCGCTGCTGGCGGGCTACGAGGGCCGCTGAAGGCCAGACAGATCCCTGAGGAGCCAGAGGAGCAACGGCAATGAACGAACTACTGAAGCTGGCCATCGACGGGCATGGCGGCGCCCGGCGCTGGGAGCAGATCGAACGATTCCGCGCCGCCGCCTCGATCACCGGCGCGATCTGGACACTCAAGGGCCAGCCCGGACTGCTCGACGGCGTGGTGCTGGCCGGCGAGACCCGCGACCAGCGGCTGATCATCAGCCC
>DATMKQ010000154.1:0-2197 GCA_035571275.1 Trebonia sp.
CAGGCCAACCTGCGCATCATCGAGGCCATCGCGCGCAAGCTGGGCGTGCCCCGGGAGCGCATGGCGGACGACATCGTGCACTCGGGCAACACGTCCTCGGCGTCGGTTCCGCTGGCGCTGGCCCGGATGGCCGAGCGCGGCGACCTCAAGTCCGGCACCCCGGCGCTGCTGCTTGGCTTCGGCGCGGGGATGTGCTACGCGGCGCAGGTGATCACGGTACCCTAGCCGCGCCCCGCCACGGGGCAGCCAGACCAACCCATCTGTTCACCACAAGGAGCAAAAGCATGACTGACCAGGAGATCCTCGCTGGGCTTGGCGAAATCGTCGAGGAGATCGCCGGCGTGCCCGCCGACGAGGTGACCCCGAACAAGAGCTTCGTCGACGATCTCGATATCGACTCGCTGTCCATGGTCGAGATCGCCGTCGCGGCGCAGGACAAGTTCGGCGTCGAGATCCCCGACGACCAGCTGAAGGACCTCACCACCGTCCAGGACGTAGTGAACTTCGTGGCCAAGAACGCCGGCGAGCCGGCGTGACGGTGGATCGCGAAACCGTCGTCGTCACCGGGCTCGGCGCGACTACCCCGCTCGGCGGGGATGCCGCGTCGACCTGGGCGGCGATGCTGGCCGGGCGGAGCGGCGCGCGACGCCTGACCGAACCGTGGGCCGAGCGGCTGCCGGTGCGGATCGGCGCGCCGGCGGTCGCCGACCCCGCGGAGATCGTGGGCCGCGTGCAGGCCCGCCGGATGGACCGCTGTGAGCAGTTCGCGCTCGTCGCCTCGCGTGAGGCGTGGGCCGACGCGGGCGCGCCGGAGATGGACCCGGAACGGCTCGGGGTCTCGGTCACCACCGGGATCGGCGGCATCGGATCGACGCTGGCCGCGTACGACATCCTCAACTCCAAGGGCTGGCAGCGCATCTCGCCGTATACGGTGCCGATGCTCATGCCCAACGGGTCGGCCGGCTGGATCAGCATGGAACTGAATGCGCGCGCCGGCGCGCACGCACTGGTCAGCGCGTGCGCGTCCGGCGCGGAGGCGATCGGGTACGGCATCGACATGATCCGTTCCGGGCGGGCCGACGTGGTCATGGCGGGCGGCACCGAGGCGGCGATCATGCCGCTGAACATCGGCGCGTTCGCGGTCATGCGAGCCATGTCCACTCGAAACGACGACCCGGAGCGGGCCTCGCGGCCGTTCGACAAGGGCCGGGACGGGTTCGTGCTCGGCGAGGGCGCCGGCATGCTGGTGCTGGAGTCGCTGTCGCACGCGCGGGAGCGCGGCGCGCGGGTCTACGCCGTCGCGGCCGGGGCTGGTTACTCCTCGGACGCCTACCACATCGCCCACCCGGCGCCCGACGGGGCCGGCGTGGCCGCGGCGATCGGCCGGGCGCTGGCCGACGCGCGGGTCAACCCGGAGCAGGTCGTGCACGTGAACGCGCACGCCACCTCCACCCCGGAAGGCGACCCGCTAGAGGCGCAGGCCCTGGTCAAGGCGCTGGGACCGGCGTCCGACGGCGTGATCGTCTCGTCGACCAAGTCGATGACCGGGCACCTGCTCGGCGGTGCGGGCGCCATCGAGTCGGTGGCCGCCATCTTCGCGCTGCGCGACCAGGTGGCCCCGCCCACGATCAACCTCGAGGACCTGGACGACGACGTGCCCGTCGATGTCGCCACCGAGCCGAGGCCGCTGACCAGGCGCGGTGCCGGGCCGATGGCCGTGGTGAACAACGCGTTCGGGTTCGGCGGCCACAACGTGTCGCTCGTGTTCACTGCCGCCTGAACCCGTTAAGCCGGACAGGAGACCTGAGATGACGACCACCCCAGACGCCGCGCCCCCCCGCCAGGGCCTGCCCCGGGACCCGCGGGAGCGGCTGAGGGCGCTGTTCGACCCCGGCACGCTGGACTTGCTGCCAGCGGACGGCGACGAACGGAGCGGAGTGGTCGCGGGCGTCGGGATGGTGCACGGCACGGGTGCGGTGGCGTTCGCCTCCGACCCGCGGGTACAGGGCGGCGCCATGGGCACCGCGGGCTGCGCCGCGATCGTCGGCGCGTATAGCGAGGCGGTCTCCCGCGGGGTTCCGATCGTGGGCCTGTGGCACTCGGGCGGGGCCCGGCTGGCCGAGGGCGTGGCCAGCCTGCACGCGGTGGGAACCGTCTTCGCGGCGATGACCGCCGCCTCCGGGCGGGTACCGCAGAT
>DATMKQ010000155.1:0-2096 GCA_035571275.1 Trebonia sp.
GTGACGACCCCCATCGCGAAGTTGATGAGGAACAGCGTGCCGAAGAAGCGGTCAGCCGCTCCCACGCCTCCTCCTTGCGGCTGTAGGCGAGGACCTGCATCACCGCCACCAGCAGGGCAAGGTCGATGGTCAGCGGAACGAACAGGAAGTGATAGGTGATCGTGATGACCCCACGGCAGCCCGCTACCAGGCCGGGGGATATGCACGGCCGCCGAATTATGCACGCTGGGGTTACGCAAGTCGGACCGAGCTGCAGGTGGCGATGATGCGAGCCATCATGGTGAAGCAGTTCGGCCCCGCCGATGTGATGCAAGTCGGCGAGGCGGGACTGCCGGAGCCTGGCCAGGATGAGATCTTGGTCAGGGTGCTGGCCGCCGGGGTAGGGCCGTGGGACGTCGAGCTGCGCAGCGGCGGATACAGGAGCGGCTCGCTGCCTTATATTCCGGGCGCGGAGTTCGCCGGCCTTGTCGTCGGTGAGACCGGCGCCGATGCGGGTTTCGACGATGGTGCGCCGGTCTACGGATGGCCGGGGCCCGGCGGCTGCTACGCCCAGTACGTGACGTGCCAGGTCGAACGGCTGGCCCCGATCCCGGCCGGGCTGCGCGTCACCGAGGCCGCTGCGGTGCCGGTCGACGCGCTGACGGCCGACCAGGGCATTAACGGCATCCTCGGGGTCGGCGCCGGAGACAAGGTGCTGATCACGGCGGGCGCAGGTGGGCTCGGTCACTTCGCCGTGCAGATGGCGCGCGCACTCGGGGCGGTCGTCATCGCAACCGCGAACCCTCGCGACCACGAGTTCGTGCACAAGATGGGCGCGGCGGTCGTCGTCGACGAGACCGCGCCCGGCTGGCCGGACCGGGTCCGCGAAGTAACGGATGGCGGCGCAGAGCGGGTACTGGCCTGCGCCGCCTCCTCGCTGTCCGGTGCGGCCCGTGCCGCCCGCGACGGCGCGGCGATCGCGACCCCGGTACGCGCCGCGCTCCCCGAAGCCGACTGGATCCGCTGGCCCCCCATATGAGGGCCGGCCGAACGGCAGCCGCCTGATCTGGATGGCGCCGCGGTTCGACGACGGGTCGCTGTCTGTGCAGACGTCGACCATGTATTACTGGGAGGACGCGGCACAGGCGCACCGGATGGTGGAACGGGGCGACATTCCTGGCGAGGTCGTGCTTGTCGTCGATGACGATCTCGCGGCGACCCTTGAGATCTGACCCGTCAGCATCCGGTCGCTCCGCTCATGCGGGTCACCCGGACGAGGATTTACCAAACGGACGACGCGTGCCTGGCCACGGATCAGCCAGCGTTGTTGCCGCCATCCGCGTCGGGGGCCACTTTGACCGCGACAGCGGACGCTACCCGGATGTGTGATGTGGCCCTGCGCCGTCGCGGCGCAGTCTGGGAGTCGATGCCGAACGCGGGGCGGATGGGGCGAGCCGATGAAATACGACGCCGAGATCAGGGATGTCGTCATTGAAGAGCTGCGCTGGGATCCCCAGATAACCGAGCCGGACGCTATCGGCGTCGCGGTGACGGACGGGGCGGTGACCCTGACCGGCAGCGTGCGCACCTACGCGGAGAAGCTGGCGGCGACGAGGACGGCCGAGCGGGTCTACCGGGTCAAGGTGGTGGCCAACGAGTTGAAGGTCAAGCTGGCGGGAGTGCCGCGGGACGACTCTGACATCGCCAGGGCGATCGCGCACGTGCTGGAGAACAACGTGCAGGTTCCCGAGGGGAAGGTGCACGCCCGGGTGGAAGGCGGCTGGGTCACGCTCGACGGCGAGGTGGAATGGGGCTTCCAGCGCCACGAGGTCGAGCGGATGGTCCGCCAGGTGCGCGGAGTGATCGGCGTGACAGATAACATCGTCGTCAACCCACCGACCAGCCCGCAGAGCGTCGAGGCCGTGATCGAGGAAACCTTCAAGCGCGAGGCGGAGATCGACGCGCGCCACATCAGGGTTGAGGTATCCGACCACACCGCCAAGCTCTACGGTCACGTGCATTCGCTGCAGGAGGCGAACGCGGCGAGAGCCGCGGCAGCGGCGGCGCCCGGAATCTCCCAGGTGGAGAGCCATCTGGTCGTCTCTCCGTAGCGCCTC
>DATMKQ010000156.1:0-2080 GCA_035571275.1 Trebonia sp.
CGCTCGGCGATGTGGTCGATCGCGCCGGGGCTGATCCAGCCGATCCGCTCCTGCACCGCGTGCAGCACGGTGATCAGCAGGTGGCGGCGCGCGCGGGCGGCGCGGCCGCCGTAGGCGATGTGCCCGTCCGCTGCGGTGCGCTGCCCGCCGTCCCATCCGGAGTCCGGCGGCCCGAGAACCGACTCGATCGCGGCCCGTTCCTCGTCGGTCGCGGGCACCGACGCCCCGAGCCGCAGGTCCATCTAGGTAGCCACCTCCGTGGTGCTCGCCGTCTCGGCCGCCGCGGCGGCATCGGCTTCGGCATCCGCCGCCTTCTCCACCCGGATCGCGGTCGCCTTGAACTCCGCCGTCCCGGACTTCAGATCCCAGGCGTCGATCGTGAGGATATTGGTCTCCACCTGCTCGGGGAAGTGCAGGGTCATGAAGGCCAGGCCCTTGCGCAGGATCTGGTCCACGTGCACGGGCGCGGTGACAGAGCCGCGGCGGGAGGAGACCCGCGCCAGCTCGCCCTCGGCGAAGCCCAGTTCGGCCGCGTCCTCCGGCGAGAGGTTGAGCGTCTCAGGCCGCCGCATCGGCGTGCTGTAGTGGCCGGTCTGCGCGCCCGTGTTGTAGGAGTCCAGGCGGCGGCCGGTGGTGAGCCGGATCGGGTACTCGGCGGTGAGCTGGTCGACCGGGTCTTCCTGCTCCACCGCGTGGAACGGGGCCGGGTTGCCCCGCTTGACCGGGTCGGTCTCCCACAGCCTGGCGTGCAGGAACAGGGTGCCTTCCGACTCGTCGTCCGGGCACGGCCACTGCACGCCGCCGAGCCGCTCGAGCTTCTCGTAGCTCATGCCGCGGTGCATTGGCGACAGCGTGCGCAGCTCGTTCCAGAGGTCCTCAGGAGTGGGGTTGCCCCAGTCGGTGCCGAGCCGGGCGGCCAGCGAGGTGATGATCTCGACGTCGTCGCGGGCGCCCGGCGGCGGGTCGATCGCCTTGCGGACCCGCTGCACGCGGCGCTCGCTGTTGGTGACGGTGCCCTCGGACTCGCACCAGGAGGCCGTGCCGGGCAGCACCACGTGCGCCGCCTTGGCGGTGTCAGTGAGGAAGATGTCCTGCACCACCAGGCACTCCAGACCCTCGAGGAGCTTGCGGGTGCGGTAGGTGTCCGCCTCCGAGCGCATCGGGTTCTCGCCGACGATATAGGCGGCGGTGAGCTCGCCTTCCTCCATCGCCTCGAACATCTGCGACAGGTGCATGCCCTTCTTCGGCTGGATCGTGACGCCGTACATCTCGCCGAACCGGCGGCGGGCGTCCTCGTTGGTCTCGATGTCCTGGAAGCCGGTCAGCTTGTTCGGGATGGCGCCCATGTCGCCGCCGCCCTGGACGTTGTTCTGGCCGCGCAGCGGCACCAGGCCGGAGCCGTAGCGGCCCACGTGCCCGGTGAGCAGCGACAGGTTGATCAGCGCCAGCACGTTGTCGGCGGCGTTATGGTGCTCGGTGATGCCGAGCGTCCAGCAGATCTGCGCCCTGTCCGCCTTCGCGTACTCGTGGGCGAGCTCCCTGATCAGGTGCGCGGGCACGCCGGTGTCGCGCTCGGCGCGCTCGAGCGGGTACTCGCTGACCTTCCGCGCGTACGCCTCGAAATTCACCGTCGCGCGCCTGATGAACTCCTCGTTGACCAGGCCCGCGGTGATGATCTCGTTGCCGATCGCGTTGGCCAGCGAGATGTCGCTGCCGACGTGGATGCCGAGCCAGGCGTCCGCCCACTGCGCGGTGGACGACCGCCGCGGGTCCACGGCGTACATCCGCGCGCCGTTACGGATCCCCTTGAGGACGTGGTGAAAGAAGATCGGGTGCGCTTCACGCGCGTTCGAACCCCACATGATGATGAGGTCCGCGTCCTCCGCCTCCCGGTAGGAGCAGGTGCCGCCACCCGCTCCGAATACTGCCGCCAGACCGACGACGCTGGGGGCGTGTCAAGTACGGTTACACGAGTCGATGTTGTTACTCAGCATCACCGAACGGACGAACTTCTGTGCCGCGTAGTTCATCTCGTTCGTCGCCTTGGAACAGCTGAACATCCCGAACGACTTCGTGGCGT
>DATMKQ010000157.1:0-6243 GCA_035571275.1 Trebonia sp.
CTGACTCATGTCAGAGATCATGCCCAGTCGCCGTGCGGCCTGTCATCAGGAATTACCCGGTCCTTTCCCTGAGCCGCGACGGCACCGTGATCCCCTCGGGTGCACCGCTACGCGCTCTCCGGTATTTCGGCATACCCCGTACCTTCGGTACGCTTCGGATCGGAGTGTCGAGCCAGAGCCCGACGACGTCTCGTCGCGCCGGGCACACCGGCACCCCGGGGTGCTAGCTCAATGGCAGAGCAGCGGACTTTTAATCCGTTGGTTCAGGGTTCGACCCCCTGGCGCCCCACAGAACCCACAGAACCCAGTGGTTCCCGCAACCTTCGCGGGAACCACCGCAACGTCCGCCGAAGTGAATTTGAGTTCTAGGTGTACAGGTAGAGCACCGAGTTGCTGGTCCCGCCCGCGGCCGTGATGACCACCTTCACTTTCGTCCCCTCGGTGCCCTTGGGTACGACGACGGTGAGCGCACTGAGTGAGGTGACCGTTATCTTGGTGCATGCCTTGCCGCCGAACGTCACCGACTTGACGCCAACGAAGTTGCCGCCGCGGATCGTGATCTTCGAACCGCCGTTGTGCGTGCCTTTAGCTGGCGAGAGCGAGGAGATGTGCGGAGTGTCGGCATACAGGTAGGTCGCGGCGTTGCTGGTGCCGCCGGCGGCGGTGACAACCACGTTCACTTTCTTGCCCTCGGTCCCCTTCGGGACCACGACCGTGAGTGAGGTGGTGGAGGTGACCGCTATCTTGGTGCCCGCCTTGCCGCCGAACGTCACCGACTTGACGCCAACGAGGTTGCTGCCGTGGATCGTGACCTTGGTGCCGCCGTTCGCCGAGCCCTTGGCAGGCGCGAGCGAGGAGATGTGCGGGGTGTCCACGTACAGGTAGCTAGCGGTGCTGCTAGTGCCGCCCGCAGCGGTGACGACCACCTTCGCCGTTTCACCCTCGGTGCCCTTGGGCGTGTCGACGGTGAGCGTGCTGGAGCTTGTCACCGTGAGGCTGGTGCCTGCCTTGCCGCTGAACGTCACCGACTTGACGCCGACGAAGTTGCTGCCGTGGATGGTGACCTTGGTGCCTCCGCTCGCCGTGCCCTTGGCCGGCGAGAGCGAGGAGATGCTCGGCACCCCCGGGGCGTAGGTGTAGTGATCGGCAGCGACGGCGCTCGTGTACGCGCCGTCCTCCACGGAGACGCGGAGGTCCACAGTGCCCGGAGCCTCGGCCGGCAGCGTCACTGTGCACGCCACCGTGGTGCACGACGGGGTCAGAGTGGCCAGCAGCGTGGAGCCGGAGTAAACCCCAACTCGGTCCGCGCCTGCGATCGGCAGGAACCCAGCGCCGTCGATCGTGACCTTTGCCGTCTGCTCGGCCGGACCGGTAGCCGGGGAGACACTGGTTACCTGGTCCGTCGTCAGCGTGGTAGCCATCTGCCGGCACATCATCGCGGTGAAACCGGGGAAGTACGTGCTGGCGGCGCCCGTCGAGTCGACTCCGCCGACGATCGGCGCTCCGAGACCGGATGCCAGATCGTAGCCCTTGGCGGCCGGGTAGCTGCCGCCGGTGTAGCCGGACGGCGTGTAGTCGTTGTTCCCGCTGGTGACGTCTCTCATGATCTGCGAGTACGAGCCGCTGTATATCTTCGACTGGTTGCTCGCTACCGCGGCGTACAGCGCCTGCGGCAGTACGCCCGCCGGGCCTGAGCCATAGGCCGAGCAGAACGGCGAGGCGTCCGTAAGCGCGGCGATCGCCCCCCACAGGGGCGTGGCGGCGCTAGTTCCGCCCCAGCCGCCTTGCCATTCGCCGTCGTAGTAGATCACGTAGCCGCTGTACGGATCCGCGTTGGCGGAGACGTCCGGGACCTCGCGAGCGTACCCCTGCGGGTCCACGCTGTCCGTACAGGCGGAGTTCGTCGTCTCGTACGGGCCGAAAATCCCGGGTATTGACGGCTGGTACTGATAGTCCGGCATGCACCAGTACTGAGAAATGCCGCCGCCGCCGGCCCCCAGATCGGTGCCCGACTCGTTCCAGACGACCTCCTTGCCGCTGGAGTTCAGCCCGGTGCCGCCGACGCTGACGACGTAGGGCGATACAGCCGGGGCGAGCACATCGACGGTGGCGTCGGGAGCGGAGGAGGACGAGCATGCGGTCGAGCCGTCGTCACCCGAGGCTGAAAGGATGGTCTGGCCCTGCGCGTCCGCCTCTTCGGCTAGTTCCGCGTCCGCGTTCAGGTCCGCCGAGTCCCATTCCGACTCGCAGAGTCCCCATGAGGACGACAGCACGCTGTCGGTGTCGTCGGTGACGAACTGGGCGAGAACGTCGTGCATCCCCACACTGATGGTGTTCGGAGCCTGGTAGACGTCAATCGTCGAATCCGGCGCCAGGCTGGCCAGGAGCTCGATGTCCAGCGCGGCCTCGCCCGAGCCGGCGCCGGTCCCCGAACCGCCGTCGACCGTGATGTAGTTGACCGGGGTGGAGATGCCATAGCACCCCTCGTAGGCGCTGATGTCCGAGGCCAGGTCAGGCTCGAACTCCATGACCCCGATCCGCTCGCCCTGCCCGAAGTCGTCTAGGCCGTAAAGCTGCGACATCCCGTAATAGTCGGCGAACACGTTGGTCGTGTTGGCCCATGCGGAACTAGCAGCCGCGCACGGCTGCGGTCCTGTCGCGCTAGCCGCCCCGGCGGCGTCCGGGCCGACCGCCCTCGCCGGGCTGGCCGAGCCGGCCGGGCTGGCCTGCGTCTTCACTAGCGATGCGGATTGTGCCTCCGCCAGGTTGTTCAGGCCCAGCACGCCTTCGACAATCGGCGCCACAGATGCCGCGATCTTCGGAGCGGCGGAGTTCGCGTACGCGACCCGCCCTCCGTGTAGCCGGTACCGCTGGAGGCTGATGCCAAAGGCGTGCTCGACCGCGGACGCACTCGCCGTGACCGGGATGGTCAGCCGGTCCGCGGTGACCTGACCGGGTGTCAGTCCGGCCGCCCTGAGCGCCGCCTCGACCTGCGCCACCTGCGACAGCGTCGGGCCGAACAGCGGGCCGAACTGCCCTTTGCTCAGGAAGTGATGGAAGTAAGGCGAGTTCCGGTTCGCCAAGCCGCTGAGGTACTCGGTCAGCACAGCTTGGTCGCGCACCTTGAGGGTGATGTCGAAGTGGACCTGCTGGGTCGCTGGCATGTCCCCGAGGCTGGTGGCGCCGGACGGCGGGCGCGGTGCCGCGCTGGCCGGCAAGGGCACGGGACCCAACGCGGACGACGAGACGGCGGTCGATGCGGCCGCCACGGCGGGTACCGCTGCCGCCTGGCTGCCAAGCAGCACGCCGGCCGCGAGCAGTGGAACGAAAAGTGCCTGCTTAGCGAGCCGAACGTTCTTCCAGGCAGCTCTGGCCACCAAGATCCCCCCTAGTGCACTCAGACATCATCAGTCCGGTATGCCGACAATTGTGGACTATCGCATGACATGCGAAGAGCCCAACGCATAACTGGCCATCCAAGCGCAGGCGGCAGTCTCGTCCATGCGCAAGATCAAGGCCGGCGAGATACGGCAGAGCCCCTGGCCGGCACCGCGCCGGCCAAGGGCTGTCGTCTTCCGGGACGGGGTTACCAGCCCCGGGGAAGATAGCTGAACGGCTCGAACGTGCGGCTGAAGTACCACGTCGGCTGGGCGACGCCAGAGCAGGCGCCCGCGCCGCTGGTACCCGGGCAGTTGCCGTTGTCGCGCTGCAGCGCCCACATGGACAGCTCACCGATGCCGTGTGCGGCCGCCCAGTACTCCAGGGCGGGCGCCTGCGACGTCGGGAAGGTCTCGTCGGCGCCGAAGTCGTCGATGCCAGGCATCTGGGTGATGCCGATCCGGCCCCACAGCACCTTCGCGGGCACGCCCGGGTAAAGCGTGGCGAGCTGGCCCTCAGCGGCGGTGGCGGCGCTCTCCGCGTCGGTGAGCATGTTCTGGGGCGTCCCGTACCAGTAGTCGAAGGTCATGATGTTGACCACGGAGATCCTGGCGTGCTCGGCGACCGCGTTCTGCAGGACGGCGAGCTCGGCGGCCGGCAGCCCGGTCGCGAACGTCGGCAGCGTGTAGGAGAAGGACAGGGGCAGGTGGTGGCGTGCCGCCCAGCCCTCGGCCTCCGCGATCGCCTGGTTGCGGCGCACGATCCCCGCGGTGTTGGTCAGCGAGGTCTGCTCGACATCCAGGTCGATCCGCGAAATGTGGTACGTGGTGACCAGCGACTCGTACACCTTCGCGATCGCGTCCACGCTGGTGCAACTGTCTGCCAGCTCGGTGCCGGTGGTGTCGGCGGTGTAGCCGCCGAACGACGGGATCACGTTGCCGCCTCGCGCCTGGATCGCCGCGATGTCCGCGCCGAAACTGCCGGCGGCGGTCGCGGAGATCGGCGTGGCGGTGCTGCCGTTCCAGTAGGCGCTGCACGAGCCGGCCGTGTCGGTCTGCAGGAAGGCCAGCGTGAGGTACTTGGCGCCGGATTCCGCCGACAGCTGGGCGAGGCCGCCGTCGGAGGAGTCCCACGCCTCGAAGTAGGGGGCGTAGATGTGCGCTGGCAGGCTCGATGCCGCGTGCGACGGCAAATCCGCCGGCGCCGCGCTCGCGGCCCCGGCGGAGACCGTGGCGACGGTGGCGGTGATGCAGGCCACGGATGCTACGGCCGTGGCCAGGAAGGTGGATCGTCTCAAGCGGGGATCCTTCCACTGGGTTCCGAAGACCAATGAACTAATAGGAAAGTTTCCTATTAGTTGTGAAGAGAACGTTAGCCCAATTCACGATCCAGCGTCAAGAGATGATTGGCAGCGCGGATTCGACAGGGCAGAAGCTCGTTGGCCACCACGGCCGGTCCGCTTGCTGGCCGCGCGTGTACCCGGAACGTGCCTCCGGTGCCCGCGCTCGCGCTCCGTCAGTCGCCGATGCCGCCAGTTTTTGCGAGCGTCACCCGCACGCTCGCACATATCCGCGGAACCGCACGCGGATATTGGCTGTCACGGTTTTCGAATTGGTTCTTAGGTCCGTGGCAGTCAACCCCGCACGTACGTGCGCATATTGACAATGACGACTTTAGCGCTGGTCCCTGACGGGCTGAAGTTTTCTGTGTGGCAGACGGTCCAGTGGCTACCGCCGGAGGCGTCCGCGCAGCGCGGGCAGGACGATACGACGACGCGGCGGCCCGGATAATTACGAACCGGATGGAGCTATGCAACACGCCGGCATAACCCGGTGCCTTTTCTGTAGGCTTGGAACCTATCGCGTCTCGGTGACCTTATTGCCACGCCGAGTTCCGGACCCGGCGAAATTGCAGGAGTGACCATATGGGCATCCCAAGCACCCCAGGACAGGGGACCAAACGCGCGGTAAATAGTTCGATTGATTTCTATTTTGGCGCCGGGCTAATCGGGCCGGTTAGCTGCCTGCTCGTGCTCTGGGGCCTGCTCGCGTGGGTTGTGCTGAGCGGCACGCTGGACCGGCTGCACTGGCTCGCGTCAGCGACGCCCTATCAGCGCGCGATCGTCGGCACCGCGGTGCTCAGCGGCTCGGGGCTGCTCGTCATGCTCGCCGCCGTCATCCTCGTGGGCAGGTTCGCCCGCCGGCTTTCCACGGAGATCCGGGAGCTAGCCGCGGTGGCCGCGCAGGTGGCCGACGAGAAACTGCCAGCGGCGGTGGTGGCACTCCGCAACGGAGAGCAGACTCCTGCCGACGCCGAGCGGCTGCCGGCCGGCTGGCCGGCGCCCAGCGTCCGCGAGATCGCCGCCACCGCCACGGCCATCGCAAGCGTGCGTCGCTCGGCCATCGCCGCCGCCGCCGCCGAGGCGGCGCTGCGCAACGGCTTCCGGCAGATCCTGGTGAGCCTGGGCCGCCGGAATCAGTCGCTGCTACAGCGACAGCTGCGCATCATCGACACCCTGGAACAGCAGGCCTCCAGTCCGGGTGCCCTCGCGGATCTGTTCTCGCTCGACCACCTCACCACCCGGATGCGCCGTCACGCCGAGAGCCTGACGATCCTGTCGGGCGTGGCCCCTGGGCGCACCTGGAGCGCGCCCGTGCCCGTCATTGACGTCATGCGCGCGGCCGCGGCGGAAGTCGAGGACTACACCCGGGTCACCGTCATCACCGACTCCTCCGAAACCGTGGCCGCTCCCGCCGTCACCGACATGATCCACCTGCTCGCGGAGCTGATAGAGAACGCGACGCTGTTCTCCCCCTCGAGCACCCGGGTCGAGGTGCGGGCCGAGCGGGTGGCCAACGGCTTCGC
>DATMKQ010000158.1:0-2930 GCA_035571275.1 Trebonia sp.
ATCGCGGGCGGCCTCACCAAGAGCAAGTTCGTGCTCCAGCTCTACGCCGACGTGACCCGCCGCCCGCTCAGCGTGATCGCCTCCGAGCAGGGACCGGCGCTCGGCTCGGCCATCCACGCCGCGGTCGCGGCCGGCTGCTACGCCGACGTCCCGGCCGCGGCCCTGGCGATGGGCGGCAAGCACCAGGCGGTGTACGTGCCCGACCCGGTCAGCGCCGATGTCTACGACCGCCTGTATGCCGAGTACCTGCTGCTGCACGACTACTTCGGCCGGGGCGGCAATGAGGTCATGCACCGGCTCCGCGGGATCCGCGACCGGGTCGTGGGCGCGGAATCGAAAGGAAACTCATGAGCGCGGACCTGGCAGAGCTCCGGCGCGCGGTCAGCGACCTGCACGCCGACCTGGTCGCGGCGGGCCTGGTGGCCTGGACCTCCGGCAACATCTCGGCCCGGGTTCCCGGCGAGGACCTCATGGTGATCAAGCCGAGCGGCGTCGGCTACCCCGAGCTGACCCCGGACTCGATGGTGGTCTGCGACCTGGACGGCCGCGCGGTCGACGACCCTGCCGTCAACCCCATGGGTTACCAGCCCTCGAGCGACACCGCGACACACGCCTACGTCTACCGTCAGATGCCCGAGGTGGGCGGCGTCGTGCACACGCACTCGGGTTACGCGACCGCGTGGGCGGCGCGCGGCGAGGCGATCCCGTGCGTGATCACGGCAATGGCCGACGAGTTCGGCGGCGAGATCCCGATCGGCCCGTTCGCGCTGATCGGCAGCGATGAGATCGGCCGCGGCATCGTCGGGTCCCTGTCCAGCCACCGCTCGCCAGCCGTGCTGATGCGCAGTCACGGCGTCTTCACGATCGGCGGCACCGCCCGCGACGCGCTGAAGGCCGCCGTGATGTGCGAGGACGCGGCGCGTACCGTGCACCTAGCCCGCGCGTTCGGCGGCCCGCTGACCCCGCTCACACAAGACCAGATCGACGCACTGTACCGGCGCTACCAGCAGGAATATGGTCAGCGCTGACCAAAGAGCCGGGACCGGCCGTACCCGCGGCCGGGCTACCGTTCAGGAGGAATTCCATGTCTGACCGCAAGCCGAAGATCGGGATCCTGGGCATCATGCAGGACCTGTACGACGACATGATCCCCGACATCGCGGCGCGGCAGGCGGGCTACGCTCGCGAGATCGCCGAGCATCTCGCGGACGTCGGCGAGTTCTTCCCGAGCGAGCCGGTCAAGTACCGCGAGGACGCCGAGCGGGCGATGCGCCAGTTCGAGAACGACGACCTCGACGGCGTCATGGTCGTGATGCTGACCTACGGGCCGGCCATGCGGGTTGCGCGGCTGCTCAACGAGTCCCGGCTGCCGATCCTGATGGCCAACATCCAGCCGGAGCCGAACGTCACGCCCGAGTGGGACATGGCCGACATGACCTACAACCAGGGCGTGCACGGCGCCCAGGACACGGCGAACGCCATGGTCAGGGCGGGCCGCCGGTTCGCCGTGCTGACCGATGACTGGAAGAGCGAGGAGTTCCGCGCCGACGTCGCGCGGTGGGCCCGCGCCGCCGCCGCGGTGACTGCGTGGAAGAAGCTGAAGGTGGCGATCTTCGGCTACGCGATGAACGACATGGGCGACATCAGGGTCGACGAGAGCGCGCTGATCCGCAGCCTGGGCCCGGAGATCCTCGCGGTGGCCCAGGGGGACCTGTACCGCGGCATGCTCGAGGTCACCAGGGCGCAGCTGGACGAGGTCATCGCGTTCGAGGACGACCACTTCGAGATCGACCCGGCGCTGTCAGTGGAGGAGCGCGCCGACCACGCCCGGATGCAGGTCGCGATCAAGCACATCCTGGACGTCGGCGGCTACGGCGCCTACACCGCGCACTTCGACGCGATCGGCGAGGACGGCAGGTTCGACCGGCTGCCGCTGGCGGCCGCGTCCTCGCTGATGGCCCAGGGTTACGGCTACGCGGCGGAGGGGGACGTGCTCACGGCGTGCATGGTGGCGGCCGGGCACGTGCTGATCGGGGACGCGCACTTCACCGAGATGTACGCGATGGACTTCCCGTCCGACTCGATCCTGATGAGCCACATGGGCGAGGGCAACTGGAAGATCGCGCGATCCGACCAGCCGGTGAAGCTGATCAAGCGGCCGCTCGGCATCGGCAACCTCGCCGACCCGCCCACGTTCCTGTTCCAGTACCAGCCGGGCCCGGCCACTCTGGCCACGCTGGTCTCGCTGGGCAACACGCGGTTCCGCATGGTCGTCGCCGAGGGCGAGAACCTGGACAGCCAGGTGCTGCCGGCGCTGGAGATGCCGTACGGCCAGTTCCGGCCCGACACCGGCGTGCGGGCCTGCCTCAACGCGTGGCTGGCCGCCGGCGGCCCGCACCACGAGGTGATGAACCTCGGCAGGCACGCCGCGAGCTGGAAGGTGTTCTGCGAGCTGGCCGGCATCGAGTTCGTGCAGGTCTGAGGCGCCGCCCGCTGCCCGGCTTCAGCTGAGGATGTCGGTCAGGTTGAAGCTGACCGGCTCCTCGAGCTGGGCGAAGCCGCACGATTTCGGGTCACGGTCGGGGCGCCACCGGACGAACTGAGCCGTGTGCCGGAACCTGGTGCCCTCCATGTGGTCGTAACGGACCTCCACCACCCGCTCGGGGCGCAGCGGGATGAACGACAGGTCCTTGTTCGCGTTCCACCGGCTGTGCTCGGCGTCACGCGGTCCCCGGACCCCCGGCTGCGGTTTCGCCCAGTTCCACGGGTGCTCATCGAAGCTCACGACCAGCGGCTGCAGTTCGGTGAGCAGTTCGCGCCTCGTTGCCAGCGGGAACGCGCCGATCACACCGACGCTGGCTAGTTTGCCGCTGTCGTCGTAGAGGCCGAGCAGCAGCGACCCGATCGCGTCCGGGCCGCTCTTGTGCTCC
>DATMKQ010000159.1:0-2412 GCA_035571275.1 Trebonia sp.
CCAGCCGCGCACCCCGCCGCGGGCCGGCGTCAGCACGCCCGAAACCAGTTCCAGCCGCTCAGATCAGCCGCCTGACCCGCCGTTACCCGCCCCCACCCCAACACCACCCCCCATGGCTGGGGTGGGTTATTTCTTGGTCAGCGGCCAACCGGGGACGTGGCGGACATTGAGGGTGGAATTGCATAATGAGGGTGTGGCTGAGCGTAATGGTAGCGACGCGTTGAGTAAGATTCCCGTCGGAAGGGTCGCGGACTGGCGGGCTGCCGGGCTGTCCGCGAAGCGATTGCGCATGCTCACCAAGTCAGGGGAACTGATCCGGATCCGGCATGGGGCGTACGCGACCAGAGAGATCGTTACGAAGGCCGAGGCTGACCCTGGCTTGCGTCATGCGCTGGAGGTCGCCGCGAGCGGCGGAACCAGAGAGAGGAAAGGCATCGCCAGTCATCAGTCGGCCGCCCAGCTTTGGCGGTTGAGCCTGCTGGACGCGCCGTCAGACGGGACAGTGACCTTAACCGTCCCTCGCGGAACGCGCGACGGAAGCTACCAGCGGCCTGGACTCGTGAGCCATGTCGCGGAGCTGCCAGGGGAGCATGTGACGGAGCTTTACGGGGTGCCGGTGACCACGGCGGCCAGGACGGTCATCGACATCGCGCGCTCGGCCACGTTCACGGCAGGGGTCGTCGTGGCGGACTCGGCCCTTCATGAGCGGCACTCGTCCAAGGCCGATCTGCGCCGGGTGCTGGCGCGGTGCGAGGGGTGGCCAGGAGTGGCGCGAGCGAGGCGGGCGGTCGATTTCGCCAGTCCGCTCGCCGAGTCGGCTCTCGAGTCTTGCGCGCGGGTGGTCTTTCACGAGCGCGAATTGCCCGCGCCCATGCTCCAGGCGCACATCCTCGGCGCCGACGGAGGCCTCATCGCCCGCGTCGACTTCTGCTGGGCGCGGTACCGGACCATCGCCGAGGCTGACGGGCTGCTCAAGTACCAGGGCCGGGCGGACGCGATCGCCGAACTGAAACGGGACCGGCTGCTGCGGGAGGCGGGCTATGAGGTCGTGCACTTCACCTGGCAGGAGTTGTTCGGCGAGCCGGGACGGGTCGCCGAACGGGTCCGTGTCGGCTTCAACCGCGCGATTCGCATCGGTGCGAGCTGATCTCCACGCGCGGGGGTCAGGGCAGCGCGAGGGTCAGGGCAGCGCGAAGGCGCGGCGGCAGTGGGTGAGGAAGGCGGCCGCGGCCGGGCTTGGTGATGGTCTCCAGATCAGCGCGAGCAGAGCGGGCGTCACCACGTCGTCGAGAACAGCAGCGTGCAGGCGGTCGGCGTGGGCGGCGGCGATCGTCTCGGACAAGATGGCCACCCCAAGTCCGCGCGCCGCGAGGTCGGCGACGGCCGCCGGGGCGCTGGCCTCCAGGGCAACGTCAAGGCGCACGCCGGCCGCGCTGACAGCCTGGTCGAAGACGGTGCGGATGCCGGTGCCCGCGGGCAGGCAAATCAGCGGGCAGCCGGCGAGGTCGGTGAGAGTAAGCCGCGATCGTTCGGACAAAAAATGGGTTTTCTGGGCGGCGGCCACCAGCCTTTCGCTGATGACGGGGAGCGCGGCGAGCGCGGGCGGCGGGCTGCCCGCGGCGCCGATGAGGGCGATGTCGAGGGCGCCGGAGCGGACGTGCTGCGTGAGCGTGGCGGAGTTGTCCTCCAGCAGCGTGACCGCGACGCCGGGGTGGTCGTCGTGGAACGCGGCGAGCGCGTCGAATAGCGGGGTGACGGTGCAGGCGGTGACCATGCCAACGGTTAGCCGGCCGCTGAGCAAGCCGGTCACCTCGGCCACCGACTGGCGCAGCGCCGCCGCGGCGGCCAGCATCTGGTTGGCGTAGCTGACGGCGGCCTTCCCGGCTTGCGTCAGCGTCGCCGTCCGGCCTGACCGGTCGATCAGCGGCGCCCCGAGGTCGTGCTCGAGCTGCCTGATCTGGGCGCTCACCCCGGACTGGCTGATGCGCACGCGCTCGGCGGCGCGGGTGAAGTTCGCCTCCTCCGCGACCGCGACCAGGTACTCAAGCTGCCGTAGCTCCATCCGCCCTCCCTCAAACTAGAACTGTAGCTTCTGATTGCTATGAAAACAATCTGTTAGACTTCTAGGTTACGGATAGGCAGGATGGAGTGCATGAGCGAATACGAGAAAGCGCTGCGGCCGGAGGACCTGACCAGGCTGTTCGTCGAGCGGGCGAACGCCAAGGACGCCGCCGGGATCGCGGCGCTGTACGAGGAGGACGCGGTAATGGCCTACCCGCCGGGGCAGCGGACCGTCGGGCGCGCGGCGATCCGCTCGTTCTGGGCGGAGGCGCTGCCGGCGCTGCCGCGCTTCGAGCCGGAGCCGCCGCTGCCGACGCTGGTCAGCGGCGACATCGCGCTCACGTCCACCCC
>DATMKQ010000160.1:0-11153 GCA_035571275.1 Trebonia sp.
GCTGCGCACCGACATCGAGGTGTGGCCCGGGGCCAGGCTGGTGGAAGTGGTGCCCCCCGGGTCGAGCGTCGGCCTGGTGCTACTGCCCCCGGACAGCGAAATCCCGATGGCCGTACGGCTGGGCACGACCAACGCCGAGACCGCCCACGCGCGGCTTCGCCAGGCGGGCGCGAAGCTGCACAACGACGAGGTCGTGCACCTCGACGGCTCCCCGCCGATGTTCTTTTTCGCCGACCCGGACGGCAACGGGCTCGTATATCTAGAGGAAGAACCCGGCGCGGCCAGCGGCAACTGATGCGGCATCCCGAACTGGGCCCGGGCGCCGGGGGCTAGGGGGACTGCTGGATGGCCACGTTGCCGCCGCCGCTTATTACCGTGATCCTGTTCGGAGCGGACGGGTTCGGGGGGACGTCGTCGGAGAGGTTGCCGCCGGCGGTGGTGGCAATCACGTGGTACTGGGTGGTGCCCGACGGGACGACGATCGTTACCTCGCCGCCGGCGGAATCGACCTGGACGTCGCGCGGGACCGTGGTGAATACGATCTCGAGGTCGCCGCCGCCGGTGTTGGCGATGACCTGGGGGGTTGTGACGGACGTGGCGGTCATCTCTCCGCCGGCGGTGTCCGCCGTGACCTGGGAGCCGGCCACCGTGGTGGCGGTGATGTTCCCGCCGCCGGTCTTCAGGGTCAGGTCGCCCGTCAGTCCGCTGGCTTTCAGCTCACCGCCGTCGGTGGAGATGGTGACCTGGCCGGAGAGGCCGAGGGCCGTGACGTTGCCGCCGCCCGTGTGGGCCGACACCGGCATTCCGGCGGGGACGCTGAGGGTGCCGTTCAGGCCGCAGTCCCCGGTCGGCACGACACACCGATAGCCGATCGTGACCTGGCCGGACCCGAACTTCTCTGTGACGTGCGGCCGGATGAGGCTGTAGTACGCGGTGCCGGCGAAGCTGCCCTGGCCGTGCGCCGCCTGCCGCAGCGAGAGGTCGCCGCCGCTGGTGCTCACGCTGACCGCGGCGGTGCCGGTCGGGAGCGCGTAGCGCACCGGGAACGAGCCGCGGCCGAGGTCCCCGACCAGGCTGAACGCGATGGCCAGGACGCAGGCCAGGCACACCGGCACGCCGAAGACCAGGGCGGCGCGGCGACCTGAGGTGAGCGGCAGCTTCGCCGGCCCGCCCGGCCGCGCCGTGTCTATCGTCGTTCCGTCCGGCACTGTTCCGTACATCTGGCTCAGACCCCCGTCTCTGTCCCGAGGTAACGCAGGACCGCGAGCACGCGGCGGTGGTCCCGCTCGCCCGGCTCGAGGCCGAGCTTGGTGAAGATGTTGTTGATGTGTTTTTCCACCGCTCCGCCGCCGACGACGAGGGCCTGCGCGATCCCGGAGTTGGACCGGCCTTCGGCCATCAGCGCCAGTACCTCGCGCTCGCGGGGTGTCAGGTCGCCGAGCGGGTGGCGGCTGCGGGCGAGCAGCTGCGCGACGACCTCCGGGTCGAGCGCGCTGCCGCCCTCGGCCACCCGGGTCAGCGCGTCAAGGAACTCGGTCACGTCGGCGACCCGGTCCTTGAGCAGGTACCCGACGCCCTGCGAACGGCCGGCGATGAGCTCGGTGGCGTAGCGTTCCTCCACCCACTGGGAGAGCACGAGCACGCCGACGTCGGGCCACTGGTCACGCACCACAAGCGCGGCGCGCAGCCCCTCGTCGGTGAACGTCGGCGGCATCCTGACGTCCACCACGCACACGTCGGGTCCGCAGTCGGCCACCGCGCGCAGGAACGCCTGCGCCTCGCCCTCGGCGGCCACCACCGCATGGCCGGCTTCGGCGAGAAGCCTGGTCAGCCCCTCGCGCAACAGGACGGAGTCCTCGGCGATCGCTACCCGCATGGCAGCACCGCGGAGATGATCGTCGGGCCGCCGGACGGGGACTCGACGGTCAGCCGGCCGTCGACGCCGGCCACCCGGTCGGCCAGGCCGGTCAGCCCGGCGCCGCGGGCGTCGGCACCCCCGATGCCGTCGTCGCTGATCACGATGTTCAGCGTGCCTGGATACCCGTGCCCCTCCACAACCACGGTGGCGTGGCTGGCCCGGGAGTGCTTGGCGACGTTCGTGAGCGCCTCCGCGACGACGAAGTAGGCGACCGCCTCGACGGCTGGCCTCGGTCGTACCCGCACGTCCGCGACGGTCACATCGACGGGGACCGTGCAGCGCGCCGCGAGCCCGGACAGGGCCGCGTCCAGGCCGCGGTCGGTCAGCACCGGCGGGTGCACGCCGCGCACCAGGTCGCGCAGTTCGGTCAGCGCCGCCTTGGCCTCGGTATGCGCCTGGTCCACGAGTTCCCTGGCGGCGTCGACGTCGTCGACGAGCTTGGCCTTCGCCCGGCCGAGTTCCATCGCCAGCGCCACCAGCCGCTGCTGCGCGCCGTCGTGCAGGTCGCGCTCGATCCGGCGCCGCTCGGCCTCGGCCGCGTCCACGACCCGCTCCCGGCTGCGCTCGAGTTCGGCGACCCGGGCGGTCAGCACGGCATCGGCCGGCGGCGCGAGCAGCCAGCGGGCGAAGGCCGCGTCCGCCACCGCCAGGCCGCGGGTGACCCACGGCGCCGCCAGCAGCAAGAGCAGGCCGGCGGCCGCGGACGCGGCCAGGATGGGCCGGCCGCGCAGCACCGTGTTCCCGATGACGGCCCCGCCGGCCGGCAGCGCGCCGTTGTACAGCGGCAGCGTGAGCAGGAGCAGGCCAAACGACCATACGACGAGCGTGGTCACCGCGGTCACCAGGCTGACGGGCAGGCGGCCGAGCGCGTAGCCAAGCTCCCCCCAGGTGGCCCTTTCCCGCAGCACCCGCAGGCGGGGCACCAGGCCCCACCGGAACCCGGCGCGCGCGGCGGCCGGCCAGGCCGCGATCCGCACGCCAAGCAGCAGCGCGAACCTGGCCCGCTCGAACTGGGCCAGCAACCGCGAACCGCGCAGGGTAAGGCCGATGATGGGCACCCCGGCCAGCAGCACCCAGATTACGGTCACGCCGACCGACACGCCGGCCACGACGAAAACGAAGGCCGCCAACGCCACGATCAGCCCGGCCAGGTGGTGGCTGAAGGCGAGCCAGGTGCGCGGCGACACAAGACCGCTGATAACGAACACGACATCGACGCTAGGTCATCGGAACCCGGCCCGGCCAGCCGCCGCACCCCCGTCATCGGGGTGAGGCAAACCCCACCACGAGTCCGTCAGCCCGCACCATGTCCCGGCGGCCCGGCCGCGGCCGAGCCTGGATGCCATGGATAACGCTAAGCGGCCCGCAGGGGCACCCATTGTCGAACGGGTGGCGGGCTGGTCAGCCCGCCACCGCATTGTTGTCGTCATCGGCTGGCTCGCGCTTGTCGTGGCCACGTTCACGCTCGGCCAGCGGCTGGGCACGCAAAACGTCAACAGCTACGACCCCGGCCAGGCCGGTCAGGCCGAACGGGTGCTCAACCGGCCCGACGTGCAGCAGCCAGACACGGAAAGCGTCCTCATCCAGGGCAGCTCAGCGGGCCAGACGTTCCGCGCCGACCCGGAAGTGCGGCAGGCCGTCGCCCAGGTCGTCGCGGCGCTGCGGCGGCTGCCGGGGGCCGCGGCCGACATCCAGTCACCGTTTACCAGCAACGGACTGACCAGCGGGCGATCGGCGCTCGTCACGTTCAACGTCGCCGGCAACCCGGACAACGACGACCAGGCCGTGGTGCCCGCGCTGAACGCCGTCGCCGCGGTGCGGGCCAAGCATCCGGGCCTGACCGTCGCCGAAGCGGGAGCGGCCAGCGTCGACCGGGCGACCAACTCGCTGACGAGCCAGAACTTCAGGAAAGCCGAGGTCACCTCGGTGCCGGTGTCGCTGGCCCTGCTGCTCATCGTGTTCGGTGCGCTGGTCGCGGCCGGCATCCCGTTGCTGCTGGCCGGCACCGCGGTGATCAGCGCGATCTCGCTGCTCGCCATCCCCAGCCGCTGGCTGCCGGTCGGCGGCATCACCTCGTCGATCGTGCTGCTTGTCGGGATGGCGGTCGGCATCGACTACTCGCTGTTCTACCTGCGCCGGGTCCGCGAAGAGCGGGCAGCGGGCCGGACCACCAGGGAGGCGCTGCGGATCGCCGCCGCGACGTCGGGCCGCGCGATCGTCGTGTCGGGGCTGACCGTGATGATCTCCCTCGCCGGGCTGTTCCTCACCGGGATAGACGTGTTCTCCGGGTTCGCGGTCGGCACGATCCTGGTTGTCGGCGTCTCGGTGCTCGGGTCGCTGACGTTCCTGCCCGCGCTGCTATCGCTGCTCGGCAAGGGGACCGACCGCGGGCGGATCCCGTTCCTCGGCCGACGGCAAGCCGGAGCGCGGCGGTCCCGGCTGTGGCAGGCCATGGTCCGGGCGGTGGTGCGGCGCCCGCTAGCGCTCGGCGGGCTGGCGACGGTCGCGCTGCTCGCGCTGGCGGCACCGGTGCTCTCGCTGCACCTGGAGGATTCCGGCCTGCACTCCCTGCCGACCAGCATCCCCGTGGTCCGCACCCTGGACGCCATCCAGCAGGCGTTCCCCGGCGGCCCCGCGCCGGCTGAGGTGGTAGTGACCGGCAGCGACCTCGACGGTCCGCGGGTCAGCGGGGCCGTCGCCGCCATCCGGGCCGAGGCGGCCACGACCCATGGCGCGGTCCGCGAGCCGATCACCACCGCGATGTTCGGCGACGGCACCGTGCTGGTCATCTCGGTCCCGCTGGCCGGCGGCCTCACGGACACGACCTCGGACAACGCGCTCGCCACGCTCCGCTCCCACGTGCTGCCCGCGACGCTGGGGAAGGTCCAGGGAATCAGCTACGCCGTGGGCGGGGACACCGCGGGCAACCACGACTTCGACGTGCAGCTTGGCGCCCGGACGCCGCTGGTGCTCTGCTTCATCCTCGGACTGGCGTTCCTGCTGCTGATGGTGGCGTTCCGCTCGGTCGCGATACCCGCCATGTCGATCTGCCTCAACCTGCTGTCGGTCGGCGCCGCCTTCGGCCTGATGACCTGGATTTTCCAGGACGGCCACCTGGAGGGCGCGCTCGGCTTCACCGCGTACGGGGGTATCACCTCCTGGCTGCCGCTGTTCATGTTCGTGCTGCTGTTCGGGCTCAGCATGGACTACCACGTGTTCATCCTGTCCAGGATCAGGGAACTGCGGCTGCGCGGCGCGTCCGCCAAGGAGGCGATCGCCGACGGCATCGCCAGCAGCGCCGGAGTCGTGACAAGCGCCGCCGCGATCATGGTGGCCGTGTTCTCGATCTTCGCCACGCTCTCGATCATCGAGTTCAAGGTGTTCGGCGTGGCCATGGCGGCCGCGGTCCTGATCGACGCGACCGTGGTGCGGGGCGTGCTGCTGCCCGCCGGACTGGCGCTGCTGGGCGAACGCGCCTGGTGGCCAGGCGGTAAGCGGACGGTGAGCAGGCGCCACGGTTCGTTCAGGACAAGCAAAAACAGCACCGCAGCGGAGGCCAGCTTTGGATCCGGCCAGCGGATGATTGCGACGGTCCGAGAAGTTTCGGATAAGAATTGTTAACGTGGCGTCAACCGAAGAGTCCAGCGCCGTGGGCGCGCCAGCCGAGCTCATGGTGTCCTCGCTCACTGTGCGCTTTGGCGCGCTTACAGCGCTGGACGGAGTCGATCTCACGGTGCGCGCCGGGGAGGTCGTGGCGATCGCCGGGGAGAACGGGGCCGGGAAGACCACGCTGATCCGCGCGATCGGCGGCGACCTCACACCCGTCGCGGGCACGATCCGGCTGGGCGGCAGGCCGGTGGCGCCGGATCCGGTCGCCGCCGCCCGGCTCGGCGTCCGCATCGTCTGGCAGGACCTGTCGCTGAGCGACAACCTGGACGTCGCCTCGAACGTGATGCTCGGCAATGAGCGCCTGCGGCACGCGTTCTCCGATGTGTTCCTGCACAAGGACTCGGCCAGGCTGCTCGAGCGGCTCGGCATCCCGCTGCGCGACACCACGCGGCCGGTCAGGACGCTGTCCGGCGGCCAGCGGCAGATGGTGGCGGTCGCCCGGGCCATGGCGCACGACCCGCGGCTGCTGCTGCTCGACGAGCCCACCGCCTCACTCGGCGTGCGCGAGTCGGCGCTGGTCGAGGAGCTCATCACCCGGCTGCGCGAGCGAGGCAGGACGATCTTGCTGTCGTGCCACGACACGGGGCAGATGTTCCGGGTGGCGGACCGGATCGTGGTGCTGCGGTACGGGCGGGTGGTCGCCGAGGTCTCGCCGAGCGAGGTGCACCCGGACGACGTGGTGGCGCTGATGTCCGGCCAGGCCATCGACTCCTCGGCGCGGCGGCAGCTGACCCGGCTGCACCGGCTCACCGGCCGGCTGGTCTCCTCCGACCCGTCCTCGAGCCTGTCCCTGATCCTGTCGGCGCTCGGCGCGGCGCTTGGCAGCGAGCGGCTGTGCATTCACCTGCTCGAAGAGTCCCAGCCGGACGTTCCCCGGCCGGCCGACGGGAGCCCGCGATGGCTGGTGTGCGCGGCATCGTTCGGGGTGCCGGACTCGGTGCTGGCCGCGTGGTCACGGCTGCCCTACGGGGCGGTGGGCGGGCCGGTCGGGCTCGCCGCGGCGACGCAGCGTCCGGTGATCGAAGACAACGTCCGGGCGTTCGCCGGCTCCTGGGCCCGGTTCGGCGACCTGCCCAGGTCGGCGAAGGTCGCTTCGTCGTGGTCGGTGCCTGTGCTCGGGCCAGGGGGGCTGCTTGGCGTGATCACCGTGTTCCGCGGGATCACGGGGAAGCCGCAGCGCGACGACCTGGACCTCGCCGCGCTGTACGCCGGGTACGCGGCGAGCGCGATCGAGCGGGACAGGCTGCTGGACCAGGTCACGGCGCGCAACCAGGTGCTCGAGACGATCAGGGAAGTGCTGCAGACCCTGGCCGGCCCGGTGCCGGTGGCGGACGGGCTCGGCATCGCGCTGTCCACCCTTCGTCGGGGCCTGGGCGCGGATGAGGTGGCGCTGGTGACCCGGGATGCGGACGGGGTGGTGACCTGCCGGGCCTACGCGATTGATGGCGGGGACCTGGCACCCGCGGCGCCTTCTGTCCCCCCGGCCATGCTGACGGCGGCGCGGGCGGCGCTCGGGCGCGGCGGGCCGGACGGGGTGGCGGCGGCCGAGGGCCCGCGGAGCCTGTCGGTCCGGTTCGCCGGAACCGACGGGCAGACGGTGCTGGTCGCCTGCTGGCACGAGGGCCCCTCCCCCGACGACGCGACCGCGCTGATCGAGGACGCCGCTCACTCGCTGCGGATGGCGCTCGAGCGCGAGCAGGCACTCGGCGCCCAGCAGGAGGCAATGGCGCTGCGCCACTCCCAGGAGTTGCAGTATGCCTTCCTGCGCCGGCTCAGCCATGAGCTGCGCACCCCGCTGACCGCGATCACCGGGTACGCGTCAAGCCTGCTGCAGAAGGACGTGACCTGGGACGCGGAGTCGCAGCAGCGCTTCCTGTCCCGCATCGCGGCCGAGTCAGGCAGGCTCGGGCGGCTGGTCAATGACCTGCTTGACTTCTCCGCCATCGAGTCGGGGATCTTCCGGCTGCATAGCGACTGGTGTGACATCTCGCTGGTGGTGGAGGCCGCGGTCGCCTGCCTGCCGCCGACCACCGCGCCGCAGGTAGAGGTCAAGTGCACGCCGGGCCTGCCGACGATCTGGGCCGATCACGACCGCCTTGAACAGGTGTTCGTGAACCTGCTGAGCAACGCGCTCGGGCATAACCCGCCGGGGACGCGGGTCCTGGTCACGGCCGAGACCGCGGAACCGGGCATGGTGACGGTGAAGGTGGCCGATGACGGCCAGGGGATGCCGCCGGACCTCACCCGCTCCCCCACCGAGGCGGCCCGCCGTCCGCGGCCGCGCGGGTCTGGCGCCGGGCTCGGCCTGTCGATCGCCAGCGGGATCGTGGCCGCCCACGGCGGGCGCATGGCCCTGGAGCAGGTGCCTCGCGGCACATGCTTCCGCATCACCTTGCCGGTCGAGCCGGACAAGCCGACGGAGGCGGCGAAACCCGCGGAAAACGGTGAACAGGCGGCGGATGGGGTACTAGCGAGACGTGACGAACCGGTGAGAAAGGCGTAACTTTAGTGACTTCAGGGACGCCAGAGATGTCAGAAACGTCAGCGACTTCAGCGGCCTCAGCTGCTTCAGCGGCCTCAGCTGCTTCAGGGACCTCAGCGGTTGAGGCGGTGCAGCAGGTCATGCCCGGCGAGGCGACGCTGCCCGTCTCCACCCGGGTGCTGATCGTCGAGGACGACCCCAACATCGTGGACCTGATCAGGTCCAACCTGGCCGTCCGCGGCTTCGACACCTGCGTGTCCACCGACGGCAGCAGGGCGCTGGCACTCCTGGAGACCGAACAGCCCGACATGGTGCTGCTCGACCTGATGCTCCCGGAAGCGGACGGTTTCGAGCTGTGCCGCCAGATCAGGGAACGCTCGTCGGTAGCCATCATCGTGGTGTCGGCGCGCGGCGGCGAGCGGGACAAGGTGACCGCGCTGAACATGGGTGCAGACGACTACATGACCAAGCCGTTCGGCATCGAGGAACTGCTGGCGCGAATCCTGGCCACGCTGCGCCGGACCAGGCCCGCCGAGGCGGCGGCCGAGATCGCCCCGTCGGTCATCGTCATCGGGGACCTCAGGATCGACCTCACCGCGCAGCGGGTGCATCGTGCCGACGCGGAGGTCCATCTGACGCCAACTGAATTCGCCCTGCTTCGCGAACTGGCGATCAACGAGGGCAAGCTGCTATCCCGCACGCACTTGCTGCGCCGGGTGTGGGGCCGGGGTTATGAAACCGAGACCGAGTACGTCCGGGTCTATATCCGCCGGCTGCGGGCCAAGCTCGAGCCGCCGGGCAGCGTGCCGCTGATCCTCACCCAGCCCAGGGCCGGATACCGGCTGGCCGGCGACTGACCACGCCGCGAGGTGACATCGACGTCAGCGTGACGGGAGGGGTCCGCGCGGAGGCCCGTGGCTGAAGAGGTATCGTGCGAAGAAACGGAATGTAGAAGAGGAGTAACACCGAGTCCCTGCGGGAGGTCGCGCGGAGGCACCGCGCGCTCCTGGGATCCGTTCGCTCATTAACACTTTTTTAACGGATTAACGGGAGTGTTAACGGCAACGTTTCTCCTTGCAGTCCTACGATTTCGGCAAATGGAACCTGGCCGAATATTGCCAGGTCATAACAATTTGGTCTCACACATGCTACGGCATGTCTGGCTAAATAAAGCGAGGTACATCGGTGTATTCCGTATCAGCGAGAGCGGGCGCGGCGGCAGCCGCCGCGACCGCTGCCGCCCTTCTTATCGCGGCTTGTAGCAGCGGCGGCAGTAGCAGCAGCAGCACGACGCCCCCGGCGACTTCGTCCTCGACGCCAACAACCAGCGCCAGCGCCACCGCCACCGCGCCGGCCGCGTCGATCTCGGTCGGCGACCTGAACAACTCCTTCAGCGCGATGGCCGCCCTCAAGTCGGTAACCGCCGCCGGCCACGGCAGCGTCACGGTGATCCTTCCGGACACCGTCTCCTCCACTCGGTATGTCGAGTTCGACGCGCCGTATCTGAAGCAAGCCTTCAGCGCGGCTGGCCTGTCCTCCTCGGACTTCACCGTCGAGAACGCGCTGGGCAGTGACGCGACGCAGTTCGCCGACGCGCAGTCGGCCATCACCAAGGGCGCGAGCGTCCTGGTCGTCGACCCGCTCGACTCAGGCGTCGGCTCGCACATCGAGTCCTACGCCAAGTCGCACGGCGTCGCCGTGATCGACTACGACCGCCTCACCCTCGGCGGCACCAGGAGCTACTACGTCAGCTTCAACAACGTGAAGGTCGGTCAGGTCATGGGCCAGGGCCTGGTGACCTGCGTCAGCGCATGGGGTGTCAAGAACCCGAACGTGATCGTGATGCGGGGCGCCCCGACCGACAACAACGCCACGCTGTTCGCGCAGGGGTACGACGGCGTGCTCGCCCCGTTCTTCTCCTCGGGCAAGTGGAAGGACGTCAGCAACCCGGCCGGGACCTGGGACCCGCCGACCGCGCTGAGCGAGTTCGAGCAGCAGTACACGGCGCACAAGAACATCAACGCCGCGCTAATCCCGAACGACGAGAACGGCGCTCCGATCATCCACTACCTGCAGGGCCAGGGCATCAAGCCCAAGACGTTCCCGACCACTGGCCAGGACGCCACGCTCACCGGCCTGCAGAACATCCTGTCCGGGTACCAGTGCGGTACCGTTTACAAGCCGATCTACCTTGAGGCCCAGGCGGCCGCGGCTCTCGCGCTCTTCGTGCGGGCCGGCCAGACGCCTCCGGCCTCCCTGGTCAACGGCAGCGTCGAGGACACCACGTCGCACGTCTCGGTGCCCTCGGTACTGCTGAACCCGGAGTGGGTCACCACGGCGAACATGAACAGCACCGTCATCGCGGACAAGTTCGTACCCGCCGCGCAGCTGTGCACGGGCTCGTACAAGGCCGCCTGCACCGCCGCCGGCATCTCCAGCTGACGGAGGAAAGACGCATGACACAACCGGGACACGCGCAGTGACCGGTAACGATGAGGTCCGGCCCGCCACGGTGGGCCGGGCCTCTTCGGCCACACGAGACGCTGAGAACCTGCTGTCGCTGCATGGCATCGGAAAGAACTTCGGGCCGGTGCAGGCGCTGACTGACGTTAACCTCGACATCCCGGCCGGGCAGGTCACCGCGCTCGTCGGTGACAACGGGGCGGGCAAGTCGACCCTGATCAAGACAATCTCGGGGATCTTCGAGCCGTCGCAAGGGCAGATGCTCTGGCAGGGCAGGACCGTCCACTTCCACACCCCGCGAGAAGCGACCAACGCGGGGATCGCGACCGTATATCAGGACCTCGCGCTGTGTGACAACCTGGACATCGTGCAGAACATGATGCTGGGGCATGAGATGCTCACCCGCGCCAGAACGCTGGATGAGATCGCGATGGAGAAGACGGCCAAGAGCACGCTGGCCGACCTGCGCGTGGTCACCATCCGCAACATCCGCCAGCTGGTGGGGTCACTGTCGGGCGGACAGCGGCAGTCGATCGCCGTGGCCAAGGCCGTGCTGCTCGATGCCAAGCTGGTGATCATGGACGAGCCGACCGCGGCGCTGGGCGTGTCACAGACCGCGCT
>DATMKQ010000161.1:0-2248 GCA_035571275.1 Trebonia sp.
CCTGCGGCCCGGGCGCGAGGGCGTCACCCCGCTTCCGGTGGCCGCGCTGCTGCCCGAGGAGATGGAAAAGAGCATGCGCCAGGCCGCCCCGCGACACCGCTGACGCTTTTCCGCGCCTCGTCCCTATCGGCGCCGATGCAGACGCGATTTGCATTTGCAAGTGCATGTACGAGGCGTTAACGAATCTAATTCTGCAATCGTTAGCGGTACCTCTGCGTCATCACGTGAAATGCCCCGGACCGAGATCCGCGACACCACGTCGCCGCAGCTAGACGGCCCGTACCGGGCCGCCTGACGATGACCAGGAAACACTCGGCCCGGCCGCGCAAAGTAAACACGCAACGCTACGCAAGTCCGTGCGTGACATAACGGCGGAAACGCCTTAACATGGTCTCTGCGCTTCGCGCGCTGCGCCCGGCGGGAATTACCGCCGGTTCGCTTTCCCGCTAGCTAGGCATTACCCAGGAGACACCAGAGCATGAACCCCGGCGACAGCGTGCAGGACGCCACCCGATCAGGACCGGATGAAGCCAGCGGTTTCGACGCCGCCGCCGGGCAGGGCGCGCCGACGCGATCACCGAGGATCCAGAAACCCCTCCAGGACATCCAGGACCTCATCGACGAGCTCGCCGCCGTGACCCAGCAGTTGCGCCGCCCGGGCAGCATGACTGGCCCGTCGAACTAGACCCCTGCTGAACTAGACCCCTGCTGAACTAGACGCTGCTGAATTAGACACTGTGGCCACTCAGCAGCCGCATGCTGTCCGCCGGGCTGAGCGCGGCGGCGCGCAGTAGCGCGAACGCCCGGCTGTAGCAGGCGACGTCCTCCTGGCTCTCCAGGTAGACGCCGCCCGATAGCGCCTCCAGGTGGACGACGCCCAGGCTGGGCGCGGCGGGGAACCTCAAGATGGCCAGCGAGGCGCTGCCCGCGGCGGCATGCGCGCCGGCCGAGAACGGCAGCACCTGGATGATGAGGCCGGGAAAGTCATCGATCAGCCGAACGAGGTGGCTGATCTGCCCGGCCATCACGCCGGGGCCTCCTACGGCCTGGCGCAAGGCGGCCTCGCCGAGGATCACCGACAGGCGCCTGCCGGATGTGCCGCCGAGGACGACCTGGCGCCGGATCGCCTTCGCCGCCATGACGTCCTCCCGCTGCTGGTCCGTCGCATAGCCGGGCTCGACGGCGGCGATCGCGCGAGTGTAGTCGTCGGTTTGCAGCAAGTCGGGGATGACCTGCGCCTCGTAGATCATGATCTCGGAGGCGGCTGACTCCATGATGACGTAGTCCAGGTACGCCCCGGGCAACACGTCCGCGTACGGGTGCCACCAGCCGCGCTGGCCGCTGCGGCTCGCGATGTCCACCAGGGCAGCCTGCTCACTGTCTGGCACGCCGTACTCGGTCAGCAGTTCGCGCAGTTCCTTGCCCCTGATGCCGCGCTGGCCGGTCTCGATCCTGCTGATCTTCGACCGGTCGCACTCCAGCACGCGGGCGGCGTCCTCCAGCGTGTAGCCCGCGTTCTCCCGGTACCGACGCAGCGCGCCTCCGACGATGCGGCGCCGCACGGGGGGTTCTCCGGTCACGGTTCCTGCCCTTCCGCGGCCTTCCGCAGGGTATACGAGCCTTGGGATATTTACAGAGAAACGTAGCACCTGATGTAGTCCAGACAGACAACGACACGCCGACCGGGCGGGCTGGGGCTACGGGCGGCCAGGACCTTAGGGACGCAACCGGTCGAGAGCGCCGAGGATACGGTTCTCCGACACCGGAGCCTGGGTCCCGAGGGTCTGCGCGAACAGGCTGATCCGGAGTTCGGAGAGCATCCAGCCCACGTCGGCGACGTCGGCGCGGTTACGGCGCGCGGCGGGCAGAGCGTCGACGGCCTGCCGGTAGGCCTGCTCCACCCGCTGGACGACGGCCATGTTGGCCGTGTCGCGGGCCGGGTTCTCCGGCAGCTTGTCCAGCCGGCGTTCGATCCCCCGCAGATATCGGGTCAGGTGCGGCAAGCGGCGGTACCCGGTGGCGGTCACGAACCCGGGGTAGATCAGCCCGGACAGCTGCGCGCGCATGTCCTCTACGGCAGGCCGCACCGCGTCGCCGCAGCCCTCGCCAAGGCGGGCGCCGATCGCGTGCGCGAGGCGCAGCGCCGACTCCACCTGCGTCACCACGTCGGCGGTCACCTCGCGTAGGTCGGACCGGACCGCGGCGGACAGCCGCTCGAAGCCTTCGCGGTCCCAGGCCGGGCCGCCCG
>DATMKQ010000162.1:0-16185 GCA_035571275.1 Trebonia sp.
ATGGGCACCCTCGTCGAGATTAACTTGCACCGGCACTTCGGCTTCGACGACGGCGCCGCGACTGACTACCGAATCGCGGGCATCGAGGTCGACTGCAAGTACTCAATGGCCTACGGGGGATGGGAGCTCCCGCCGGAGGCCATCGATCACCTCTGCCTCCTAATCACGGCGAACGACGAGGCGAGCAGCTGGTCTGCAGGGCTGATCCGGGTCCGCCAGGAGTACCTGCGCGACAGGCGCAACCGCGACTCGAAACGCCAGCTCAGTGCCGCAGGGCGGTTCCACGTAAGGCAGTTGTGGACCCAGCACGGGCACCTCGCCGAAAACATCTTCCTACACATGGACCCCAGGGAGCGCGATCGCATCTTCGGCGCGAGGGCCAAGCGCGGCGACCAGCATGGCCAGGCGAAGACCAATGAACTCTTCCGCACCGTGCAGGGCCGGATAGTACGGCGCGCCGAGGTCGCCACAGTCGCTCAGCAGGATGACTTCATGAAGCGCGTCCGTGGTAACGGCGGAGCGCGTACCGCACTCCAGGCGGAGGGAATCCTGGTGCTGGGCCACCAGGACCACGACCCCCTCGTGGCCGCAGCGCTCGGCTTGCCAGTGCCGCGCAAGGGCGAGTTCGTGTCAGCAAGAGTAGTACCTGCACACGAGGCTCATGTTGGGCATCGTCAATTGGCGTAGTGGTGCTCTGATGCGGATATCTCGCATCATCCAAAGTTGAACCAGGGATTCCAGTGCGAGCAGTTCTTTACGATAGCGAGGCTTGGTAATTGGAGGATCGAACTCTCAAAGGGCCGTAACCGGGACGTCCAAGAAACACCTTGGGACAATTCTCATAACGAAACCCACCGCCTTCTTGCGACTGGTCTCCAGTAGGCGCGAGAGAGTATCGGTTAGGCTCTTTCGGAAGTGCCACACGCTGGACCTTGAAGGGAAAGGATAGCTGGATATAACACTGATTACCTATAGACTCAACTCTATCACCATCATTCACAGACATGTGACATCCCTCAAGCTCAGTGCCAGATGACCGCTTTCTCGGCTCAATCCTGTGTTTCTAACCTAAACCCATTAAACTCTACGCCTTACTAGTGTCTGCTGAAGCCTTTACGTCCATGCGGCAAGCTGCCAATGTGCCCCGACTGTCAGCGCACGCTAGCTGGATAATCAGCGAGAAGCCAGGCAGTCAGTCGCGACCCGCAAGACCGGCAACGCCTACAAGCTAGGCACCTTCAAGGCGTTCATCGGCCAAAGGCCACGATGAATGTCCCCTACAGCTGCCAATAGCAAGCTGAACGGGACATTCATTGTCGATCAAGAGGCCAGGCGCTCCATGATCAACTCGCGGACGCGGGCGGCGTTGGCCTTGCCGCGGGTGGCCTTCATGACCGCGCCGACCAGGACGCCGGCCGCCTGCACCTTGCCGTCGCGGATCCTGGCCACCACGTCCGGGTTCGCCGCGACCGCCTCGTCGATCGCCGCGAGCAACGCGGAGTCGTCGCTGACAACCGCGAGGCCGTGAGCCGCGACCACCTCGTCCGGGGTGCCCTCGCCTTCCAGCACGCCGTCGATGACCTGGCGGGCGAGTTGGTCGTTCAGCGATCCGGAGGCGACCAGTTCGGCCACGCGCGCCACCGCCGTGGGCGTGATCGGCAGCTCGGACACGTCCACGCCGGAGTCGTTGGCGCGCCGGGCCAGTTCGCCCAGCCACCACTTGCGGGCATCGGCGGGGGACGCTCCGACGGCGACGGTCTCCTCTACGACATCGAGCGCGCCCGCGTTGCGCAGCGCCTCGAATTCCAGGTCAGACAACGACCAGGCCGCGAGCAGCCGGGCGCGGCGCGCCGACGGCAACTCGGGCAGCGACGCGTGAATCTCGGCGACCCACTCGGGCGGCGGGGCGACCGGCACCAGGTCGGGCTCGGGGAAGTAGCGGTAGTCCTGCGCCTCTTCCTTCGACCGGCCAGAGGTGGTGACGCCGGAGTCCTCGTGGAAGTGCCTGGTCTCCTGGATCACCCGGTCGCCGGCATCAAGGACCGCCGCCTGCCGCTCGATCTCCGAACGCACCGCACGTTCCACCGAGCGTAGCGAGTTCACGTTCTTGGTCTCGGTCCTGGTTCCCCACACGCCCGAGCCGCGAACCGACAGCGACGTGTTCACGTCGCAGCGCAGCGAGCCCTCTTCCATCCGCACGTCGGAAACGTCCAGCGTCCGGAGCATGTCACGGAGCTCGGTCACGTATGCCTTCGCGACTTCAGGCGCGCTGTAACCGGTGCCGGGAACCGGCTTGGTGACGATCTCCACTAGCGGGATGCCCGCCCGGTTGTAGTCGACCAGCGAGTACTCGGCGCCCTGGATGCGGCCGGTCGCGCCGCCGATGTGCAGCGACTTGCCGGTGTCCTCCTCCAGGTGCACGCGCTCGATGCCGACCCGGACCGTCCGCCCGCCGACGAGGACGTCCAGGTAGCCGTCGGTGCACAGCGGCTCGTCGTACTGGGAGATCTGGAAGTTCTTCGGCATGTCCGGATAGAAGTAGTTCTTCCGCGCGAACCGGCACCACGACGCGATCGCGGCGTTGAGCGCGAGCCCGATCTTGATCGCGTACTCGATCGCCAGCCGGTTCACCACCGGCAGCGAGCCAGGCAGGCCGAGGCACACCGGGCAGGTATGGCTGTTCGGTTCGGCGCCGAACGCCTGCACGCAGCCGCAGAACATCTTCGTCCTCGTGCCCAGCTCGACATGCGTCTCGAGGCCGAAAACCGGCTCGTAACGCTGGAGCGCGTCTTCATAGGAAACGGTCGCGACGCTCACGCGTTCAGCCCCTTCGCCTCGTTGAGCAGCGGATGTCCCCATCGGTCCGTGAACGCCGCCTCGACCGCCGCCGCCACGCGGTACAGCCTGTCGTCCGCCAGCGTTGGCGCCATCACCTGCAGGCCGACCGGCAGGCGGTCCTCGTCGGCGAGCCCGCACGGCAGGGAGATGGCCGCGTTGCCCGCCAGGTCCGCCGGGATCGTGCACAGGTCGGCGAGGTACATGGCGATCGGGTCGTCGGCCCGCTCGCCGATCGGGAAGGCGGTCGTCGGCGTCACGGGTGAGACCAGCACGTCCACCTGCCCGAACGCCGCGTCGAAGTCTCTGATGATCAGCGTGCGGACCTGCTGGGCCTTGCCGTAGTAGGCGTCGTAGTACCCGCTGGACAAGGCGTACGTGCCGAGCATGATGCGGCGCTTGGCCTCCGCGCCGAACCCGGCCTCCCGGGTTCGCGCCATTACCTCTTCCGCGCTGCCGGTGCCGGCCCGCAGCCCGTAGCGCATCCCGTCGAACCTGGCCAGGTTGGACGACACCTCGCTCGGCGCGATCAGGTAATAGGCGGGCAGCGCGTACTTGAAGTGCGGGCAGCTGATCTCGGTGACCTTCGCGCCGAGCGACTCGAGCAGTTCGACCGCCTCGGTGAACCTGGCCATCACGCCGGGCTGGTAACCGTCGCCGGAGAACTCGCTGACCACCCCGATCCGCATGCCGCTCACGTCGCCATGGCGGGCCGCCTCGACGACCGGTGGCACCGGGGCGTCGATCGACGTGGAATCCATCGGATCGTGGCCGGACATCGCTTCATGCAGCAGGGCGGTGTCAAGAACACTTCTTCCGAACGGCCCAGGCGTGTCGAGCGAAGAGGCGAACGCTACGACCCCGTAACGCGAGGAGCCGCCATACGTTGGCTTGGTGCCCACGATCCCGCACACCGCCGCGGGCTGGCGGATCGAGCCGCCGGTGTCGGTGCCGAGCGCGAGCGGGGCCTGGTAGGAGGCCACCGCGGCGGCGCTGCCTCCCGATGACCCGCCGGGCACTCTGGCCAGGTCCCACGGGTTGCGCGAGAAACCGTACCCGGAGTTCTCCGTCGAAGAGCCCATCGCGAACTCGTCCATGTTGGTCTTGCCGATCAGCACCGCGCCCCCGTCGCGCAGTCGCCTGGTGATCGTCGACTCGTACGGCGGGCGCCAGCCCTCGAGGATGCGCGACCCGCAGGTGGTCGGCATGTCCACGGTGGTGAACAGGTCCTTTACCGCGACCGGAATCCCGGCCAGCGGGCCAAGCGGCTCACCCGCCGCTCGCTTGCGGTCGACCTCGCGCGCCTGCGCGAGCGCCTCGTCCCCGGCCACGTGCAGGAAGGCACGCACCTGGCTGTCGACGACCGCGATCCGGTCCAGGTGCGCGGTCGTCACCTCGGCCGCGGAGACCTTTCCCGCACTCATCGCGGCGGACAGTTCCGCCGCGGTCATCGTGATGAGCTCGTCCATGTTCCTCGCCTCACTCCTCGACCAGGATCCGCGGCACCTTGAAGCGCTGCAGTTCGACGGCGGGCGCCCCGCTGAGCGCTTCCTCAGGCGTCAGGCAGGGGGCGGGCTCGTCCTCGCGGAACACGTTGGTCAGGCCGGTCGCGTGCGAGGTGGGCGGAATCCCTTCCGCCGCGACCTCCTGCACCTGCGCGACCGCCGTGATGATCTGGTCCAGCTGCGGGGCCAGGTGATCAAGCTCCTGCTCGGTGAGCGCGAGCCTCGACAGCCGTGCCAGGTGGGCGACTTCGTCGCGGGTGATGGACATGCAATTAATCCTAGGACGCGACGCGTGCGGACCCGTAAGCGATTACGACCGCAACCAGATCCCCTTCATGTCAGTCTTCGTATTTGAGAGTGCCTCAGCAGCTCTTCAAGTGAGAGCAAGCACCAGGACAGGGGAACCATGAAAAAACCGATCACCGTCGTCGCTGCGACTGCGCTGGCAGCCACGACGGTCGCCGCGATAGCCGGCGGATCAGCAGCGCGGGCGGACGCGACTCGCACGGCGGGGAATGGCCCGGGGGTCACCACGCTATCGGACAGCGTCGTGCCGTTCGCCACGCCGAATAGGGCGATTGGTACGGTCGCGGGTTCCCAGGCGCTGACGATTCAGTTCTGGCTCACGCCGCGGACGGCCGCCGCGGAAAGCTTCGCGACCGCGGTCAGCACGCCGGGCAACTCCTCGTTCGGGCACTTCCTCAGTCCGGCCGCCTACACCGCCCGCTTTGGCGCGTCCAGCGCGGAAGCGGCCGGGGTCGAGGCGTGGCTGCGGTCGTCCGGCTTCACCGGCGTGACCGCAGACGCGCAGCGCGACTACGTGCAGGCGACAGGATCGGTGTCCGCCATCAACTCGGCGCTGCGCGTGCAGCTGAAGTACTTCCGGCCCACCGCGGACGTCAACGCCGGCTCCTACCAGCTGCGCGCCAACGACCGGGCGATCTCCCTGCCGTCGACGATCGCGCCCAGCGTGCTGGGCGTCACCGGGCTGGACAACGCGGCGCCCAAACCGACGTACATCCGCCCCGGCGTCCCGGCCAACGCGAAAGCGGGGCCCGCGGCCACGCCAGGCAACGTCCCCTGCTCTTCGTACTACGGCCAGCACAACGCCTACCACCTGCCCAAGCAGTTCGGCCGGACCACGTTCCCCAGCGTCATCTGCGGATACAGCGCCGACCAGCTGCGCGGCGCCTACGGCTACGACAGGCACAACATCGGCAAGGGCGTGACCATAGCGCTTGTGGAGTGGGGCCTGACTCCCGACATGTTCCCGACCCTGCAGGACTACACCCGGGCCAACGACATCCAGAGCCCGTCCACCAGCCGGTACGCGGAGCTGTCCCTCGGCAACAACAGCTGCGGCGACCCGTTCAACACCGAGGAGCAGATCGACGTCGAGGCGTCTTATGACATGGCGCCGCTCGCCAACCAGCTCGTGGTCGGCGGCGACTCGTGCAACGACGGCTACTTCGGCCTGCAGGCGCTGTTCGACGCTGACATCGCCATCCTCAACGGCGCGGGCGGCCACCCGCTCGCCGCGATCGCCTCTAACTCCTGGGGCCTGTTCGACGAGGAGACGGCGCCGGCAAGCGTGCTGAAGATCGAGCAGTCCTACCTGGTGCGGGCCGCGGCCGAGGGGGTCAGCATGCTCTACTCAGCCGGCGACTCCTCTGGCATCTTCACTCCCGCCGACTCCCCGTACGCCACCACCGTGGGCGGGACCACACTGGGCATCGGCCGGAAGGACCCGCGGGAGTTCGAGACTGGCTGGTCCACCGGGATCTCCCTGGACTTCGGTACTAGCTGGTCCTTCCAGGGCGAGCAGGGCGCGACCGGCGGCGGCCCCAGCCTGCTGTGGGCGCAGCCCGCTTACCAGCGCGGCGTGGTGCCAAGGTCGCTGGCCGCCTCCCCCGGCAACCGCGGCGGCTTTGTCCGCACCGTCCCCGACGTCAGCGCGATCGCCGACCCGTTCACCGGGTTCGCGGTCGGGCAACTGGTTCCCAACCAGAAGGGCGGGATCAGTTACGTCGAAGAGCCCATCGGCGGGACCAGCGTCGCCGCGCCGCTCGTCGCGGGCATGGTGGCCGCCTCCGAGCAGTATCAGCGCTCGTTCGGGTTCCTCAACCCGGCGCTCTACCGGCTGGCCGGGACGAGCGCCTACAACGACGCGCTGCCGCTCACCTCGAAGTCGCCGGCAGGTGACAAGGGCGTCTACTGCTCGCCATCCCTGTGCGGCCTGGCGGCGCTCACCACGTTCGACGACCAGAGCGCCAGCATGGCGGGTTACACCGGCCAGGTAACGCTCAAGGGCTACGACACCATGACCGGTATCGGCACCCCCAACGGGCAGAACTTCATCTACTCCCTGCGGGCTCTGGAGAAGCGGTAGTCGTTAGTCGCCGGCGGCCCCGGGGCTAACCGCCTCGGGGCCGCCGGACACCAAGGTACGGAAACCTGACTCGTCCAGGATCGGGACACCGAGCTCGACGGCCTTGTCGTATTTGGATCCGGCGTTCTCGCCCGCGACGACGAAGTTCGTCTTCTTCGACACCGACGACGAAACCTTGCCCCCCGCCGCGCGGACAGCCTCGGCGGCCTCGTCGCGGGTGAGCCCGCCGAGCGTCCCGGTGATCACGACGGTGACCCCCGCGAGCAGCCGGGACGCCGCCGACGACGGGTCGAACCCCGGCGTCTCAAGCTGGACCCCGGCCGCCCGCCACTTCTCCACGATCGCCCGGTGCCAGTCGACGGTGAACCACTCGACCACCGAGGCGGCGATCGTCGGTCCCACGCCTTCGACCACGGCCAGCGCGTCCGGCGAGGCGGTGGCGATCGCGTCCAGCGAACCGAAGGCATCGGCGAGCGCCCGCGCCGCCGTCGGCCCCACGTGCCTGATGGACAACGCCACCAGGATCCGCCACAGCGGCCTGGTCCGCGCCTCGTCGAGGTTCAGCAGCAGCAGCTTCGCGTTCACCTTCAGCCCGCCCGCCTTGTTCACGAAGAACGGGCAGGTGAACAGCTTGTCCTCGGTCAGGGCGAACAGGTCACCCTCGTCCGCGACCAGCCCGCCCTCGAGCAGCGCGACGACGGCCTCGTAGCCGAGCACCTCGATATCGAGCGCGCCGCGCGAGGCGAGGTGGAACAGCCGCTCGCGCAGCTGCGCCGGGCAGGACACGGTATTCGGGCAGCGCCAGTCGGCCTCGCCCTCGTCCCTGGCGAGCGGCGTGCCACAGGCCGGGCACTCGCGCGGGAAGACATACTCACGCTCGTCGCCGGTGCGCAGCTCCGTCACCGGGCCGACGACCTCGGGGATCACTTCGCCCGCCTTGCGCAGGACCACCATGTCGCCGATCAGCACGCCCTTGCGCCCGATCTCGTCCTCGTTGTGCAGCGTCGCGTTCTCCACGGTGGAGCCGCTCACCTTGACCGGCTGCATCACCGCGAACGGGGTCACCCGCCCGGTCCGCCCCACGTTGACACGGATGTCCAGCAGCCTCGTCGTCACTTCTTCCGGCGGGTACTTGTACGCGATCGCCCAGCGCGGCGCGCGGCTGGTCGCGCCGAGCGCCCGCTGGACCTCCAGCGAATCGATCTTCACGACCACGCCGTCGATCTCATACGGCGTCTCGTGCCGGTGCCCAGGGTCCGCGTAATAGTCGATGAACTCCTGTACCTCGGCCAGGTCGGAGAGGACCCGGTACCGGTCGCTGACAGGAAGCCCCCACTCCCGGAGCCGCTCATACCAGCCCGACTGGGTATCCGGGGCCCCCGCCAGGTGGCCGCCCTCGCTCGGACCCGCGGCGGCACCGCTGATCTGTGCCCGCTCCGACCCGACCACCCGGCCGATGCCGTGCACGATCGCGTCCAGGGCGCGGGAGGCCGTGACCCGCGGATCCTTCTGCCGCAGCGAGCCCGCCCCGGCGTTGCGCGGGTTGGCGAACGCGGGCTTGCCGGCTTCCTGCAACGACTCGTTGAGCCGCTCGAAAGCCGCCTCGGGCAGGAACACCTCGCCGCGGACCTCGAGCACCTCCGGCACCTCGGCCCCGGTCAGCCGATCGGGCACCGACTTGATCGTGCGGACGTTCAGCGTCACGTCTTCGCCGCTACGCCCGTCTCCCCTGGTGGCCGCGCGCGCCAGCCGTCCGCCCTCGTAGACCAGGTCGATCGCCAGCCCGTCGATCTTCAGCTCGCACAGGTACGGCCCGCCGCCGCCCAGCCGCGCGACCCGGTCCGCCCACCCGGCGAACTCCTCGGCGGAGAACACGTTGTCCAGGCTGAGCAGCCGCTCCAGGTGCTCTACCGGGGTGAACAGCGTCGAGATCACGCCGCCGACCTTCTGCGTCGGCGAGTCGGGGGTGCGCAGCTCAGGGAACTGCTCCTCGATCTCGTTGAGCGTGCGCAGGTCCGCGTCGTACTCGGCGTCGGAGATGGTCGGCGCGTCAAGCACGTGGTAGCGGTACTGCGCCTCGGTCAGCTTCTCACTCAGCTCCGCGTGCCGCTGCCTGGCGCTGCCGATGTCACGGGGGGACGACCCCCCGGAGCCCCCAGCAAAGTCGTTGGACTCCACTACCCCATCTCCCCCATCATCTCGGGCAGGATCCTGGCCGCCTCCCGGCACCAGCGCAGCGCCTCGCGCGCCTGCACGGGCGACGCCGCGGCCAGCCCGCAGGCGGGCGTCACCACGACCTGCCGTGCACAGTCGGCCGCGGGAAGCCCCATCTTGCGCCACACCTCGGCGACAGTCCGGGCGGTGTCGGTCGGAGTAACGCCCCGCCGTTCGGGATAATCGAAAGAAATCGCTCCGGCCAGCAGCCCCACCCCCGCCTCCGCCACAGCGGCGAGCTGATCGAAATCACCCCGCTGGAGCAGGCTGAGGTCGATCGACATCGCGTCCGCCCCGGCGCCCGTGATTATTCCGAACGGAACGTCGCGATTGCAGCAGTGCACAATGGTGCAGGCGTTTACGGCGGAGAGCACCTGGTGCAGTCTGTCGCGCAGCACTTCCTCCTCGACCGCGCGCACCCGCGACAGGCCGCTCGCGGTCGGCACCGCGCCGGCGACGACCGCGGGCAGGGCGGGCTCGTCGAACTGAACCGCCAGCGTCGCGCGCGGCACGCGCTTGGCTACATCCGCGAGGTGAGCGGCGGCCCCTTCGGCCAGCGAGGCGGCGAGATCCGCGACCAGGCCCGGGTCGGCGAGCGCGGCGTTCAGCGAGCGCGGCTGCTCGAGCGTGGCGGCGAGCGTCCAGGGGCCGCAGACCTGGACCTTGAGCAGTCCGTTGTAGGAGTCGAGGACTTCCTCCATGACATCCAGGTCCGACGCCAGCATCGACCTGGCACGGCGCAGGTCGCGGCCGGGTCGCTCGACGATCCGCCAGCCGCGCGGCGTGACCTCGACGGGGATGTCCACGAGCAGGGCGGCCGTCCGGCCAGTGATGTCGGCGCCGGGGCCGCGGCCGGGAAGCTCGGCGAGGTGCGGGAAGTCCGGCAGTTCGCCGACGATGATCCGCGCCGCCTCCATCGAATCAGTGCCAGGCATCGACCCGATCCCGGTCGCGACGCCTGGCACCCAGGGAAACGCCTTTTCAACCACGCTGCTGAGCTTATAGCCGCAGGCCCGGGCTCAGCACGTGGCGACGATCGTGCCGCTCCCTAGCACGGTGTCGCCGTCGTACAGGACCGCCGCCTGGCCGCTGGCCACGGCACGGGCGGGCTCGTGCAGCCGGATCACCAGGTCGTCCCCGTCCAGCCACGCCGCGCACGCGTGGACCTCGCCGTGCGCCCGCAGCTGCACCTGGCAGTCGACCGGCTCCCGGGGTGGCGGGCATCCGGTCCAGACCGGACGGCTGGCGGTGATCTGGCGCACATCGAGCCCGCTTGCCGGGCCGATAGTCACCGTTCGGCTTACCGGCTCGATGCCGAGCACGTACCGCGGTCTGCCGTCAGGAGCCGGCTGGTCTACCCGCAATCCCTTGCGCTGCCCGACGGTGAACCCGTAGGCGCCGTCATGCGTGCCAAGCACCGACCCGTCCTGGCCGACGATCTGCCCGGGCGCGGACCCAAGCTGCCTGGCCAGGAAGCCGCGGGTATCGCCGTCCGCGATGAAGCAAACGTCGTGGCTGTCCGGCTTGTCAGCGACAAGCAGCCCGCGGTCCCGCGCCTCCGCGCGGACCTTTGTCTTCCGCGTGTCGCCGAGCGGGAACATCGCGTGCGCGATCTGCTCCCTGGTGAGGACCGCGAGCACGTAGGACTGGTCCTTGCCCGGGTCGGCCGCCCGGTTGAGCGCGCCGCCGTCGATGCGGGCGTAGTGCCCGGTGCACACCGCGTCGAATCCGAGCGCCAGCGCCCGGTCGAGCACCGCGGCGAACTTGATCTTCTCGTTGCACCGCAGGCACGGGTTAGGCGTCCGGCCGGCCGCGTACTCGGCGACGAAGTCGTCGACCACGTCCCGCTTGAACCGCTCCGCCATGTCCCAGACGTAGAAGGGGATGCCGATCACGTCGGCGGCGCGGCGGGCGTCCCGCGCGTCCTCAAGCGTGCAGCAACCGCGCGCCCCGGTCCGGTAGGACTGCGGGTTCTGCGACAGCGCGAGATGGACGCCGGTCACCTCGTGACCGGCGTCCACCGCACGAGCCGCGGCGGTGGCGGAATCAACCCCGCCAGACATGGCGGCAAGCACCCGGAGCCCCATAACGTCTCCAGGTTATCCGTCGCCTTCGACCACGCCGGACACTCCGGCCAGCGGGACTGCCGACAAACCGGAGACTGCTGTGACAGGATTGTCCGCGCTGTTCGGTTGAGCTGAGTTGGGTCAAGGAGGCGTCTCATCCAGACTTCAGTCATTGTCGTGGGAGGCGGTCCCGTCGGTCTGGGATTGGCCGCGACGCTCGGCAAAGCGGGAATAGCGTGCATTGTTCTAGAGCGCAGAATCGAGCCCTCAGCGATCCCGAAAGGGCAGAATCTCACGGCACGAAGCGTGGAGCACTTTTTCCGCTGGGATTGCGCGGACGAGCTGCGCGCGGCGCGCGTGCTACCAAGGGAATTCTCGATCGGAGGCATCACCGCATACGAGAGCCTCGCCGGTGAGTACTGGTACGCTCCGGCCGGGCGCGAGACCGTCAGCGAGTTTTACTATCAGCGGCACGAACGATTGCCGCAGTATCTGACGGAGTCCGTGCTGCGCGCCCGGGTGCGCGCGCTCGATTCGGTTACCGCACTGTTTGGCTGGTCCGCCACCGACGTTCAGCTGGGAGACGACGGCGTACGCGTGACAGCGGTGGAAGAGTCGACCGGCACGCGCCGCGAAATCGAGGGCTCCTACGTCGTCGGCTGCGACGGCGCCCATTCGATGGTCAGGGAACGCGCAGGCATAGCGTCCAGTGGAGCTGATTTCCAGCAGCGCATGGTGCTGGCGGTTTTCCAGTCCAGCGATCTGGACGCGCACCTGGAACGTTTTCCCCCGCGGACCACGTACCGCGTGCTGCATCCAGAGCTCGCGGGATACTGGTGGTTTTTCGGGCGGGTCGACGCCGGGACCTGGTTCTTCCACGCACCGGTCCCCGCGGACGCGACAACGGCGAATCTCGACGTCCATTCGGTAATAGAGCGGGCTGCGGGATCCCGCACAGCGTGTACCTTCCAGCACGTTGGATTCTGGGATTTGCGCGTCGACATCGCCGATACCTACCGCCGGGGCAGGGCGTTCATCGCGGGGGATGCGGCGCACAGCCATCCGCCCTATGGCGCGTACGGGCTGAACACAGGGCTCGAGGATGCCGTCAACCTGGGCTGGAAGCTCGCCGCCGTGCTGAACAACTGGGGCAGCCCCGGACTGCTCGACAGCTTCACCCAGGAGCGCCGCCCGATCTTCGTCGAGACGGGGAGCGCGATCATCCGGGGAATCGAGCATGATCGTGCTTTCCTGGCCCGCTACAGCCCCCAGCGCGACCGCGCCGAGTTCGAGCGCGCGTGGAGCCAACTGACGGCGGGAGAGACCGCACCTCCGACGTACGAACCGCACTACGAGGGGTCGTCCATCGTGTGGGGACCCGAAGGCGCGGCGTGCAGCGCCCACGGGAAGCACACCTTCGAGGCGCGGGCTGGCCACCACCTCGCGCCGGTCACGCTGTCCTCGGGCCGCAACGTCTTCGAGGAACTGGGACCGGAGTACACCCTGGTCGCGCTGACCACAGACCCGCGGCCGGGGGAGGCGTTCGAAGCCGCGGCACGGGAGATCGGGCTGCCGCTGCGCGTGCTCACGGACACCTTCGACGGGCAGCGAACGGCGTACCGGCGGCGCTTCATCCTCATCCGGCCTGACCAGTACGTCGCCTGGACCGGCGACACTCCGCCGGCGAACGCGGCTCGCGTCCTCCGCCGGGCCGTCGGCGGCCCATGACGGGGTGCGGGCTCTCGGCCCGCAGCTGACAATGCGGCCCGGCCCCGGCCCCGCCCCTGCCCCGCCCCCGGCCCTGCCCCGCCCCCGGCAGGCAACCCGGCCTCGGCCCCGGCCCCGGCCCCGGCAGGCAACCCGGCCCCGGCCCCGGCCCCGGCAGGCAACCCAATTCCCGCCCGCAACACCTTTCCCGCATCCTCCTGCCCGCGGCAGCGCTGGACGAACAACGTGGAACATCGTCCGTCCCCCCGAGCGGACGATCTTCCACGCTCATCACACTGCCCGGAATGTCTCCGGGCGGGGTTGAGGCATTTCGGGCGTATCGTCCTGCCGACGGTGGCCGCGGGGCGATTAGCGGTGGATCCGAGCCCGCCCTCGTGGCGGATGGTCGGCAGCGTGGGTACTCATCCAGGCTGATCGTGGTCGTGGCCATGGTGGTGATCGTGGGGGTGGTCATGTGCGACGGTTCCGCCCGTACCGGGCGGATCGGCAGGAATTCAACAACCGGGCTGGCCGTGGTTCCCACAGCATGACTGGCGCTTGCGCAGCTTGGTGAAGTTGTTGGTGACAACCATCCGCAACTTGACAGCGAACGGGGCATCGTACGTGGACCAGTTGGAAAACATGGCCTTAGGGCTTGGCCGCGGCCCAGGTTCCCGATCACGCTCTGTCATAGCGCAAACACTACCGCGTCCGCTGAAGGCTCAGTCCTCCCAGCGGACGACGATCCGCTTCCCCGTGCGCGGAGCGCCTCGAACGCCGCCAGGGCGTACCGTCGGCCAATCCCCCCCACTGCCCGAAGGCCTCCGGTGTGGCGGGCCGTAGATGTGCAGGTACCGCGCGCGAGTTCCAGGCGGGCGTCGTGGGGGTCGATCTCAGGTGGTGGTACGGTCCACACCGTCGGCTGCCGCGCGCCTTCCCACCTGATCACGACCGTGCCGGTCGCTGCCGCGTACCGCAGAGCGTTTGGGTTTACGCCGAGCGCACGGCCCGCCTCTCCGTAGGTCATGCTCGCACCGTCGAGCAGGGCGTGCAGGCGGGCGGCGAGGTCCTCGGCGCGCCGTCGGCCCTTGGTGTCGTCGGGCAGCGTTCCGAGCGAGAAGACGGCGTGGTCGCGCGCGGCGACCACGAAGACGCTGAACCGAGGGCCCCACAACTGGACCAGCGAGGGGTCCGCCCATGTGGACGGTTCGTTGCCCTCGCCCGGCGAGGTCAGTAGAAGAACGCTACCGTGCGCAGCTCTATGCTTTCCCGCGGGTGCGCTCCCGACCTGGCCTCGTCGTGGAAAGCGGTGTGCGGTGCCCGCCAGGCCACGCAGTGGTCGGTGTCGTGCAGCTTGAAGATCAGCACCTCGTCCGCGTGCATGTCGGGGAAGTACCACCATCGGTGCGCGGGGCGGTAGGCGAAGATGCTCCCTGCGGGCTCGGAGTTCGGATCTTCGATGTCGGGCACGTTGTCTGGGTCGGGGAGCGAGTCGACGAAGAGCAGGAGGTTCGCCTCACCCTCGTCGTCGTCGACGCTGCGGTAGTCCAGCAGCGCCAGCGGCCAGTCCTGGGGCGGCGGGCTGAACGCACGCCACAAACTCGTCATCACCGCGCGCCGCCACGAGTGGGACGTCGGCATCGCATCGAACCTCTTCGAGGCCCGGCCCGGGTGCAGGTCGACGTGCACGTCGGAGGCGGGCGGCTGCGCCCCTTTCAATTCCGCGCCCGCCCGCCGGATAACCCAGCCGAGCGACAGCACCTCGTCCGCCTCGGTTACCTGCCGAACCAGGTCCAGCGCCTGCGCCACGTACACACGCTCAAGCTCATCAGGATCACCGAAGTCGACCATCGCACTGTGATGGCTGAGCAAGGAAAATCCGCTCCGGTCCAGGCCGAAATCGTCGAGGCTCTCCCGCCCGTTCGCGATCCACACCTTGCGCGGCGCGTACTGCGTGGTGGTCAGGTGGCCGCCGGGCGCGACGTACAGCCTGTTCCGCGTCGACTCGGGTGCGAGGTAGTTAAGGGTCCCCCAGACGCCAGTCATTACCTCACTATGCGCCTGCTCTCCGCGCGGCTGCTAGCCGGCGGCAGCGCGGCGGGCACGAGAGACCGCCTCGCGGATGACCGCGCCCAGCGCGTCGACATCGTCCTTGGTAGTGGTGTGGCCCAGCGAGAAGCGCAGCGAACCCCTGGCGCGCGCCTCGTCGGCGCCCATCGCGAGCAGCACGTGACTAGGTTCGGCCACCCCGGCAGTGCATGCGGATCCCGTCGAGCAGGCGATGCCGCGGGCGTCGAGCAGGAGGAGCAGCGCATCGCCTTCGCAGCCAGGGAAGGAGAAGTGCGCGTTGCCCGGCAGCCGTTCCGGGCCTGGCGGCGGACCGTTCAGGATCGCGTCCGGCACGGCCGCGAGGATCTGGCGGATCAGGTCGTCCCGCAGCGCCGCCAGCCGCAGCGCCTCGTCGTCCCGGCGGCGTGCGCTCAGCACGGCCGCGACCGCGAACGCCCGGATGGCCGGCGCGTCCAGCGTGCCCGACCTGATGTCGCGCTCCTGGCCCCCGCCATGCAGCACGGGGACAGGCGACATGCCACGGCCCAGAATCAGCGCACCTACCCCGACCGGGCCGCCGAGCTTGTGGCCGGTAACGGTCAGCGCGTCCGCACCGCTCGCGGCGAAGTCCACCAGCAGTTGCGCGGCCGCCTGCACCGCGTCCGTGTGGAAGGGCACTCCGAACTCGTGTGCGACGGCGGCTAGCTCCGGCACCGGCTGCACGGTGCCGACCTCGTTATTGGCCCACATCACGCTGACGACGGCGGCGGTGGCCGGATCGGCCTCCAGCGCCGCGCGCAGTACCTGGGGCTGGATCGCGCCCACGGCGTCGACACCGAGCCAGTCGGCGCGGGCGCCTTCTGTCTCGGAAAGCCACCGCACCGAGTCGAGCACCGCGTGGTGCTCGACCGCGGTGGTCAGGATGCGCTGCCGCCGGGAATCAGCGGATCGGCGCGCCCAGAACAGGCCCTTGACGGCGAGGTTGTCAGCTTCGGTCCCGCCGCTGGTGAAGATCACCTCGCTGGCCCGTGCGCCGAACACCTCGGCGATCTGCTCGCGGGACTCCTCGACCACCCGGCGGGCCCGCCGCCCGGCGTTGTGCAGCGACGAGGGATTACCCAACCGCGCCAGTTCCTCGGTCATCGCGGCGATCGACTCAGGCACCATTGGTGTCGTCGCTGCGTGGTCGAGGTAGACGACCGGAATTGTACTCATGGCGGCTTTAGCCTAACCGCACCGGACCATGGTCGGTGCCGGCCTACAGCTGCTTGTGCTTTCCGATCTCTTCGAGGAGTTGGGGGACGACCTTGAACAGGTCGCCGACGATGCCGAGGTCGGCGATCTCGAAGATGGGCGCGTCGGGGTCCTTGTTGATGGCGATGATGGTCTTGGAGGTCTGCATGCCGGCCCGGTGCTGGAT